>CAYSXO010000050.1:1839-7227 GCA_964434995.1 uncultured Sphaerobacteraceae bacterium
CGTGAAGGCCGCCTGTTCGAGGCCAGCCGGTGATGCGACGTCGCGCCCCACCATGGCCAGGAAGAGCCCGCCCAGCAGCGCCGCCAGGCCGAGCACGCCGGGGACGCCGAACCCGGGCACGACCAGGATTTCTCCAGCGATGAGCAGCAGTCCCAGGACGACGAGGGCAATGTCCTCCAGGCCGGTGAGCCCGGCCAGATAATGACCCCAGAAGAAGAGGGCCAGCAGGGTCAGGCCAGCAGCTCCGGCGATGCCAAACCCCTCGATGAAGAGATCGCCGATCAGCAGGAGCACGCCCAGGGCAATGATCACGGTCGAGATGGCCGGATCGGTAATGAACCGAACCAGGTGCTCGGGCAGGCTGGGCGACGTCTCGACACGAGTTGCCTCCGGCAGCCCCGCCGCGGCCAGCACCTCCGCCTGGCTGTTGACGATGCCCTCGGCGTAGCCCCAGGCCAGCGCCTCGTTGGCCGTCAAGGTCAGCAGGTCGCCACGCGTCACCAACCCGGCGATCGCCACGTCCGGGTCGACCATTGCTTCCGCCACCAGGGGATCGCGCCCGCGCGCCTCGGCTGTCGCTTTGAAGGTGGTGCGCACGGCCGAGATGATCTTCTCTTCAGCGGCGTCCCCGGTGGCCCCGTCGACCGGAGTGGCCGCGCCCATCACCGCGCCGGGGGCCATGTAGATCTCGTCGCAGGCGATGGCAATCAGGGCGCCGGCAGAAAAGGCCACGCGGTCGACAAACGCGATCGTTGGCACCTCGCTGCCGAGCAGCGCGTCGCGCATCTGCAGGACCGCGTCCAGGCGCCCACCGGGGGTGTCAATCGGCACCAGCACCGCGTCGGCGCCCGCCGCCTCGGCTTCCTCTAGCACCCGGCTCAGGTAGGGCGCCAGCCCGAGATCGATTGGGCCGGATATCGGGGCAATGTAAACCCGAGGGCTTGCATTCGCGCCATCGGTCTGTGCCGACGCTGGGAGCACGATCCATAGCAGAGCGGCAAGGGCATGGAGCAGCAGCGCTGTTCGCCACGGAGAGACGTGGGCGAAACGAGCGGTCAGGAGGCCATTCCGGCAGTGCGGCGCGGCGGCAGATGAGGTCATGGCGGCTCCTCTGTCTGCCAGCAAGTATGACGGGTTCCCGCGAAACTGACCGGAGGAGCGGGCTGTGCCGGCGTGAGTGGTCCTCGTCAGGCGTCGGCCGCGGCAATCGGCAGACGGACTGTGAACGTGCTTCCTTCGCCTTCCCTGCTCGTCACCGAGATCGTGCCGCCGTGCAACTCGACGATGCGGCGCGCACCGGCCAGGCCGATGCCGCTGCCGGCAAAGCGCTCCACGTTGCCCGCGCGCTGAAAGCGTTCGAAGATCCGCTCCCGGTCCCCTTCTGGTATCCCCACGCCGCGGTCGGTCACGCTGAGCACCGCCTCCCCGGAGCCGGAATCGTCGCGGCGGACGTGGACGGTGATTTCGCCGCCGCGCGGGCTGTATTTGATGGCATTGACCAGCAGGTTGCCGATCACGCGCTCCAGCCTCGGGCCGTCCCACAATCCGGTCAGCGCGTCGGTCTCCGTCCTCAGCTCGAGCCGATGGCGTTCGGTGGTCCGCTGGTACTCGGCGGTGGTACGCCGCGCCAGCTCAACCAGGTCGGTCGGCGTCAAGTCGAGATCGATCTCCTGGCCCGCGCGCAAGCGCGTGACATCGGTCAATTCGTCAAGCAGCCGGGTCATTCGCACCCCGGCGGCGTCGATGCTCTCCAGCCCGGTGACAAACCGCTCCGAGTTGGCTGGCTCGCCACGCCGCAGGCGCCGCAGCATGAGCTGCGCCTGACCGCGCAGGGCCGTCAGCGGGTTTTTCAGGTCGTGGGCAAGTGACGAGAGGAACTCTTCCTGCATGCGCTCGAACCGCTTCCGCTCCGAGACATCACGCAGGACGCCGACAAACACTCGGCCAATCGGCAGCGACACCCGGGTGATCCACGATTCGACGGTCAGCAGCGAACCGTCCTGGCGGCTCAGCTCGAACTCACCACGCCATTGCCCTTCTTGCAGCAGGCGGTCCTGCTCCTGGCCGGACCACGGCCCGCCGCGCACAATGAGCGATGCCGGGTTGCCAACCAGATCGTCGCGGCTGTAGCCCGTCATTTCAATCAGGGCCACGTTGGCATCGAGGCAGGAGCCATCCTGGCCGACGACCATAATGCCATCCTTGGTCCCTTCAAAGAGCCCGCGATAACGATCCTCCGCCGTCTGGGCGTCCCGGAAGAGCCGCGCATGCTGGATCGCGACCGCGGCCTGGCCGGCCAGTTGCCAGGCCAATTGCAGGTTGGCTTGGTCGAGGAGGCGGTCCGAGCGGTCGGTGGTCAGCAAGCTCAGGGCGCCGTGGGTCTGCCCGCCCGCGGCCAGCGGCACGCTGATGAAGGAGATGATCTCCGACGCCGCCAGAATGCGCTGAATGTCCGGGTCCTGGACCGCATCCTCGAAGGTGGTTGGCCCAACGCGTTCGATCAGGACTGGGAATCCCGACTCGATGACCTGCATCATTGGGCCGCGCACGCGTGGCAAGAGCGGCCAATCAGCCGGTGCTGGCGCGAGCCGCTCCGCGTCTGTCTCCGTGCTGGCCACGGCTACCCGCCGCACGGCGCCATCCTCCAGCAGATCGACGAAGCACCAGTCCGCCAGGGCGGGGACGGCGAGCCCTGCCACCCGCTGCAATGTCTCCTCATAGTCGAGCGAGGAAGAAAGCACGCGTCCGGCCTCGTTCAGCAGGCGCAGCGCCTCCTCGGCCGCCGTCCGGCCGGAGATGTCGGTGACGCTGCCGATAACCCGCGCGATCTGGCCCCGCTCGTCCCGCACCACCCGGCCCTGCTCCCAGACCGTCCTCCACCGCCCATCCCGGTGGCGCAGCCGGTATTGGCGCTCGTACCGGTCGCCATTGCACTCGCGCGGAAGATCGAGGGCGCGCGCAATCCCCACGTCTTCGGGGTGAACGCGGGCGATCCACCATTCCCGGTTGGGCACGGCCTCGTCGGGGCGAAAGCCGGTCAGCGAAAGGAGACCCACGCTGCGGTCGACTTCGCCGGTTCCGACATCCCATTCGAAGATCATCGACTGGACCGCGTCGACGGCCAGGGCATAGCGTTCGTTGGCGCGGCTCAGCGCCTCCTCCACGCCGCGTCGGGCGGTGACGTCACTCAGAAAGCCAAGGGCGCCAACGACGCGTCCTGTCCCGTCGCGCACCGGGCTCGAGCCGACGAGAACGGATATCTCCTGGCCATTTGCGCGCCGCAGGCGGAAATCGAATTCAGCCGGCTGTCCCGCCAGCAGGCTCGAGAAGCGGCGCTTCGCATCGGGCAGATCGTCCGGGAAGACGTACTCGAAAACTGTTGCTGTCGCGATGCGGTCCGGGTCAACCCCAAGCATCGCTGCCATGCGGTCGTTGGCATACCGTGTCCGCCCATCGCGGTCGACCAGCCAGATGCCTTCATTGGCGGTCTCCAGCATGGTGCGCAGGCGGCGCTCGCTGCCACGCAGCTCCGCTTCGGCCCGGTCGCGGCTGATTCCAAGCAGTGAAATGAGCAGGGCGAAGATCAGGAACGAGACGATGCGGGGGATATCGTTGTGCGTCAGCGACCAGGAACCGAGAGGAGGCAGGACGATCACGCTGTAGGCAATGAGGGAGAGGGCGGTGGCCGCAAGCCCACCCACGATGCCGCCGTACCAGACGCTCGCCGCCACCACGCCGTAGAACGGCGCGAGCGGAGCTTCGCTGAACCACGGCTCGCCCCCGATGCTGAGCAGGCACCCCACGGCGACAAGGAGCAATGCGCCGCCGAGTTGACGCCACGCGGGCCGTGCAAGGTGACTGTCATGGCTCCAACGCATGCCTGACCCGCCCCGGCTACTCCCCTGACCAGATCGCTATTGTGCACGATTCCGCACGATCTCAGGAACAGCCATTCACCGGGATAGCCATGCGAAACGGCCATCGGCGCGGTTTCCTCGCGTGCGCCGCCGGTGGCCGGCTGGCCCCAACGCGGCCCTGCAGCCGGCAGGGCAGCCCCGAAGGGCGACAGCTTGGCCCGCTTACCCGTCCTCGAGTCGTTGCCTCGCCAGCGATGGCGGCTTGTGCCCAGCCCGCTGCCGAAGGAGCGGTTCGCCGTGGCGTCGCTCGCGAAGTAGACGATCCGCGCGGTTGTCCCCGCTGTCAGGCACGGCGAGCTCGCCCGCGCTGTTGGCGATGGCGCCCGTCGGGGTGTTGAGCTCCCCGATGCCGGCGCCAGCGGGTGAAGGCTCCGCGTGTCCCTTCGCGTTCTTCGAGGGCCGATGCCAGGATGTCGAAATCATCATGGTTCATCACCACGCCTACCGTGTTGAGTGGTGTTGTCGTCGTTGCAGGAGCGGTGTTTTGATGCGCGTTGGTCGGCTCTGGGCACGCATCCCACCTCGCGGGCGCGTGTTGCGCCCGCGAGGCCAAATCGCGGTCGGTTGGATGCGGCATCGCCGCGCGGGTTAGCCGCTCAGGCGATAGAAGTGAAAGAAGGGATGATTCAGCGGCAGAATTTCGACGTCGGCGAAGCCTGCCTCCAGCGCGTAGCCGCGCAGCGTGCTCGCGCGCATTACCGTTCCCGTCTCCGCCGAGGGATGCTCCTCCCGCCCGACCGGCAGACAATGCAGCACGCTGAAGCCGTACATGAAGCGCTCAACGTCGCCTGCCGCCGGGTCAAACGCATCAGCAACGCGCTCGTCCATCACCAGCACCGTGCCGCGCTCGCCAGCGAGGCGGCGCATGGTCGCCAGGACGCTGACAGGATCGCTCATGTCGTGAACGCACTCGAACGCGGTGACCAGGTCGTACTGACCCGCTAGCGCCGGATCGCCAGCGTCGCGCACCTGGACGTCGACCCGATCGGCCACCCCGGTCTCGCGCAGGATGCTCTGCGCCTCCGCGACCGATGCCGGATCGAGATCGAAGCCATCCACGCGGACCTTGGGATACGCCTGGGCCATCCCCACACACGACCAGCCAAGGCCACAGCCAACATCGGCAATGCGCGCTGGCGGATTGGTCAGCAGGCGCTGGTGCAGGTCGTCGATCGCGGGGAGATACTCATGCCCCAGCTGCTGCAAGAAGAGGTTCCGGTTCATGCCGGCCTGCCCCTGTCGCAGATCGATGCCGAAGTCGGCGTATGGCACCCCGGCCCCGGTGCGGAAGGCGTCCAGCAGCGCTTCGAGCGGGTGAATCGCGCCGACGGTAATCTGCGCCAGCGGCGCCAGGTAGTTCGCGTCATCGACATCAGCCAGCACCGCCGCGTGGCCAGCCGGCAGGGCGAAGCGGCGGTCGGCGGCATCTGCCTCCGGATTCCGGCATGCCAGGATGCTCGAAACCGCTTGT
>CAYSXO010000050.1:7237-19598 GCA_964434995.1 uncultured Sphaerobacteraceae bacterium
GCCGCAGGCGGGACAGGGTTGCTCCCCAGCGAGGGCGGTGGCTTGTTGCTCCAGCCACTCCCGCACGTAACGCTCATCGAGCCCAGTTGACGCCGCGAGCTCGCCCGAGGTCGCGGACCTGGCGTCGACAAGCGCTCGATACAAACCGAGACGATGGCCGATGTGGACCGTGACGATATCCCAGGTCGCCAGCGTGGCCTGAAACATGCGTTCCGCCAGGGCGTCGCGGGCGGCTTCGGCGGTGATTGTGTTCTGTTCGACAAGCGCCACCAACGTGATGCTCCTCTCCATGCATTTGCTCCCGCATGCCCGAAAAGGCGGGGTCGGTCGTGGGCACGGTTCGATCATGGAGGAGCGGGCACACGCGCGCCTCTGCCGGCTGGCAGAATCGCGGTGGCAGATTTCAGGGCGCATTTCCATCTGTCAGGTGGCAGAGCACGGCGCTGGCCCGTGATTTGGGCCTGTTCCGGGCTGTTCTCAGAACAACGCGGAATGCGTGTCATGCTGAGCGCCAGTGAAGCATCACGCCTCGGGAGGCATACGCCCGTGGAGAGCCGAGATGCCTCGCTGGCGCCCGGCATGCACCAGTTGTGCATACGGCGGCTCCCCAGCGATTCATCGCTGGGGAGGTTCGGCGCGTTCTAGACGATGCGCGTGGCGGTGTTCTTGATGCTATGCGGGCTGGTCGTGGCGACGTCGGTAGCCCACCCAGGTTTGAGATTGGCGAACTTCCGATCAGGGGTCATGTCCATGACGGAGCACAACGGATCGTTGAATCCGTTGCCCGGTCCCCACTCCCACGCATACCAGCCGATTCCCAGCCGCTGGGTCTGCTCCAGAATCGTCTTGTAGTCGATGCGCCCGCCCTCGGCGCAGATGCTGTTGTTGCCATTGAACGCGCCGTACTCGGAGAACTCGCCAACGATGAGCGGATAGTTCTTTGCTGCCGCGGCGTCCAGCGCGTTGGTGATGAATGTGGGGGTGGCGCCGTCCTTGATGCCCCAATAGAGGTGAACCGAGAAGATGAGATTGTGGTCCGGATCGGCATCGAGGAGCGCGCTGGCCGCGCCATTGAGGACATCCAGATTCTTGCCGAAGTCGGGGGCGTCGATCACCAGTGGCGTGTGGATGCCAGCGCCGCGGATCGCCTGCACCGACTTGGTGTAGCCGGTGATGAACTGGTTTGTCCCGACCTGATCGTCGCCAACTTCGTTGCCAATGTTGACGAGCAGATACTGGCTGTGCGAATTGACGATGTTGACGATCGCGGGTCGTGTCCAGTACGCCGTCAAGTCGTCGAGCCGCGACCAGTTGCCAGTTGCATCATGCAGCTCAACCATCGGAACGAGGCCGGCGCTTTTCGCATTGGCAATCAGCGTGTTCAGTACAGAATCATCGGTTTTTTGGCCGTTGGGCGAGAGGTTCCTGGTGATGGCCCAGACGATCCGCACCGTGTTGGCCCCGGTCTTGGCGATTTCGGGGAACGTGATGTTCCCGTTTGGATCCTCGTCGTCGAAGACCGACATCTTGTTGACGCCGCGCAGCAGCACGGCATTCCCGGCAGCATCACGGATAGTGCGGCCACTGACGGAGAACGTTGGGCCGCCCCCGCCCCCGCCGCCGCCTCCTCCGCCCCCGCCCCCGCCGCCGCCGCCGGGCTTCTTGTCCTTCTTCTTCTTCTTTCTCTTCTTGCTCTTGGCCTCTGATTCAGAGGCGTCCATGCCGCGGGCGGCCAACAGGCCCGCCGTCAGACTTCCGAACAAACCGCGCCGCGTGGGCGCAAACGGCGCCGAAAACAGTCGCGTCAGTGTTTCGATGTGAGCTGGATCCATCGGTTATCTCCCGGCGTGAGCCGCATGCAGACGCATAACCGTCCGTGTATCTATTCTGCTGGAAATCTGGCTCACGTCATCCGTAAAACTACCGATTTCTCGGGCCGAGGCCGTTGTCCGGCCTGCCGGACCGCATGCTTGTGAGCAGGCAATGAGGCGATGTGCCGATAGCCCACCCCCGTCCCTCTTCCTGCCGTGGTTATGTCCAGGAGGCGCCGCGGCGCGGCAACGGGCGAGGACCGAGATGTGGGGAGGAAGGATGAGGCCGGTCCGATTCCGGGGTGCGGCGCAAGCGAGGCGTCGCTATGGGCGGCGGACAATGCGGTGGTGCGCGCGGCGGCGGCTGCCGCTGGCCACCCTCGCGTACAACAAGCCGTTCGTCCTGGCGACGAGAGCACAGGTGTTCACCGCCGAGGAAGTTGAACGGAAGGTGCGTGGCGAACGAGGTGAAGGCCGCCCTCGTCCCGAACGCGCTACTCCGTGGCCACCGAGAGCGGCCACGACATCCACCAGGGTCAACCGGAGCTGGTGACCGAAGCCATTCTCCAGGCCGTCGCGGGCGTGCTCAACCCGGTCACCTGGTACGCCCTGACCCCCCTGCCCACGGAACAAAAAAGGAAGGGCTGCCAGACAACATGCCGCTCCTCCCGTCGCCGTGCTCTGCTGCCGGTGCTCGCCGTCAAGGCGGTCGCCGCGATGCTTGTCGTGGCCGGGGTTGTGGCTAGCGCATTGGTTGCCGCCTCCGGCACAGCGGCCGGCTCCCGTCTGACGGGCGAGGCGGCGTGTATAGCGGAGCCCTGCCCGGACCCGAACATCCCGGAACTTGGTCCTGGTGCGAACCTGAGCCCCGCCTTCACTTGCGGCTACCTGACGGCGCCAGAGAACCGCGCCAATCCCAATGGGCGCACGATCCGTATCGCGGTGGCCCGCGTGCCGGCCGCGACGGCGACGGCGCGCCCGGCCCCCGAGGTTCTTTGCAGATTGCGCGGGCTGGGATGTCGGCGCCGCGGCCGCCAACGAGCTCGGGCCAGTGCATAGCGACGTCCCGGTGCTGATTCTGAGCGGCGCCTTCGACGCGGCTCGGAGGCGTTCTTCTTCCAGAACGACATGGCTGGGCCGCGGATGCCGGCCCAGCGGCCCCTACCCCACCTCACTCGGCATATCCAAAGTCCCGCAGCAGATCGCCGAACGACTCGTGTACGGCAACGTGCAGATCATGTGGCAGATCGCGCCGCCACCGCCCGATCGACGCTTCCGGCGACTCCGCCGTGCCGTGCCCGCGCAGCTCGGGCGCACCGGGCGCAGCCGCGGTAACGAGACTGCTGATAATGTCTGGCGTGGCATTCAGGCCGATCGCCGCGAGCGCCACCGGCAGCACGGACGCCGGCTGGCGCACCAGATCCTCATAGCGGACGAGGGTGGCGTCGTCGCCGCGCTCTCGCCAGGCATCGCGCAACGACTCCAGCGCGCGGCGCAGCTCGTCTAGCCAGGCGGCGTCGTCTCCGGCGGCCTCGCGGCCAAAGTCGCCAAAGCCGCCCCGGGCGTTGAAGGCGCGCATCGAGGCGATCATGTCGCGAAAATCGCGCACCAGAAAGAGCTCGCGCGCCTCCGGGTACACCTCGCGCATCAATCGCGGGTAGTCGTCGGGGAAGTGCTTTTCGGCGAAGAACCGAAGCGGCCCCGATGCGTCGCCCTGCGCGGCCGCCGCCGCCAGGTACCAGCCGTCGATGCTCTGCTGGCAAAACGCGGCCAGATCGGCGATGTACGCCGACCCGGACCAGGCCTCGACCTCCGGCCAGGCGTCGAACGATGCCGAATAGAACGGGTTGCCGCCGACGGCGGACGATTCCAGATGGAACTCCATCGGCGCGCCGACCCGTTTGCTGGCGTCGGCCGGGGCCGCCAACGTCTTCAGGACGTGCAGCCAGTACTTGCCGCCCCGCGCCTCGTACGGCGGCCGGGAATAGGTGACCACCTCCGGGTGCGCGGCCAGCATTCGCAGCAACAGGGTCGTCCCCATCCGCCCCAGCGAAGTCACCAGCAGCGGCTGCAGACGGGGCGCATAGGCGCTGGTCAGCGGGCGGCGCTCGCCGCTGATCGACGCGATCTTGATGCGCCGCCCGTCGGCGCCGATGGCGCGAAGGCGAAACTCGAACTGGCGAGGCAGGCCGAGCGTATCGACCAGGAGCGTAAACCCGCAGGCCGCCGCGCTGGGGAGATCGGGATGTCTCGCGGCGACGGCCGGGGTTGGCAGAGCCGGCCGCGTCTCGGCGAGCAGCGTGCCGGGCACAACGGCTTCGACCGCCTGCACCGGGCCGGCCGGATCGAGAATATGGCCCCGCACGCGCACCGCGTAGGCGTTGCTGCCGCCGCCGTCGCGCGGCTCGTCGATGGCCAACTCCGCCAGCCCGCCACGTTTGGTGTTCATCAGCCGCAGCGACATGTGGTCGATCGCGGGCGCGCTCATGGCAACGTATCAGCCTTTCCATGCAGACGCCCCGGCGCGGGCCAGGGCGTTCCGCCGGATGATGCGCCGCGGGCTGCTGCCCGGTCAAGGGCCGATGCCAGATGGCCGAGTGCCGCCTTGGCTACACATCTGGCACGGAACCGTTCGCCGCGATGCCGATCAGAGACGTGAGGTGGCGTATGATCGGTCGAGCCCACCGCATGCCTTCCCGCCGCGAACGTTGCCTTTGGGCCAATTCAGGAGGATCAGACCATGGACACATGCGGCCAGAATATTCAGCCCCGCGCGGGCGTGAACCCGGAAGAGGGCATCCGCGAGTACGGCAATGTTCTCTTTGCGGACCCAGTAAACAACAAGTATCCGGTCGATACCGACAAGCACATTCACGCGGCGTGGAGCTACATCCACCACGAGCGGGACGCCGCGTTCTACTCCCCCGAGGACGTGCGCTGCATCGAGACGCGCATTGAGGAGGCCGCGGCCGAGCAGGGCATTACCCTCGGGCCGTAACCCCTTCGTTCACGAGCGCTGGCAACGGGCGCGCGGCGGACTTTACAGCATCACGGGATTCGCCCCGCCCCGGCGCGTGAAGGCCGAGGCGGGAGGTCCTGTGATGTCATCCGCGCGGTTGGCACAGGTCTTCGGCCACCTTGATGCGTCCGGACGCGATGCGCCGAGATCCTTCTCTGCCGCTCAGGATGACGCACCGCGATGGACAGCCAACTCAGCACGAACGCGGCGCTCAGTCGGCGTCTTAGGCGCGGTTCAGCCTGGTTGCCCTAGCCGCGCCTTGAGTTGGTCGAGCGCCTTGCGGCGCATCGAGTAGCGGTTCTTCTCATCCTGGTCCATCTCGGCAAAGGTGTGCGGCGATCCTTCCGGCTGGAAGGTCGAGTCCCAGCCGAAGCCGCCCTCGCCGCGCGGGTTGGGCACAATGACCCCGCGCACTTCGCCGGTCAGGATTTCGACCGACTCCCCGTCGCAAAGCGCCACGGCCGTTTTCGCCAGCGCGCCCCTGCCCGCCCCTGCTGGAAGCAGGCTACAGATGCCCGCCGGTCCGATCGTGCTCAGAAACCAGCGGCCAAGCGCACCCGGCAGGCCATTCAGGGCATCGATGAAGAGGCCAGTGTCCTCGACGACGACTGGCCGGCCAGCAGCCGCATGTGCCGCCCTCGCCTTCTCACGCACCACGGCCTCGACGTCGATCTCCTGAATCTCCGGGAGATCGAGCGCGAGTTGCTCAATCGGAAAGCCGAGGATCGCCTCGACCTCGCGAACCTTGCCGGCATTGCTGGAAACGAAGAGCAGGTGTTCAGGCATGAAGACTCCTCAGGGTGTCGGGGTGTCGGGGTGTCGGGGTGTCAGGGTGTCAGGGTGTAGGGAAGGCGCGTCATGTGGTCGTATGCTGCCACCCCGACACCCCGACACCCCGGCGCCCCGGCGCCCCATCACCCAAACCGTGCCGGATCGAATTGCGCGATCGCCTCGGGCGTGCGGCCGTCGACGATCGTCTGGGCGATCGCTTCGCCGGTGGCCGGAGCCAGGGCCACGCCGGCCATGGCATGACCGCTGGCGATGGCGAGATTGTGGTATCCGGGGAGCCAGCCGATCACCGGCAGGCCGTCCGGCGTCATTGGCCGGGAGCCGGTCCAGACATGCACGCCGGGGCCGGACGTTGGCGTCTTCTCTGGCCAGCCTTCAATGGCCCAGCCAGCCGAGCGAGCAATGGCAGCAATCCGCTCCCGGCGCAGGTCGTGGTTCAGCCCGGAGAATTCCATCGTCCCGGCCAGGCGGATCATGCCGTCCAGGGGGGTGATGGCGACGCGCATCTCGTGCAGATAGAGCTGCCGCCGTACCGGCGTGGCGATCGGCCGCGGAGAGAGGTCGATGCTGTACCCCTTCCCCGCCGCGATCGGCATGTTGATGCCCAGCGGCTTCAGCAGTTTCGGCGTCCACGCTCCGGCCGCGACGACAACGGCGTCTGCCGGGAAGCGCTCGCCGGCGGCAATCACGGCTGTCGCTTTGCCATCGCTGGTCTCGATGCCGGAGACCGCCTTGCCCTGAAGCACCGTCACCCCATGCTCGCGCAGCCAGGCGACGAGGCCGCGCACCAGCGAATCTGGGCGGACGGAGCGCTCGTTCGGCAACCAGAACCCCCCCTGCACGACGTCTGAGAGCGCCGGTTCGACCTGGCGCACGTCATCCGCGCTCATCATCGGGGTAATCTCGTAGCCAAATGGGCGGATCGTCTCGAACGTCTTGTAGTCGCGCTCCATCGTTTCGCGCGAGCGATAAGCAAAGACGAGGCCGTCGCGATGCTCCTCATAACGCACGCCCGCGTCGAGCAGCCGATCGTAGAGCGCGAAGGCGCTGGCTCCGAAGGCGGCAAAGGCTTCTGTGCTGGCGCGATAGTCCCGCGGGTTGCAATGCTTCCAGAAGCGCAGCGTCCAGCGGAGGAACTCCGGGTTCGGAAGCATCTTCGGGTCGATGAAGAGAGGGCTGTCCGACTTCAGCATCCAGCGGAGCGAGGTGGCGATCAGGCCCGGCGCGGGGACCGGCTCCGCCATCGTCGGCGCGATCCAGCCGGCATTGACGTGGGAGGCGGCCTGCTCGGGCGGACCGGCGTCGAGGAGGGTTACGTCAACGCCGCGCTGATTCAGAAAGAACGCGGAGCAGAGCCCGATAACGCCACCCCCAACGACCACGACCGGTTTCACCGTAATTTCTCCGATCCCTATGCTGTGGATCCATATCCCGAATCCCGCGCCCCGTTGCAGACAGATGCCGGGGTCAGCGCGATGGTCAGCGCGGCCCCGGCAATGGCGTGATTCTGGCACAACGCCGCAACTATGGGCCACATTTCGCGCCTTGGGCACAAGAGATGGCAAGACCGCGGGCGATAGAATGCCTGCCAGGTCTCGATCTGCCCGGTCTCGGGCAACACGCATGTGAGGTGAACGGCCCCGGTGAGTGATGAACGGCGAACGGAACCGAACGCGCTTGCGCTGCCGCTGGATGAGGCAAGCCGCGAGCGCCTGACTCGGGCATACTTGCTGAGCGAGGGCGATGCGGATTCGGTGGCGTGGGATGAACTCCTGGCCCGCGCGGCCGGAGACGACGCACCGATCACGGTCATCGAAATCTCGCGCCTGTTACCGGATGCCCGGCCCCGGCACGACCGGTACGTGGCGGCCGTCGTCGCCGCTGCTGAGGCGGCGGGGGGCTCGCTGGTCGCCGTGACCGATATTCTGGAACCAGGCGTCGGCGATCTTCAGGGATATATGGACTACGCGGGGGGTGTTGCGCTGCTGCTCGGCTTCCCGTCGCGACTGGCCTATCTGGCGGCGCTCCTCTCCGACACGTGGCAGGCGGCTCTTGTGGACCGGCAAGCCAGCGTGGCCGAAGCCGTGGTGCTCGTCGCGTGCGAGAACACCATCCCGCCGATGGCGCGGACGCTGCTCGGTGAACCGCGCATGGCCTCGGCCTTTGCCACACCTCGTGTCGATGGCAAGACGCCGGAGCAGATCGTTGAGGACCTGCTGTCAGTCTATCCCGACGGCGGCGCGGACCCATCGCGCGAGCAGCTCGAGGTGATGACGCGCTTCCCCGGCTTCCGTGATACGCCGGTCCACTACATTAACCTCTACGCCTTCGGCGATGGCGACGATCCCGCCGTGAAGGGCGAGGCCGCGCACGACGCGTACAACGCCGCCGCGCTGCAGGTGGTGACCGGCCACGGCGGCTATCCGCTGCTGCGTGCCGAGGTGGCGCATTGCCTGGTCAGCGCCACACCCTGGAGCCGGGTCATCTTCGTGCGCTGGCCGAGCCTGGCCGTCTTTACCGACCTGCGGCTGGATCCGGGGTACATCGAGGCCCAGCGACATCGGGTCGAGTCCGCCGAGACATACGGCAACTTCGTAACGGTCAAGCGGGGCGACTGGGCGACGTCGAGCAGTCGAGAGGTCGCGCCGTGACTCCGGACGGCAACAGCTCATTGCGTGTTCTCTCGTGGATAGCGATCGACGCGGGCATGGTCCCATGATGCGGACGGCGTTTGGAGCGTTGGCCGGACCGGCGGCTTCTCGATCTGGGCCAGCCTGCCGTCTCCGGCGCCCGCGTGTGCCGCGAAAGGCCGGGCTGGTGTCAGCACGGGTCGATGCCCAGTGGCGGCGCTCCCGGTTTTGCCCGGCACGGCTGACCGAAGGCGATGCCTGGCTGGCGCCCTATCGCCAGGCGTGGGCAGACGGATGCCCTTGCGGAGTTGCCGGATCGCGAAGATGACGAACTCTCCGCGCCCGGCGCAAAGCCAGGCGACTCACCGAGGGATTGACCGATTCGGCGTGACGCTGGCGACCGCGCCAGATTTCAAGGAGGCGACGAGGAACGATGGCGGACAATAACGGCAACAATGCTCAGCATGCGGACGAGGAAGATCATGGCCGTGGCTACGACGGGGCCATTCGCTCCGCTATGCCGGGATACGATCTCCTCCACGAGACGGCTGCCGCGTTCCTCCGCAACGCGCTGGGCGAGCAGGCGCGGGTACTGATCGTCGGGGCCGGAACGGGGGAAGAGGTGGTGCGTATGGGCCAGGCGAACCCTGGCTGGCGCTTTACCGCCGAAGATCCCTCGGCGGAGATGCTCGCGGTGGCGCGGGAGAAGATCGACGCCGCTGGGTTCAATGGGCGTGTCGATCTGATCGTGGGCACGGTGCAGGACGTTCCAGCGGGCGAGGCGTTCGATGCCGCGACGATGATCCTGGTGCAGCATTTCCTTCCGGACGATGGCGCAAAGCTGGAGATGTTGCGCGAGGTTGCCGGCCGATTGCGCCCCGGCGCATGGCTCTTTCTGGCGAACATGCATGGCAATTTGGCTTCGCCCTCCGATCGGCGCCGCTATCAGGCCTGGAAGCAGCGCCAGATCGCGAGCGGCATGAGCGTCGACGACGCCGAGGCGATGTTCGGTGGGTTGCCGGACGTCGTTCACTTCGTCGATGAGGAACGCACGCGCCAGCTTCTGGCCGAGGCGGGGTTCGGGGAGATCGAACAGATTTTCCGGGCATTCGTCATTGGCGGCTGGCTGGCGCGCAAGGGCGTCAGGGAGTAGAGGGGCCGCCGGCCTCGGGGGAAGCCCCCCGGTCCCAACGTCCTGGCGCACAGGAGCGATATGGCGCAAGGGACCGTCGCGGTCAACCCCGTTCGCCCTCACCCCGGCCCTCTCCCGCGCCCGGGCGGGGTACCCTCTGGGTCGCGGTTGGGGGTGAGGGCTAACGCGGGCGACCACCATGTTGCCCTGCGCCGCATACCTCCCCCTGTCAGCCGGCTCGCCCTGAGTGGGGCCGTTGACGTCGTACCTGTTGCCTGTTGGGGACGTGCAGCGCCGCCAGCACCCCCTCCTCCCGGCTCGGCGGGTCAAGTCGGCATCGTTCCGTTCCGGTTCTAACAACAATTCACCGCCGACCTCATGCACGCGGCCCACGGGCCGCGTGAAATGTGTCCGACGTGTGTGCATTGCGAGTGGTGAGACCTCGCGTTGGGGCGCAGTGTAAGGACGCGCCAGGAAGCGCTGCACATTCGGAACTCGGCGCGAGGCACGCGCTGCACGAGGAAAGGAGCGAGGAGCGAACGATGATCGGCCCGCCAGGTTTGCTGTCTATCCGCGTCGCGGGGAACGACTGTTCCTGAACGGCGCAACGTTCAAACCCAACGAGCACGCCTGGTCCGATCGATTCGGTCCCCGTGGCGTTCGCCCGGCTGGAGATTCTGCATCATATCGCGCATGACAAAGGAGAGCCAGGATGGACGACAAGCGATTTCACGAGGTCTTTCGGAGCATCAGCGACAGCGCCAGCCGGCGCGCGACGTTCCGGCTCCTGGCCGGCGGCGTGCTGGGCGCCGTGGCGGGTCGGCAGGGGTTGGCCCAGGAGGCCGCGGCGAAGCGCAAGAAAAAGAAGTCGCGCAAGTCGGGACGCTGTTTTGGGAGCCTCCCGGTGTGGTGCTCGCCGACCGCCGGGGACCCAAGCGGTGTCTGCTATCCCCAGGGCGCGGTGTGTTGTAACCCCTCCGTGGGCGGCGGCGCATGTCCCCCTGGTCAGGCCTGCTGCCCGCCCAACCCGGTCGATCCAGAAGGATCGTGCGCACCGACGGGATCGCAATGCTGCCCCGCCTCAGTCGGGGGCGGCTACTGCGCGCAACATACCCCGATCTGTTGCCCGCCCACGGTGCAAGACCCCCTGGGACTCTGTCTGCCCACGGGATTCCAATGCTGCACTTCGGCGAACGGTGGTGGGTACTGCAAAGATGGCGAAACGTGTTGTCCGCCCCGCCCCGGTTTTCCCAATGGCACCTGTGCTGCGGCCGGAGTGCCCTGCGGCCGGGTTGGCCGATCGGGCGCCAAACGGCGCGATCAAGCACGCATGATGGAGTCCCCGCCAGGAGCCGTGGCCAGGAAATCGAACCATTCGCGATTGGCATCGAAGGGGTGATCGTCGCGCCCTATTCATGAGCGACCTGCCGGGGTGAGTTCGGTCACCCCGGCAGCTCTCGCGCGTCACGCCTGGGCGGTGCGGACGTGCGCGTTGCCATCAGTCTGGTGATGTCGCCTGAATCGTTCGCTTCGTCAAGGCGCGGTTGAGCTCGCCCAGCGACTGGCGCTGCTTCCCCGTTTCATCAAAGTTCGCCGGATCGAGCCACGCCTCGAGGTTGGCGCGGACGGCTGGCCACTCGCTGTCGAGAATGGAAAACCAGGCAGTGTCGCGGTTGCGCCGCTTGACGATACGGTGCTGGTAGAAGATCCCCTCGTGGATGAAGCCGAGACGCTCGGCGGCCGAGCGTGAGGCCGCGTTGGCGGCGTCGCATTTCCACTCCATGCGCCGGTAGCCGAGATCGTCCATGGCGTGAGACATGAGCAGAACGAGTGCTTCCGTGGCCGCCGGCGTCTGCTGCAGATCGGGGCCGAGCCAGATATGCCCAACCTCGATGGTGCCGTGGTCTGGCACGATTTCCATCAGCGAGGCGACGCCCTCGGCACGGCCGCTCGCCTTTGGGTGGATGGCGAAGAAGAGCGGGTCGCTGCTGGCGGCCTGCCTGGTCAGGTGCGCGCGCATGTCCGCCTCCGTCGGGAACGGCCCATAAGGGAGGAGATCCCAGATGCGCGTCCGCTGCACGTCGCCGCTGCCAGCCGCGAAGAGGTCGGCGACGTGCGCCGCGACATCGAGCGGTTCGACACGGACATAGCGGCCTTCGATGGCCGCGTGGTCCGGTCGGGACCTGGGCGACGGATCGTCGACCGGTGCTTTCGATGGCGGCGTGCGACGCATTGGTTCCGGACCACTCATGCGCAAGTTCCTCGTCCACGGTGGTGCAGGCCAGGATCGACCGACGAGGAGTCTATCCGAAGCGCCGCGAGCCGGTGGCTGGCAAGACGGTCGCCGTCTCACGCATCGTGTTCATCGGCACGGCCACGTCCCCCGTTGTCCAGGCGCCAACGGCTGGCCGCGCCATTGGCGATCGAACCGGCGCCCCGGCGTTCCGCGTGGTCACGTTGGCCGCCGCGTGAGATGCCGATACAGGTGCTCCATCTCGTCAGAAACGTCCACACCAACCTGCTCGCGCAGCAACCGCCGGCAGCGGTGGTAGGCGAGCACCGCCTCGCCAGGGTTCCCCTCGGCCACCAGCGCCTGCATCAGCAGGCGATGGCCAGCTTCCCGCAGGGGCGCCAGCGCCACCAGGTGCTCAGCCTCCCGTTCCGCCAGGGCCGCGTGGCCTCGGGCCAACTCGGCGGCGACCGTACACTCGAGCGCATGCACGCGCGCCTCCGCGAGGCTGCGCCGCTGCCCTTCGACCCACTCCCCTCCTTCGCCGCTGAGGAACCCCCGGGAGGCGATCTCGGTCGTCACTTGTGCTTCGGCCACCGCCGCGCCCCATGCCGACTGCCGCATCAGTCCCTCCGTCCGATGCAGTGCAGCGATTGCCTGCTCGAGGTCAACGGTGCTCTCCGGTGGCAGCTTGAGCAGGTAACGCCCCTCGCCCCCTTTGATCTCCGGCCGCGGGCAATGCCCGGTGAT
>CAYSXO010000051.1:0-1206 GCA_964434995.1 uncultured Sphaerobacteraceae bacterium
CATGGGCGGCAGCGATACGCAGATTTCGCTCGTCAATACCATCACCATGGCGCTCATGATCGGCATCGGTCCCTGGCTGGGCGCGGTTTCCGATCGGCTGCCCCGCCGATTGCCGATCCTCATCGCCACCACCACCGGTTATTGCCTCTTGACCCTCTTCGTTGGCGGCGAGCTCTGGGCCTCGCTGGCCATCTTCCTCCTGGCCAATCTCCTCTTTCAGGCCGGGCTTGTCATCTACGACGCGCTCCTTCCGGCGGTCAGCACCCCCGAGAATCGCGGCCGCGTCGGCGGCGCGGCCGTCGGGCTCGGCTATCTCGGGTCGCTCCTTGGCATCGGCCTGGGCGCGCTGGTTCTCTCGCGCGGTGAGGACTATCAGACGCTCTTCCGTCTGACCGCCATCGGCGCGTTTCTCCTTGCGCTCCCCTGCTTTCTCTGGGTGCGCGAGCCGCCTCGCGAGGTTCCTGCCGGCAACCCCATGACCGTCGCCGGCTGCGCGTTTCGCGATGTCCTGCAGACCATTCGCCGCGCAAGGTCCTATCCTGACCTGGTTCGCTTCCTGGTCGGACGCGCCTTCTACGCGGAGGCCGCCAACACCATCGGCATCTTCATGGCGGTCTATCTCACCGTCCAGCTGGGATTCAGTTCGGCCGACAAGGACCGGCTGCTGATGACAGCCATCCTGGCCGCGGTGGCTGGTGGGTTCTTCTGGGGTCGCATTGTCGATCAGATCGGCCCGCGCGACAGCCTGATGCGCGTGCTGGCCATCTGGTCTGCCGCGCTGCTGTTGATCTCCGCCACCGGCTTCGGCTGGTTATCCAATGACTGGCTCTGGGGCATCGCCCCGCTGGCAGGGTTCGCCTTGGGCGGCACCTGGGCATCGGACCGGCCCTTGATGATCGGTCTCGCGCCTCCGGAGTACCTCGGGCAGTTCTACGGGCTCTACGCGCTCGCCGGCCGCTTTGCTGCCCTCATGGGACCGCTCATCTGGGCAGTCATCGTCGATTTGCTCGGCCTCGGCCGGCCTGTTGCCCTCCTGGTGCTGCTGGGGTTCGTGCTGATTGCCATGGCGATCCTGCGCCCTCTCCCGTCATCGGTTGGCCGGGCGAGCAATGCCCACTCCTGACCATCCCTAACCGGGCGCGACGATCGCGTCACCGTCGATAGCCAGGGAAGAGCGGCTGCCAGCATCGGAACCTCCAGCCCCGG
>CAYSXO010000051.1:1216-10016 GCA_964434995.1 uncultured Sphaerobacteraceae bacterium
GCCTTCGGGCCCAACGAGCTGCAAAACGCCCGCGCGCCGCAGTTTCGCCTTGACCCGCTGGTTCGCCTCGCAGAGAAACACCCGAACGCCGCGCCCCTGCAGGTGCTGGATCGCTTCCTCCAGCGTCTGTAGCCCGGTGATGTCGGTAAACGGCACGTCCGAGAAGCGAATGACCAGCGCCTTCGGATCGGCGCTGGCGCGCTCGAGCACCCGCTCGAACGTCTCCGCGGCAGCGAAAAAGAAGGGGCCATCGATGTGATAGACGAGAACGCCTTCGGGCGCCACGACCGGCTGGTCACCGGGCAACTCGCGCTCGATGTCCGTCAGGGAAAGCTGCTGAACCTCAACCGCGGTTGACATGCGGCGCAGAAAGTGGAGCGTCGCCAGGATCACACCGACGTTGACGGCAATGACCAGATCGGCAAAGACCGTCAACCCAAACGTCACCAACAGCACCGCGACATCGGCGCGCGGCGCGCGGCGGATCATCGAAACCATGTGCCGGGCGTCGCTCATGTTCCAGGCAACCACGAAAAGAATTGCCGCCAGGGCCGCCATCGGCACGTTCGCCGCGAGAGGAGCGAGCAGGAGGATGACCAGGAGGAGCGTGAAGGCATGAACAATGCCCGCGATCGGGCTATTCCCGCCATTCTTGATGTTGGTCGCCGTGCGGGCTATGGCCCCGGTCGCGGCAATCCCCCCGAAGAGAGGCGCGGCGATGTTCGCCATCCCCTGACCAACCAGCTCCTGATTGGAGTTGTGTCGCGGCCCACCGCCCATGCCGTCGGCGACAACGGCAGAAAGGAGCGACTCGATCGCGCCGAGCATGGCGATAGTCAGCGCCGGGCCAGCCAGTTCAACCAGGCGGTTCGCGGACACCGTCGGCAGTGAGAAGCCCGGAAGTCCAGTGGGTATGCCGCCGAACGCGCTGCCGATGGTGGCGACGCCTTCGAAGTGGAATCTGGCCATGAGCACCGTGGCAACCACGAGGGCAGCGAGCGGTCCCGGTACGCGCTTCAATCCAGGGATGCGGGACATCGCGAGAATCAGCGTCAGGGAAAGCAGCGCCAGCAGCGTCGTCGGGATACTGAGGTGCGGCAGCTCGCTCAGGAGAGCAATGAACTTCTCATGGAAGTGCGTCCCTTCTGGCTTGGGCAGCCCGAAGAAATGCTCCCACTGACCGACCCAGATGATGACGCCAATACCGGCGGTAAACCCCACGATGACCGGATCGGGAATGAAGCGGACCAGCTTGCCGAGCTTCGTTATGCCCATGATCAGCAGGATCACCCCTGCCATCAGGGTGGCGAGCTGCAAGCCCTCGACGCCATGCGTTGCGGTGATCCCGGAGAGGATGACAATGAAAGCCCCGGTAGGGCCAGAGATCTGGACCCGGCTGCCGCCAAGCGTCGACGCAACCAGACCAGCGATGATCGCCGTATAGATGCCCTGCTCCGGCTTGACCCCGGAGGCGATCGCGAACGCCATCGCCAGTGGCAGCGCGACAAGGCCGACGATGATGCCGGAGATGACGTTCGGCGCCCAGTTGCTGGGTCGCAGATACCCCCCACGCAGGGCCTGCTGAATTGCGGTGTCGATCATGTCTCACCGGCCGCGAAGCACGACACATTTGGCAGCGCTCGCCCGCGCCGCCGCATCAGTGAGACGGACCTTGGGGTTGGATGCCGAGCCACGACACCCAACCAATAGCATACATGATGTGGCACATCGTGCTGGCAACGATACGTCGTCAAATCGATGAGTCGAGCGAGTTGGCCCAACGAACGCGCCGCCGAACTGCCGCTGCCGTCGATCGCGGCATACCGACCCACCTGATGGGGAAATGGGATACTTTCAATCGGGAAGGGCGCCTGCCCATCCGCATCCGTGTCGAGCCCAGGCCGTCCGGCGCCGCCGGCCTGACCTGCCGGCATTTGAGGAGGTTCTCTTGACCGCCGTCGCTCCCCGCTCCGTTGACCTCGAGACCAAGGCCATCAACGCGCTGCGCGTCCTTTCCATCGACGCCGTCCAGGCCGCCAATTCCGGACATCCGGGCCTGCCGCTCGGCGCCGCGCCAATGGCCTACGTCCTCTTCTCCGAGTTCATGCGCTTCGATCCGAAGAATCCAGATTGGCCAAACCGCGACCGCTTCGTCCTCTCTGCCGGCCACGGGTCCGCCCTGCTCTACAGCCTCCTCTACATCACTGGCTACGACCTGCCAATCGAGGAGTTAAAGAACTTCCGGCAACTTGGCTCGAAGACGCCGGGCCACCCGGAGCGGATGGATACCCCCGGTGTGGAAGTGACGACCGGTCCTCTCGGGCAGGGCTTCGCCAACGGCGTTGGCATGGCTATCGCCGAGCGCTTTCTGGCGGCGACGTTCAACCGGGCAGGGCACGAGATCATCGATCACTACACCTACGGCATTGTCTCCGACGGCGACATCATGGAGGGCGTGGCCGCCGAGGCTGCCTCGCTGGCCGGCCATCTCGGCCTCGGCAAGCTGATTTACCTCTACGATCAGAACGAGATCACCCTGGCCGGAACCGCCGGCATCTCGTTCTCCGAGGATGTGCCCGCTCGCTTCCGCGCGCTCGGCTGGCAGGTCCTGGAAATTGACGGCATGGATACCGACCAGGTGCGCTCCGCCCTGAGAGAGGCCCAGGCAGAGACGGCGCGGCCCACGTTGATCTGCGCGCGCACGGTGATCGGATTCGGCTCGCCAAAGGCGGATACCTTTGGCGTCCATGGCTCGCCGCTCGGTCCCGAGGGGGTAGCGCGGACGAAAGAGTCGCTCGGCTACCCGGCTGAGCCCGCGTTCTACGTCGAGGACGACGTCGCGGCGCACTTCAAGGCAGCAGGCCACCGCGGCGCCGAGGCCGAAGCCGCCTGGCGACGTGCCTACCGCGCATATGAGGAGGCCGATCCCGAGTCGGCGGCCAGCTTGTCGATTGCCCTCGCCGGCCGGTTGCCCGATGGCTGGGATAGCGACCTGCCAGAGTGGGACGCGGGTGGGAAGCCGATTTCCACGCGCAAGGCCTCCGGCGAAGTGATCAACGCCTTCGCGTCAAAGGTGCCGAACTTCATCGGCGGCTCCGCCGACTTGAACCCGTCGACCAACACCGCGATGAAGAACCAGGGCGACTTCGCCAACCCCGCGGTTCCCCTCAACCCCGCGGCGGAGCAGGGCTTGAGCGGCGGCGACCTCGGCTACAGCGGGCGCAACATCCACTTCGGCATCCGCGAGCATGCCATGGGCAGCGCCGCCAATGGCATGGCGGCGCATGGCGGCGTGATCCCCTTCACGGCAACATTCCTTGTCTTTGCCGACTATATGCGGCCGCCAATGCGCCTGGCGGCGATCTCCGACCTGAAAGTCATTTTCGTCTTCACCCATGACAGCATTGCCGTCGGAGAGGACGGCCCCACCCATCAGCCGGTCGAGCAGTTGCTCAGCCTGCGGGCCATCCCGAAACTGGTCACCATTCGTCCGGCCGACGCCAACGAAACCGCCGCGGCCTGGCGGGTGGCTATGGAGCTCGATGGCCCTTCGGTGTTGATCTTCTCCCGGCAGGACTTGCCGATCCTCGACCGCGCCGACGCGCGCGGCTCGCTCGCCAATGGCGCCTACATCCTCTCCGACCCCGAGGGGAATCCCGACGTGGTTCTTATTGGGACAGGATCCGAGGTATCGCTGGCCGTCAAGGCGGCGGAAATTCTGTCGCGCCACGGCCTGCTGGTGCGGGTCGTCAGCATGCCCTCATGGGAGCTGTTCGAGCAGCAGGATGACGCTTATCGGGAAAGCGTGCTCGGTCCCGCGGGCACGCCGCGCGTCGCCGTAGAGGCCGGGGTGACCATTGGTTGGGAGCGCTTCATCGGCGATCGCGGCGCGGTCGTCGGCATCGACACCTTCGGCGCGTCCGGCCCAGGCGGCAAGGTGCTCACCTACTTCGGATTCACGCCGGAGCACGTCGCGGCCCGTGCGCTTCTCCTCCTTGGCCAGGACGCGCTCGCCGCGCAGCTCGAACCCATGTAGGCACGGAGAATCGACAACGGCGGGGCCACCCCGCAAGGAGCAGCAATCATGGCTGAGAACCGCATCAAGGAACTCTTCTCGCGCGAGGGGCAGAGCGCCTGGCAGGATGACATTTCGCGCGACATGCTGAATCAGGGCGCGATCGTCAGGGCCATAAACGAGACGGGCATTCGCGGCCTGACCTCGAACCCGACCATCTTCGAAAAGGCTATCGCCGGCGGCAACGCCTACGATGAAGAGATCACTGGTCTTCTGGAACGCGATCTCGACGCGGCCCACATCTTCGAGGCCGTCTCGGTACGCGACATCCGCGACACCTGCGACCTCTTCCGCCCCCTCTACGACGCCTCGAACGGGGGCGACGGCTTTGTCTCGATCGAGGTTTCGCCGCTTGGCGCGCGTGACCCTGACCGCACGCGCGACGACGCGCTTCGCCTCTGGAAGGCGGTCGACCGGCCAAATCTGATGGTCAAGATTCCGGGCACCATCGAAGGTTCCCCAGTCATTCAAGAGATGCTGGAGGAGGGGCTCAACATCAACATCACCCTCCTCTTCTCGATCGCGGCCTACGAGCGCGTGGCGCGCGCCTACATCGAGGCGCTCGCTGCCCGGCAGGCGAAAAACCTGCCAGTTGACCACATTGCCTCCGTGGCGTCCTTCTTCGTCTCGCGCGTCGACACCCTCGTCGACAAGCAGCTCGACGAGAAGATCGCCGCTACCAGCGACCCGGCGCGGCAGGGCTGGCTGGAATCCCTCAAGGGGAAGGCGGCGATTGCCAATGCGAAGATCGCCTACCAATCGTTCGAGAAGCTCTTCAGCGGCGAAGCGTGGGAGTCTCTCGCGGCGGCTGGCGCGGCCGCTCAGCGCCCGCTCTGGGCCTCGACCTCCGTCAAGAACCCGGCCTACCCCGACACCATGTATGTCGATGACTTGATCGGGCCGCATACCGTGAACACCATGCCGCGGCCGACGATCGAGGCTTTCCTCGACCATGGCACGGTGGCGCGCACCATCGACCTGGACGTCGCTGCGGCCTACAAGACGATGGAGGATCTGGCAGCGGCCGGCATCGACATCAACGCGGTCACCGCGCAACTCGAGGATGAGGGCATCGCCTCCTTCGCCAGGAGTTACGACGCGCTGCTGTCCGGGGTGGAAGCAAAGCGGGCGCAGTTGGCGGGCGCGGCAGCGGACTAGCCGGCGACTGCCACGCCATGCAGGAAGACCCGCCGCCAATCGAGCGTTCATCCGGTTGTCCCGTGACCAAGGCGATGTCGCCCTGGTTTGCCTGGCGCCTCCGAACGTTCACCCAAGGGTGTCGGCCCGGCGTGAGGCGTGCAGCGTCTTCCAGAGCACCAGCGAGGATCTCGGGCCATCGCGGACGATCGCTCCAGGAAGCGAGGTGGTTCGCCGTGCTCACCATGACCCGTCGCGGTTATCGATGGGCTGAGGGAAAGGACTGCAGTTCCAGATCGTACGCTCGCAACCTGAAGCCGAGATCCCTCCAACCCTCAACGTCAAAGTCGGCCTTCTCAAAATTGGCGTGAACGACGTTGCGTGATTCGGACGAAAGGACGTGTTCCGCATGCCCGAGGTCATCCTGCGCCCGATTCGGCTCCCTGAGGAAGTCGCCGATGCGGACCCGCCCGAGATCGCTCAGGAGGAATACAATCGGCGTTGCGACGAAACGCTCGCCCTCGCTGGAACGCCATGGGTCGCTGTCTATGGCGACCGCGAGCACAGCGCGAACCTTCTCTATCTGACCGGGTTCGATCCTCGTTTCGAGGAGGCACTGCTTCTGCTCGGACCCGAGAGGCGGCGACTATTGCTCGTGGGCAATGAAGGGCTGGTTTACGCCGCCGTCGTGCGACCCGAGCTGGAGCTGCAGCTCTTCCAGGGATTCAGCCTGATGGCGCAGCCCCGCGACAGGACGCCAAGGCTCGACGAGGCGCTGCGAGCCGCCGGGCTCGGCGTGGGGGACCGGGTTGGCGTCGTTGGCTGGAAGTACCTCACCTCCGCCGAAACTGACGACCCCACACGTCCGGCCTGGGTTCCCGCCCACATCGTCGACATCGTGCACCGCGTAACGGGAACCTCTCCTGTCGACGTCACCGCTGTCCTGATGAATCCGGAAACCGGGCTCCGCGCGCGGAACAGCGCCGACCAGATCGCCGCCTTCGCCTGGGCCGCGCTCCGCGTAAGTCAGGCAATCTTTCGCGCCGTGCGCGGTGCGCGCCCCGGCATGACCGAACGTGACGTCGCGGCACTGCTCGACTACGCCGGGGAGCCGGCCTCGACGCATCTGATCCTTGCCAGCGGCTCGCCAGGCGAGTCGATCAATGGATTGCGTTCGGCAAGCGGCCGCCAGATTGCCATTGGCGACGGCATATCCTGTGGCGTCGGGTTCTGGGGCTCGCTTTGCTGCCGCGCCGGCCTGCTCGAGGACGCCGCGGGCATCGACTTCTTCACGGACTATGTTCGGCCCTATTTTCTGGCCCAGGCTGCCTGGTACGGCGCCATCGGCATTGGCGTCACCGGTGGCGTGGTCTTCGCCGCCGTCGAGGACGCGCTTTCTAGCGCGGACGCCGCTTTCCGTTCGATGCTCAATCCAGGGCACCTCACCTCGTACGACGAATGGGTCCATTCGCCCTTCGAACGCGGGAGCACGGCCCGCCTTGCCTCGGGCATGGCCATCCAGTGCGACATCATCCCGGCGCCCTTGCCACCCGGCACGGCGTTGAACTGCGAGGACACTATCGTGCTGGCTGATGAGGCACTGCGGGCGGAGATCGCCAGTCGTCACCCCACGCTCTGGGCGCGCATCGAGCGCAATCGGGACATGATGACGCGGGAGCTCGGCCTGACCTTGCGTCCCGAAACCCTGCCGATTTCCCTGGCCAACGCCTATCTGCCGCCAGCGTGGCTCTCCCCGGAGATGGTCTGCACCCTGTCCACCTGATGCGCCCATGCAGCCTCCCGTGTTCGTGTCCGGATGGCTGCAAACGTGCTGGCAGTACAATCCCCATGGTTCAGGTGAAAGGCGAGCGCCAGACGCGCGAGGAGACGGGCAAGCGGTGAGCGAGCAGCGACCACATGTCGGGCTGATCGGGCTGGCGGTGATGGGCGAAAATCTCGCCCTCAACATTGCCCGCAATGGCTATCCGCTCGTCGTCTACAACCGTACCTATGCCAGGACGGAAGAGTTTCTGGCCGGCTCCGCCGCGGCCACGGGCATCAGCGGCGAGCCGTCTTTGGTGGAGTTCGTTGCCGCGCTCGCGCGGCCCCGGCAGATTATCCTGATGGTGAAGGCGGGCGCGCCGGTCGATGCCGTCCTTGCCGAACTGCTGCCGCTCCTCGACCAGGGCGATATCGTCATCGACGGCGGCAACTCCTATTTCCGCGACACCGAACGCCGCGCGGCCGAGGTGACCGCGCTGGGGTTGCATTATGTCGGCATGGGCGTCTCCGGTGGCGAGCTGGGCGCGCTCTGGGGGCCAAGCCTGATGCCAGGCGGCTCGCGCGAGGCGTACGACATCATCGAGCCGATGTTGATCGCCATTTCCGCCAAGACGCCATACGGCCCCTGCGTGACCTACATCGGGCCAGGCGGCAGCGGTCATTACGTCAAGATGGTTCACAACGGCATCGAGTATGGCGACATGCAGCTCATTGCCGAGACATACGACATCATGCGCACGGCCCTGCAGATGCCGGCCGCGCAAATCGGCCAGGTCTTCGCGGGCTGGAACACGGGACGGCTCGATTCGTACCTGATCGAGGTGACCGCTGACGTCCTCGCCTATGTCGATCCGGAAACGGGGCAGCCGCTGGTCGATTTCATTCTCGACGCGGCCGAACAGAAGGGCACCGGCCGCTGGACCATTGAAAGCGCACTCGAGTTGTCCAGCCCTGTGCCGACGATCGATGCCGCCGTGACGGCGCGCATCCTCTCGTCCCAACGTCCCCTGCGCCTGCGCGCCAGCGAGGTCCTGGTTGGCCCGAAGAGTCTTCCGTCCGATGCGGAGAGCGCGTTCGAGAAGCTCGGCGGCGGCCCCGGGGAGGAGGCAGCCTTTGGTTCGCTGGAGCGCTCGCTCTATTTCGCCAAGATTTCGTCCTATGCGCAGGGGATGGCGCTGCTCTCTTCGGCCAGCGACGCTTACGGCTGGCGCCTCAACCTCTCGGAAGTCGCCCGCATCTGGACGGGGGGCTGCATCATCCGCGCCGCGTTTCTCGCCGACATCATGGAGGCGTACCGCAAGAATCCGGAGCTCGAGAATCTCCTGCTCGACCCCACGATTGCCGCGCTCTCCGATGAAACGGTCGACGGCGCGCGGCTTGCCACCATCACCGCCCGCGCCTGGGGCATTCCGGTTCCGGGTACGTCGTCCGCGCTCGATTATTTCGACACCCTGCGCCAGCCGTCACTTCCGGCGAATCTCGTGCAAGCTCAGCGAGACTACTTCGGCGCGCACACCTACCGCCGTCTCGACCGGGACGGCGTCTTCCATACCGTCTGGCAAGACGAGCCCCTGGCTGCCGATCGCGACCGGGACGCCGCGGGCAGAGCGAACGCGGCGCGGCATTGACGAGGCAACGGTAACGCGATGACGCAACCGAACCCAGACTCACCACCAATTGCCGCACACGCCGAATCGCCCGATGGCGGGTCAGCCGCGGCGACGGGTCTGAGCGCCGCGACAACCCTTCCCCATGCGTCGGAAATCTGGTCGCAGCCGTTCGATGCCTGGACGCAGGCGGACGAGG
>CAYSXO010000051.1:10026-18052 GCA_964434995.1 uncultured Sphaerobacteraceae bacterium
CCCAGATCGACCGCGCCATTGCCCCGGCGGCAATGGTCATTTTTGGCGTCAGCGGCGATCTCACCTCGCGCAAGCTCATGCCAGCGCTTTTCGACCTCGCCGTTGGACAACCGTTGCCGGAAGGTTTCTCGATTGTCGGCGTGTCGCACCGCGACTGGAGCGACGATGAGTTCCGCGCCAGGATGCGCGAGGCGGTCACGGCCAATGCGCGCACGCCCGTCACCGAAGAGACCTGGCAAGGCTTTGCCAAGGGCTTGAGTTATGTGCGCGGCGACTTCGCCGATCCCGGCGTCTACGACCGGCTCGGCGAGCGGCTCGGCGTCATCGACGCCGAACGCGGCACCAAAGGGAACCGCATCTTCTATCTGGCGACCTCGCCCAACTACTTTCTGCCGATCATCCATGGCCTGGAAGAGGCCGGGGTTTCCGAGCGGCAGGCGAACTACCTCGAACCGGGTGAGGGCTGGCAGCGGATCGTCGTCGAGAAACCGTTCGGGCACGATCTCTATTCGGCTCGCGATCTGATCCAGGAGATGGCGGACGCCTTCTCCGAGCGGCAGATCTACCGGATCGATCACTATCTGGGGAAGGAGACGGTTCAGAACATCCTCGCCTTTCGCTTCGCGAACATTCTCTTCGAGCCGATCTGGAATCGGAACTACGTTGACAGCGTGCAGATTACGGCGGCCGAGGCGATCGGCGTCGAAGGCCGCGCCGGTTACTACGACAGCGCCGGCGCCTTGCGCGACATGGTGCAGAGCCACCTGCTTCAGCTCCTGACGGTCGTCGCCATGGAGCCGCCAGCCCGCTTCAGCGGCAACGCGGTTCGAGACGAAAAGGTGAAGGTCCTGCGCTCGGTTGTGCCGCCAATTGGCAAGGACGAGGTGATGCGCTGGGTCGTCCCAGGGCAGTATGGCCCCGGGTACATCGGCGGTCAGGCCGTTCCCGGCTATCGTCAGGAAGAGGGCGTCTCCCCGGAGAGCAAGACCGAAACGTACGTTGCCCTCCGCCTGAAAGTGGAGAACTGGCGCTGGAACGGCGTGCCCTTCTTCCTGCGTACCGGCAAGCGCTTGCCACGCCGCGTCACCGAGGTTGCCATCACGTTCAAGCGCGTGCCGCACATGATCTTCGGCGGCGCCGAGCTGGAGCCATCGCCCGACGTCATTTCGATCCGCATCCAGCCAGACGAGGGGATCGCCGTCCGCTTCAACGCAAAGGTGCCGGGCGCGGGCACCCAGATCCGGCCCGTGCGCATGGAGTTTTCCTATGGCTCGGCATTTGGCGAGGCCGGACCGGATGCCTACGAACGGCTGCTGCTCGACGTGATCCGTGGCGACCCAACGCTCTTCACCCGACGGGACGAAGTCGAGGCGGAGTGGTCGATCGTGCAACCGGTCCTCGATGTCTGGGCAGGGCCAGAGTCCCCCAGCCCGTATCTCTACCCGGCCGGAACCTGGGGGCCGGAAGAAGCAGACCGCATGATCGCGCTCACCGACCGGACCTGGCGGCGGCCGTAAGCGAAGGAGACCGTGCATGGCCGCCTCACATCCCCGCGCGGCGCGCTCGATCGCGCAACCGATTCCGGGCGCTTCCTGGACGGCGCGCGTGCACGATGCCAACGAGATCATCGCGAGCCTCAACGCCCTCTGGAGAAACCACCGCCCACCACGGATCGACGACGCGGGCGCTTCGGCGGACGAGCCGCGCGACGCGCCGGCGGCCATGGTGACGGCACGGGCGGCGACGCTCAATCTGATCGCGGCCGCGCGCACCGCCGAAGACGCCGAGCGGGCACGGCAGACGATTGCCGCCCTCTCTGACATCTATCCCTCCCGTGCCACCGTCCTCATCGCCGACCCGTCTCGCGACGAGCCAGGTCAGCCCGGCATGGATGTTCACGTCGACTTGCTCGAGCAGGAGGCATCGCGCGGGCGCCCGAACATCGTCTTCGAGTGCCTGACGGTCGACGTGAGCACGGAAAGCGAACGGCAATTGGCATCCATCGCGTCGCCCTTGCTCGTACCCGACCTTCCCGATTTTCTCTGGTGGGCTGCCGACACCGAAGAAGGTGGCGCGCTCTTCTCCGAGTTGGTCGATATCTGCGACCGCCTGATCGTCGACAGCGCGATTTCGCCGATAACCGCCAGGGCTCTCCACGCCCTGCATCGCTTCGCCCGCGCCCCGCGCGACCGCGCCGCCCTGGGTGATCTTGCCTGGGCTCGGCTCACCCCCTGGCGGCGTTTGACCACGCAGTTCTTCGACGTGCCGGCCAATCTGCCCATCCTCGACCTCATTGATGAGGCGACCTTGACCTACGGCAACTCCCCGCATCAATGGTCGGGGTTCTCCAGCGCCTTGCTCTTTGCCGGGTGGCTTGGCTCGCGGTTGAATTGGCGCACGCCGGGCGAGCTGCTCCCGGTCCGGGGCGATCCGAACGTTTGGCGCGCAACGCTTCGAGCCGGTTCCGCCGGCCAGCAACGCGAGGTAACGCTGACGCTTCGCCCAACCGCGCGGCCACTGGCCGCATCGACGCTCCTCGACGTCCGTCTCGCCGCCGACGCGGGCAAGGCCGGCTCGTTTACCGTCGAACGGCTCGATGCCGACGAAATCGCGACCACCAGCCACACCCCGGAGGTTCAGAACATGGTGCGCACGGTCTTTGCGCCGCTGCCCCATGATGCTGACCTTCTGGCCGAAGAGCTGCACAGCTTCGGCCGCGACCTGGTCTACGAGGCGGCGCTCTCGTTCGCCGCCGAGCTCGTCCCAGCAGGGTTTTCGGGAGTTCAACCACGATGACTGATTCCAGAACGGCCACGGATCCGTTGCACGTTCTCGACCTTGGCCCGCGCGGCGCCGTGGCCGTCGTCGCCGACGGCTCAGCCCTGGCCCGCGCCGCTGCCGAGCGGTTCGCCAGCGCGGTCGAGACGGCAGTGGCCTCTCGCGGCCAGGCGTTCGTCGCGCTCTCCGGAGGCAGCACCCCGAAGCAGATGGGCTCCATCCTGGCCCGCGAGCCATACCGCTCACGCATTCCCTGGGATCGGGTCCAGGTTTTCTGGGGCGACGAGCGTTGCGTGCCGCTCGGATCGCCAGAAAGCAACGCCGGCGAGGCCATGCGCGGCTTCCTCGATCTGGTTCCGATCCCTCGAGAAAATGTCCACCCCTGGCTAACAGAGAAGGAGCGTGCGGAGGATGCCGCCCTCGCCTACGAGGCCGAGCTGCGCGATGCCTTCGCGCGGCCAGAAGGCGTCCCGCGCTTCGACCTGGTGCTGCTGGGCATGGGAGACGATGGCCACACGGCCTCCCTCTTTCCCGGAACCGACGCCCTTTCCGCGGATTCCGCTCTCGCCGTTGCCAACTTCGTGCCGAAACTCGATGCCGACCGGCTCACGCTGACCGCCCCAGTCCTCAACGCGGGCCGCGATATCCTCTTTCTGGCCGGTGGTCCCGGCAAGGCGGCCACCCTGGAACGGGTTCTCGAGGGACCGGAGACCTCGCGCGAGCTTCCTGCTCAGTCGATCCGCCCATCGCACGACGATGGCACGCTGACCTGGCTCGTCGATGAAGATGCCGCCGCCCGGCTCCGCCGGGAGCGCTAAGGTGAATCAGGCGGAACGGCTGCATCGGCTCGCCGTGGCGGCGGCGGACCTGGTTCAACCTGGAATGACAGTTGGCCTGGGCACGGGTTCGACCGCGGAAGCCGTGATCCACGAGCTTGGGCGCCGCCTCGAGGGGGGCCTGACCTTCACCGGCGTGCCGACTTCCGCGCGGACGGAACGCCTCGCCCGCGAACTCGGGATTCCTCTGACCACACTCGATGCGGTTGAACGGCTCGATCTCGGCATCGACGGCGCCGATGAGATTGACCCCAACCTGAATGCCATCAAGGGACGCGGCGGAGCCTTGCTCTTCGAGAAGCTCGTTGCCCTCGCCTGCTCCCGATTCGTCCTCGTCGCCAGCACGGAGAAGGACGTCGCCCAGCTTGGCGTCCGCACGCTCCTGCCGGTCGAAATCGTGGCCTTTGGCTGGCCGCGCACCGCGGAGCGGCTTGCCGGTCTGGACATGGCGCCTGAGCTGCGGCTGGTCGGCGATGGCTCCTCCCTGCCCTTTCACACGGACAACGGCGGCTACGTTCTCGACTGCAAGACCGGTCCCATCGCCGATCCCGAGCGGTTGGCCGCGAGCGTGAAGGCGATCACCGGGGTCGTCGATCACGGCCTTTTTGTCAACATGGCCGCCGCCGCCATGCAAGTCGACCTAGCAGGAGACCTCGTGTACCGCGAGCGATAGCTCCGCGCGGACCGGCACGCGCAAACAGCCATCTTGCCATCGTCGGTTCTGCCCGTATACTCAGCAGCAACAGGGGGAGTAGCCATCGGTCCCTTCCGAGGGATCGAATCCACTGCCGTCAGGACGCGCTTCGGCGCCGGCAGCGGATGTGTGCGAATCGTGTCGCGCCCGGTCAGACCCTGGCTTCATTGATCACAGATGAAGCCGGGGTCTGGTGTATTCGTGGCCCGGCGCGATGAACGGAAAGGACACTCCCGCATATTGCCACCTGATCCATTGTCATCACGTGCAGGCGCCATGACCGTTGCGCTCTTCCTTGGGACACTCTGGACAAACGCGGCCGCTGCGGCGACGATGGCCCCTGGAGCGCCGGATCGTCAGACTGGCTTGTTCAGGGAACTCTGGCAGGGCCGCTGGCGTTAATTGAGCGAGAGATGCTTCACGGCCGCGCCTATTTTGGACAGCGCGACACCAGGTGGCCGTGAAGTTCCCTCGTTTTGGTGTGAACGGAGTCCTGGCACGCGCACGATCGGTGCGACGACGCTCGAAATCGGAATGTCGCGGCGGGAACGCCCTAGCTCCTCCCGGCCTGGACGAGGCCGACTGATGACAGAAAACCACGATCGATTTGCCCGCGTCAGCGGAGCCGCGCGTGGGGTAACGAAAGGGGTCGCGTTTCATGATCTTTGACCCGATGTACTTCGTCTTCATGATCCCTGGCCTCATCCTTATGCTCTGGGCACAGAGCCGGGTGAAGGGGAGTTACGCCAAATACAGCAAGGTGCGCAACGATGTCAACATGACCGGCGCGCAGGTGGCAAGGCGCATCCTCGACGCCAATGGCCTCTATAACGTTCCGGTCGAAGCCACCAAAGGCGAACTGACCGACCATTACGATCCGCGCAAGCGGGCGCTCTTCCTTTCAGAAGGGGTCTATGGCACGCCCAGCATCGCGGCGATGGGGATTGCCGCGCACGAGGTCGGGCATGCCATTCAGCACGCCCAGGCCTACGGGCCGCTAAAGTTCCGGACGGCCATCGTGCCGGCGGTGAACATCGGCTCGACGCTCGGAATGATCGTCCTGATCGCCGGCATCGTCCTCCAGTTCACGACGCTCGCCTGGGTCGGCGTGGCCCTCTTTGCGCTTGCGACGATCTTCGCGCTGATCACGTTGCCGGTCGAGTTCGATGCTTCGCGCCGCGCCAAGCAGGCGCTGGTCAACCTCGGGCTGGTGGACGGGGGCCTGCAGAATGGCCAGGAGGGCCAGGGCGTGGCCGCGGTGCTCGGTTCCGCCGCATGGACCTATGTAGCCAGCTTCGCCACATCACTCCTGACGCTTCTCTACTATGTCAGCCTCGTTACCGGCATGAACCGCGATGAGTAACGGCTTGGTCGGCTCGCGCGTTCAATTAGGCTGAGACACTAGCAGACTTGAAGGAGCACCGTTCGATGACGACGTTTCCCACCCAATTCCCTGGGGTGGAGACCGCCGGCGCTCGCATGATGGCGAGCGCCTGGGCTGAATACCTCACCGCCCTCTGGCAGGGCGACCCCTCTGCATCGGCTTTTGCGGAATGGCTGGCCAGTTTCTGGGAACCGCACCTCGAACGGCCTGCAGGCTTGCCCGATGCGCGGAGCCAGTTTGCGATCGCGGGCGGCATCGTCGACTGGTTCGAGCGAGACGGCTGGATCAGCGGCCATATCGCCGGCCAGCCTGGCGGCTATCTGCTGCCGCGAGCCACGATCCTTGGTCATCCCTGGATCGGGTTGGTGAAGCTGGCGGCCTGAAACTTGACGCCCAATCAGCAAATGGCGCATACCTGCGCTAGCATGAGGCCCGGAACAATCGTTCCGGGCCTCATTCATCGCGAGCGGCCAGCCAGCTCGAGAAGGCGACTGCAAAGACCATGACAGGCAGCAACTCCGGCAACATCATCATCGGTCACGTCTGGGGCATCCCGATCCAGATCAACCCCAGCACCTTCCTCATCCTCGGCATCGTCACCTGGAGCCTGGCCGATGGCATTCTGCCCGCCCAGAACCCCGAGATGACGACCCTCGACCGCTGGCTGACCGGCTTGCTGACAGCGCTCATCTTTTTTGCCTCGATCCTCTTTCACGAGCTTGCCCACGCCTGGGAGGCACGCCGTAACGGCATCCCCGTGCAGAGCATTACGCTCTATATCTTCGGCGGCATCGCGCAACTGACCGGGAAGCCGAAGTCGCCCGGCGCCGAATTCCGCGTGGCCGCTATTGGTCCCGCCTCCAGCATGCTCCTGGCCGCGGTCTTCCTGGGACTGAATCAGGTGATCGGCGATCGCGGGAACCTTGGCGCGGCGACGCAGTGGCTCTCGTACATCAACCTGATCCTCGCCCTTTTCAATCTCCTGCCCGGCTATCCGCTCGATGGCGGGCGCATCCTGGAATCGATCGTCTGGGGGATCACGGGCAAGCAGGAAACCGGCGTGCGCGTCGCCAGCACGACCGGCCAATTAATCGCCTACGGGCTGATGGCTCTCGGCGCGTATCGGGTCTTTCAGGGGGACGTGTTTGGCGGAGTCTGGTTCGTGATGATCGGCTTCATCCTGCACAATGCCGCCAGCGCGGAAAAGCGCGCCTTTCTCCAACGCGGGCAGCTTGCCGGCACCTCGGTAGCGCAGGTCATGGGCATCGTTCGGGAGAAGGAAGTTCCCGCTGGCGTCACGTTGCAGGACCTGGTTGAGCGGAACATCCTCGGTCAGGGCCAGGGGTCGTTCATCATCACCGCTGCCGGCAACCCCGTCGGCGTGTTGAGCCTGCGCGATGTGGCCCGCGCGCCGCGCGCGGAGTGGTCCCACCTGACGACAGGCGACGTTATGACGCCCCTTGGCAACCTGCCTCGCGTTGCGCCCTCCGACGAGCTTCTCGACGCTTTGCAGCTCATGGACGCCAACGAGCTTCTCTACCTGCCAGTTTTCGACGGCAGCAACCTCTCCGGGCTCCTGACCCGGGACGAGGTGATCCACTATTTGAGTCTACGCGGCAAGGCTGCCGCCTGAAGGATGCCGGCAATGCAGGTGACGGTCAGGTTTCAGGGCATCATCGCGGACATGCTCGGCCGCAAGAGTCAGCAGATCGCGTTAGCGGAGAGCGCCACCGTTGCGGACCTCGCGGCCGCTGTCACTGGAGGCGACGAAACGGACGAGGCAATTCTCAAGCAAACCCGTGCCTTCATCAATGGACACCAGGCGGAAAGGACCGCGGTGCTCGCGGACGGCGCCGAGGTCATCTTCATGCGCCCGATTGCCGGCGGTTGAGCGACGGACACCTAACTGGGCTCGATCCCCAGCTGCTGCTCGAGCGCCTGCAAGTCGATCACTTCCTTCAGGCTCGCGACCTTCCCGTCCTTGACATGGACAATCGCCGTCCCGACGATGTCGACTGGCCTGCCAGTCGCTGGATGTCCCATGAACTCTCCCAGATGTGTTCCGTGCGCACGGAACCGCATGGCGACGCGCTCGCCGTCCGCGACGGTCTCTTCGATGTCCTGTTGCATGTCGGGAAACGCCGCGAAAAATCCCTTACCCATGCCCTCGTGGCCAGCGCGGTCCATGGGCGGGTAGCCATTGATTTCAGCCGTATAGTCCTCGGCGCAGAGGTCGCCGGAGAGGCCCCCCTTGAGGCGGTCCTGCTCAGCGAAGAAACGCTTACCGATTGCAACGTTGTCAGCGGATGCCATCGGATTCTCCTTTCCTGACGC
>CAYSXO010000051.1:18065-19052 GCA_964434995.1 uncultured Sphaerobacteraceae bacterium
TTAGGCCGGAAACACGGTCGAGAATTTTCAGTACATTGACATGGGTACATTAGGAACACATGGCGTGTAGCGAATGCATGGTGCATCCCGCGTTCGCGTCCGTCAAGCTGTCAGATCTGAAATTCGTATGTGGTGGCCGAGCAGGCCGGACGAATCACGGAGATCAGAAAGGGGGCAGCCCTCGCTACCCCCTCCCCTGCCACGAATCGGCGCTCGACGGCCGCGGTTTCGCTGCTACTTCGATGCCGTCGATCCAGGCGGCAGATCTCGGCCGCCGGTGTGCGGCAATGGATGCGCTCCCGGAGCGCTGGCGGCCCACTCGAGTCCATACCTGTCAAGTGAGGCCTCGGTTGGCATGCCAGTGGCCACGTCCCAGCCCGCCATCGCGTAGTAGCGGTCGAGGGCGTGCTCCATCTGCTCCTCTGTCACGTGGTAGCCGTCTGACGGTCCACCGGTCAGCGGCTTGAAGAGCTTCTTCGGCAGCGTGTCGGCATTGCGGCCCGCGCCCTCGCGCGCGTTGAAGAGACGCTGCATCGTCAGCTTTCTTGCGCCGACATCGACTAGCTCATCGACCGAGGTATCCCAACCAGTGGCCGCGTTAATGGCATCCGAGAGGTGGTCCGGCCCATAGAGTTGCCAGGCGGGTCCATAGACGAACTGGCAGACCGAGGCCGAATCGAGCAGCGAATAGAATTGCTGCGTCAACAGCGCGAAGCGGACCTTCTCATCCGACAAATTGAGCGGATCCTGTGGATCGGTCAGTCCCAACAGCGCCAGGCGGCGCAGGCTCTCTTCATCCGAATCGGGCGCGTAGCCCGGATCGTGCTCGCTCGACTGGTGATCGGCGCCAAAGGGGTTCACGGCATAGATCAGCGCCAGCGAGCGCTTCACCTGCGGCATGTGCGCCGGCATCGCCCCGCCCTTGACCGCGGTGATTAGCTCCGCGCCACGTCCGCCGAGCCGTTCAGCCGCGCCGGTCATCCCCTC
>CAYSXO010000052.1:0-18940 GCA_964434995.1 uncultured Sphaerobacteraceae bacterium
ACTCAGGCTGGACCTCGCCATCGCTTTTTGCGACGTGGCAATCTCGGCCATGTCCTCCACCGAGGGTGATGGGTGATGGGTGATAGGTGATGGGTCGTTCGAGAGAACGGTCGTGGCCATAAGCCAAATGCCAATGGCCGAAGTCCATCACCTTTCAACCATCACCCATCGCCCATCATCCGTAATACGACCCCTTCAGAGCTTTGAAGTTGTCGTAGGCTTCGATTTGGCTCTCGCGGCCGATGCGGTCCGTGATCTCGTTGAACGCCGCGTTGCCCGTGGCGAGCGCCTCCTCGACTGGCGTTCCCGCCTGGGCAGAGGTCACCGCCTGGTCAATCGCCGTGTGGTACTCCGACGATCCCGGCATGATGATGTCGAGCAGCGCGCCATCCGCCGCCGCGCTCAAGGTATCGAGGTATTCGCCCGCGTTTGGCCAGCGGCTCCGGTACTCCTCGGACGAGAAGTGGCTCAGGCGATACGGGTCGCGCAGGGCATACGGCAGCATGACGCGCTGCAGGCTGATCGTCGGGCTCGTCATCCACTGGATGAAGAGATACGCTGCTTCCTTGTTCGCGCTGTCCGCCGAGACGCCGAGGTGGAAGCCGGCATTGTGCAAGCTGTGGCCCATCGGCATCACCGAATAGCCGACCTTGTCCTTGACCTGCGTTTCCGGAACCCAGTTCAACTGCTCAGCCGTCGTTCCTTCTGACCAGCGGCCGATCGGCGGCCAGGTGCCTCCGATCATGGCAAGCTGCCCCGCCATCCAGCCGGCGAGGACCTCGACAAAGCCCCACGTCTCTATGCCGGGAGGCATCGTCTTGTTTGAAGCGATCATCCTGCTGAGCGTGTCGATGCCGGCCTGGCTGTTGAGTGTTGCGTCAAGCGTCGTGTCGTCAAAGAACCGCCCGCCGCGATTCCGAAACTCCTCGGAGAACCAGCCATAGACTTGACCTGGGGCACGCTGGCTGGCGCCGCCCCAGGTTGATCCACCCCCCTGTTCCGTAAAGAACGCCTGGATCTCGTCGTATTCCGTCCAGTCCTTTGGGGGGGAAAGATCGTGACCGTATTCGGCCTTGAAGGCGTCCATGTTCGCCGGGTCTTCGAAGAGATCCTTCCGGTAGTAGAGGACGATGACGTCGCCATCATCGAAGAGCCCGTAACGCTGCCCGCCGTAGTTCATCAGCTCCTTGTAAAGCGGGTGGTAGTCGTTGAGGTCCTCCTCGGACATGTACTGCTCAATGTACGGGTCGAGTGGCTCAGCCAACCCCTGGGCCACGAAGTCAGCGGTCCACGCCGGCGGGAACGTGATGACATCGTAGGCGCCGGTCGCGCCCAGATGCTCGGCCACCTGTGCGGCAAAAAGCTCGGGGAATGGCTTGCCAATCGGGTTGATCTTGATCCCGGTCAACTCTTCCCAGAGCGGTCCGGAGAAGATGGTGGGATCTTGCAACTGGAGCGCGTCCTCCCAGACCACGTTCAGTTCCGCGGGCTTGGGATCGAGCGCGTTCGCCGCATCGACAGCGGCTTGCGCCGAGTCGGCCGATTGGCGTAGGACACGCTGGGCCGCGGCCATCGCCGAGGGGGTCAGCGCGGGCGCAGCCAGCCTCGCCGTAACAGGGCGGCTCCGTCCGGCGATGCCAAGTCCGGCGAGTCCGGCAGCGCCACGCAGCACCTGGCGGCGCGAGGTCCGGGAGCGGGCAAACGATTCAATGGCGTCACGATGCTTCGGGTCGATCGACGGTTTCTCGTTCATCCGAGCCACCTTTCGCCTCGTGCCCACTTCAACGTGGGCGATGCCGACACCGGCGTGCCTGCGTACGCCGGAATGTGCCGCCCGGGCCGCTCCGCCCAGCTTCGGCCTATGAGCCAGCGCGCAGGGCAGCCAGCCCGTCGCGCAGTCCCTGCTGGTAAATCCAGAGATCACCGGAATAGGCCAGGGCACGGAAGCCCTCCGCCAGTTGGCCCCGGCCCGTGGCGACATCGCCACACATGATGCCGGGCGTCTTCTCGTGCTTCTGGCAGGCGTCGAGCACGCGCTGCACGGCGTCGAGATACACCGGGTGTGTGAACTGCCCGGGAATGCCGAGGAAATTGGTCAGGTCGAAATGCCCGATCCAGAGGCAGTCGATACCATCGACGGCGGCAATGGCGTCGATGTTCTCGATCCCGTCGGCGGTCTCGATCTGCGCGATCAGGAAGATCTCGTCATTGGCAGAGGCCATCTTGGCGATGATGTCGCCGCCCGTATAGTCGTCGTGCGCAACGCCGAAGGCCGCGCCACGCCTGCCAACCGGCGGGTACCTGGCGGAACTGACAATCTTCCGCGCCTGATCGGCGCTCTCGACCATCGGAACCATGATCCCCATCGCGCCAACGTCGAGCGGGCGCGAGATCAGGTTGTATTCGGTCGCCGGGACACGGACCATCGGCACGGTATCGGCCGCGCGGGTTGTGGCGATCAGCCCGCGAATCGTCTCGATCCCCCAGCCCGTATGCTCCATGTCGTAGATGACGAACTCGGCGCCCGCCTCAGCCGCGATCCGCCCGATGCCGGTCGTCGGGAACTCGAAAACCATCGTTCCCAACGATGTTCCGCCCTGCTGCAAGACGCGCTTGACCCTGTTCTCCCTCATGCCTGCTCCATCCGTTCGCGAAACCTCTGCAACCGCGCTCGCAACTCCGGGTGCTCGGCCGCTTCCGGATTGACGACGTTCGCGGGCATCTTGCCAGCCGCCACCTCCTGAATCGATTGCAGCACGATCTCCCCCATGAGCCGCTCGCACTCGTCGGTCCAGCAGAGCGCGTGCGGGGTGACGATGACATTGTCAAGCGTCAGGATTGGATCGTTCGGATCGACCGGCTCCTGCTCGAAGACGTCGAGGCCAGCTCCCGCCAGCCGCTTGTCGCGCAACGCCTCGTACAGCGCGGCCTGGTCGACCAATCCGCCACGCGCGGTGCTGATCAGAAAGGCGGTCGGCTTCATCATGGCCAGCCGCTCGGCGCTCATCAGGTGACGAGTTTCGTCGGTCAGCGCCGCGGCGATGACAACGAAGTCCGACTCGCGCAGCAAGGTCTCGAGCTCCAGCAGCTCGACGCCCTCGGCCGCGGCGACGGCCGGATCGGCATAGGGATCATGCGCCACGTGACGCATGCCCAGCGGCTTCGTGATCGCATGCGTCTCCCGCGCAATCCGCCCAAAGCCGATGGTGCCGAACGTCTTGCCCACCAGCCCGGTTCCCCGCGCGTCCTGCTTGTCGGCCCAGCGGCCCTCGCGCGTCAGCCGATCCTGCTCCAGCAGCCGCCCCGCCAGGGCCACCAGGAACGTCAGGTTGACCACTGCCATCGGGCGGCGTACGGCCTCCGGCGTAATCGTCAGGAAGACGCCCGCCTCGGTGCAGGCCGGGACGTCGACGTTGTCGTACCCAACGCCAAAGCGGGCCACCAGCGACAGCCGCTCGTTGCCCTTCAGCGTCTCTGGGGTCACCCGGCCGCCGAGCATCGCCAGCGCGTCGAACCCGGCGATATCGTCCGGGGCGTAGGCGCTGGGGTGGGTTGGCAGGAAGACAGCCTCGATGCCCGGCGTGTTCTGCAACAGCCGGGCGCCGACTCCGCCGAAGCCGAGCTCCCCGTTGGGTCGAATGAAATCGCGCGAAAGCGCGACGCGAAACGGTTCTGTCATCATCCTCACCGTACCGAGATGCCGCCATCCACAAAGAAATGCGCGCCGGTGGCGAAGCGCGATTCATCCGAGGCCAGGAACACCGCGATCCCGGCCATGTCCTGGGGCGTTCCCACCCGCCCAATGGGATGCATGGAGACGAGCCTCGCATGCGTCTCCGGGTCATCGATCAGCGGTTGCGTCAGCGTGGTGGCGATGGTGCCGGGCACGATGCCATTGACACGGATGCCATGCGCGGCATAGTCGGCCGCCATGATTCGCGTCAGGGCCATGACCCCGGCCTTCGACGAGGAGTAGGCATGCCACCCGGCGCCGCACATGGTCAGCCCAGTTGGCGAGCCGGTATTGATCACCGAGCCGCCGTCTCCGCTCTCCATCATCAGGCGGACACCATGCTTGCAGCAGAGATAGACGCCGCGCAGGTTCACATCGTGCGTGCGCTGCCAGACGTCGATATCGAGTTCATGCACAGGAGCGTCTTCGCCTATGAGCTGAACGGCCGCGCAGGTGTAGAGCACGTCGAGCCGGCCAAAACGGCGGCGCACCTCGTCGAACGATGCCGCCACGCTCGCCTCATCGGTGACGTCGGTGACGAGCGGGAATGCGCTGCCGCCGATTTCCGCGACGGTGGCCTCCAGCGCGGGAGCGTTCCTGTCCAGCAGGCCGACGATCGCCCCCTCACGCGCGAAAGCGCGCGCCGCCTCCTGGCCAATTCCGCTCGCCGCACCGGTCACCACGGCGACCTTGCCCTCCAGGCGCCCCACGGCATCCTCCTTCGCGTCTACACGGCGCATCGCCTTGATTCGACACCCGGCCGGCACGTCATCGTCGTCGCCGGAGCGCAATTGATGCACACCGGCAGATCGCGGCGAGCCGGCTCTCGGCAGCGTTCACCTATCAAATGGTTGACTGGTTGACCAATACGACGATCGTACCGACCAGGGCAGTGCCTGTCAAGCAGGGAACCAAAATGGCAGAAAATGAGTTGACTTCACTGGCAGCCATTGTAGGCTGCCCTCATCGGTTGGACCGTGCGTCACTGGAGTGAGACCAAGATGGACGATCGACGATTTGATGCCTTCGCCCGTTCTCTCGCCCGGAACCTGCCTCGGCGCGGGATGCTGCGCGCAGCAGCGGCGGTGACCGCCGCGATTGGGGCGTCCCGCATGATGGGGAGTCGGGTTGCCGCGCAAGGGTCTTCGACAGTCGAACTCCCCTGCGTTCCGTGCAATTGCCAGGGCGACGAGTGTGAATGCTGTCTCTCCGGGATCACGGGGGGCGGCGTGGTCCGCACCGAGGCGGGCGATGTCAGCCTGGTGCTCTTTGCCACGGTGCTGGCGGGAGATACGGGCCAGGAAGCAGCGGGATTCGTGCGCTGGCTCGATGCAAACGCCGAAGGCGGCCTGACGCTGGAGAGTATTGGCCCAATTTCATATGGCTGGCCCGAGGGCGAAAATCAGCTTCGCTACGTTCATGGCGTGATGGCGGTCAACGGCGAGAGTCAGGAGCCATTCGTGCTCGAACTCTTCGATGCCGGCCCCGGCAAAGCCGGCGAGGATACCGCGAGCCTCACCGTTGGCAATGCGACCACGGCCTCCGATGCCTCTGGGTTCGGCTATGCGTCGGCGGGTAATCTGGTCGGCGGAGATTTGCAGCTTCTCGACACGGCGGCGCCCGTCGCGGCCGCCGTCTGATCGCGCCCGGCGCGATCACCGGGCGCGGTATTCGGCATCGGCATGCCTGTACGTCGAAAACTCGGCATTGGGCCGCGGGCCGCCATTGACTCAGAAATCGGGCTGGACCTCAATCCCGCCGGGCAATCGCGTATTGCCATTTGTCAACGCGGCCTCGGCCTGTTCGGCGGTGAGTTGCTGGGCAGCGGCAAGATCGGCGTCAGCCAATACCGCGCCGGCGAGATTGGCGTCGAGCATGTCCGCGTCACTGAAATTGGCGCCAATCGCGAGTGCGCCCTGGAGATCGGCTCCAATCAGGCTCGCGCCGGTCAGTATCGTTCCCTGCAGGGTGGCGTTCCCGAGGTTGGCCGCCAGCAGGTTGGCCTCGCTCAGATCACCCTGGCTCAGGTTGGCCAGCGCCAGGTTGACATTGCTCAGGTCGGCGTTCGTCGCCACCACCCGATCGAGGTTTGCCTGTTGCAGATTCACGCGCGAAAAGGTTGAGTCGGAAAGATCGGCGCGCGCGATGACAGCTCCCCGCAGATCAGAGCGGTCCCAGCAGGTATTTCGCAGATCGTAGTCAGCGAGATCGACGCCGACCGCGTAGATCCCGGTCAGGTCGAGGCAACCGGCCTCCTCCATCTCCTGGTCGATTTGCGCCGGGGAACGCCGGCCAATGACCTTGAACACCGCCTCCACTTCGAGAGGAATGTCTCCTGTTGTTGCCGAGGGAGTACCTGCCTGAACCGTGGGAAGCGGCGACTCCTGCCGGGCAAAGGCAGTCAGCACCTCCATGACCGGACCGTAGTCGCGCGGGGAATCTCGCGCGATCCGCTCCAGGGCATAGATCCCGCCCAGTCGAATTGTCAATTGGTCGCTGCCCAACTGATCGACCGCCCGGCTGAAGCGATCGGTAATCTGGCCTTCCTGGCTGACGCGAAGGTTGTTGCTCGTCTGCCCGAGTTGCTGCCAGGCAAAGATAAGCCCGGTCAGCACCGCGACGCCGCTCAGGATTTGCCCAAGCGTGCCGCGTGATTCGTTCTCGATCTCGAACAGCTCGCGCGGGCTGGGGTTGCCGGATCTGGCCCAGGCCGATGCCTGCCACTGCGGCACCTTCCAGAGGAAATAGACTGCCCAAATGGAGATGGAAACGAGCACCCCGGCCCAGGCGAGGTTGGCATCCTCCATGACTCCGACATATGGCAGTTCGCCACGAATCGCGCCAACGCCAAGCACAATGGTCGCGACGAGCCCCAGGACGCCAAGCAGCGGCAGGCTCCTGGCGGCAACCGAGGCGAGCAACGGCGTGCGAATGCGTGGCGGCAACTGACGAAAATGGTCGACTGGCGGATCGGCCAAGGTGGGTGAAGCCGAGGAAGCGGCGGCCGGAGCTGCAGAAGGCGCCTGGAGCTGTACACCAGCAGAAGGCGACGTCTTTGTCGTCGTCTTCGACTTCACATCCGCGGGTGGAGTCTTGCGCCGGCGACGGCGGCCCAGCAAGCGGCCAGACATACCCGTAAGCGCGACCAGTGCCAGGCGAGTGAACGCAGCCATCTTCTTCCGATCTGGCCAATAAGCGGACAAACGATGAGCGTCTATCTTGCCATGACCGGGAGTCCTGCTGTCGCCTCGCGCGCGATCTTGACGCCTATGGCCTCGCTGTCTAGCATCCTTGGGTGACGATGTCCGTGGCAGCGCGGTCCATGCCTCTAGCCTATCGAATCCACGGCGCGGTGTTGATCGCCGTGTGCGGCTTGTTGCTGGCCACGGTTCTTGCTCCGCTTGCACGGGCACAGGAAGTGCCCGAGCTGCAGATCACGTCAACGAACTACATTCTGATCAATGCCGACACCGGTGAAATCCTCGCCCAGCGCGGCGCTCACGAGCGCCGGGCCCCGGCCAGCCTCACCAAGGTCTTTACGGCCATTCAGGCGATCGAGGAAGCACCTCCAGGGGAAGAGATCACGACCTCGGAGGCCGACTTGGTCAGCGACTTCGCCAGCCAGGTCGGGTTCGGCCCTGGGGAGACGTTCACGGTCGAAGAGCTCCTCTATGGCCTGATGCTCCCCTCGGGAAACGATGCCGCGCGCGCGCTAGCGCGAGGGCTGGGCGCGGAGCCAGGCGACACCGACGAGCAGGCCCTCAACCGCTTTCTGGACCGCCTGAATCAGCGGCTTCTCGACATGGGCCTCGTCGATACGCATCTGGTCAATCCAGACGGTTGGGGCGTCCCCGGCCACTATTCGTCCGCGTACGATCTGGCGGCCTTTACGATGTACGCCCTGAAGTACCCTCGCTTCGTACGGACCTTTTCCACGGGAACCTACGAAACCGCTGATGGCCAGTACATCTTCAAGAACAACAACCGCATGTTGCGCACCTTTGAGGGCATTGTCGGCGGCAAGACCGGCTACGACGATGACGCCGGCTGGTGTCTGGTAAACGTCGCTGAGCGCGGCGGCACGAAGCTCATCGCGGTGACGATGAACGGCGTGGCCCCGGACGACTGGTACGACGACAATCGGGTGCTCCTTGAATACGGTTTCGAACAGCTTGCGCTCCGCTCACCCGGTGAAACCGCGCCCACGGCGGAGTTCGTCAGCTTCCGCGATCCGGACGCGGCGAAGATTCTGGCGATGGCCACGGCCAGTGGATCGCTCGGTGAAGCACCGTCGCTCGCGGTCAGTGATGCCCCGAGCGCTCCTCTCCTGGCGGAGTCTCCCTCCCCGCGCCCGTACAGGCGGCCGACAGCACCATTCCAGCCGAAGCCGATTCGCCCTCCCTGCTCCGCGCGTCTTCGCCCGGTCTGGCAGTCAATGGGGGCGCGGTCGCTGCCGCCGTCGGAGTGGCCGCGGCATTGATCGCGCTCCAAGCCATGTCAACCTGGCGGCTCGTTTCGCCCCGCCAGCGAGTGCATGGTATGGCGGGCGGACCATCGTTCGCTCCGGCAAGAGACTATTCACCCGAGGGGATCGCATCGGCAATCGATTGACACGCCCCGCGCTCAATCCCTATTCTTGTCGCAGCAGATGACGCACAGGCGTCGATCGGGACGAGTAGCCCCGGGACCACCGCCAGAAAAACCGGCCGACGCTGAGAGTCCGGTTCGGAACGGCCCAGGCGAAAACCACCCGTGAGCCGGTCACCGAAACCCGTTTTTTGCTTCGGGAACGTAGGCTGACCCGGATGGCCCCGTTAGCGGCTACATCGAGCAGGCACACACCGTCCGCGGCCGTGCCTGAAATGAGGGTGGAACCACGCCGGTCCGGCGTCCCTTTGGGGGACACGGGCCGTTTTGTTTTGCCAGGGTTTGTGCAGGAGCCGCCAGGATGAGCAACCCCAACGATGAAATTGCCGGTATGGACATCGCTGTCGAACTGGAAGACGCGCACGCCTATGAACTGGCGCGGATGCGTCATTCGGCCGCGCACCTGATGGCCGAAGCGGTGCAGGAGATCTTTCCGGACGCGAAGTTCGGGATCGGTCCCGCGATCGAACATGGCTTCTACTACGACTTCGATCTGCCGCGCTCCCTGCAGCCAGACGATCTGGAAGAGATCGAGCGCCGAATGACGGCGAACCGCGAAAAGAGCGAGCAGTTCGTGCGCGAGGTCGTCTCCCGAGAGGAGGCGTTTGGCATCTTTGCCGGCAACCCGTACAAGATCGAGCTGATTGAAGGGCTGCCCGAGGACGAGATCATCACCACGTATCAGCAAGGGCACTTTCTCGACCTCTGCCGCGGCCCCCATGTGCCCGATACAAGCGAGATCGGCCCATTCAAGCTCCTCTCCATCGCGGGCGCCTACTGGCGCGGTGATGAGAAGCGCCCGATGCTGCAACGGATCTACGGAACGGCCTGGCCGAGCCAGGAAGAGCTCGACGCGCATTTGCTGCGCCTCGAGGAAGCGCAACGGCGCGACCATCGGCGGCTTGGCCGCGAGCTCGATCTCTATTCCGTCAACGAGGAGATCGGCCCCGGTCTGATTCTCTGGCATCCCAAGGGGGCAATGGTCCGCTATCTGGTTGAACAGTTCGAGCAGAAGGAGCAGCTCGCGCGCGGGTACGACCTCGTCTACACGCCGCATATCGCCTCGGAGAAGATTTATCAGACGTCGGGCCACCTGGAGACGTATAGCGAGAACATGTACTCCCCGATGAGCATCGAGGAGGTCGACTACTATCTGAAGCCGATGAATTGCCCGGGCCACATCATGATCTACAAGAACCGGATCCACTCCTACCGGGAGTTGCCGATTCGCCTGGCCGAGCTGGGCGCCGTCTACCGCTACGAGCGCTCCGGGACACTCCACGGCATGCTCCGCGTGCGTGGCTTCACGCAGGACGACTCGCATATTTTCTGCATGCCGGAGCAAGTCGTGGATGAGGCCGTCGGCGTCATCGATCTGGCCATGCACATGGCCGATGTCTTTGGCTATGAGTTCCAGGCCTATCTGGCCACGCGCCCCGAAAAGGCGATCGGCAGCGAAGAGGTCTGGGCGAAGGCGACGGACGATCTCAAGCGCGCGATGGAACTGCGCGGGCTCTCATACAAAATGGATGAGGGCGGCGGCGCATTCTACGGCCCGAAGATCGACATCAAATGGGTCGATGCCCTGGGCCGCGAATGGACGGGGCCGACGATCCAGGTCGACTTCAACCTGCCCGAGCGCTTCGACGTCACCTACATTGGCGAGGATGGCGATCGGCATCGCGTGGCGATGATTCACCGCACGCTGCTCGGGTCAATGGAGCGCTTCGTTGGCGGGCTGGTGGAGCACTACGCCGGCGCCTTCCCGGTCTGGTTGGCCCCGGTTCAGGCCGCGATCATTCCGATCACGGACGACCAGATTCCCTACGCGCGAGAGATCGAGCGCACCTTGAAGGAGGCCGGTCTGCGGGTCGAGGTCAATGACCGCCGCGACCGGATGCAAGCCAAGATCCGCGAGGCGCAACTGCAGAAGATCCCGTACATGCTGGTCATCGGCAAGCGAGAGGCGGCCGAGGGCGCGGTGGCCGTGCGGCTCCGCAACGGCCGCGATCTGGGCGCCATGCCCGTCGCGGAATTTCTGGCGCTGGCGCTCGCGCGCATCGACGCGAAGTCGCTCTTTCTCGATGACGCGGAGGAATCAGAGGCCCGAGCGGCCGATCTGGCGGCAGTGTAGCGCCGCCGGATTCGCGGGACCGGCGTGGCGCGGACCAGGGGGCATCGTCCCCCGGCTCGCGCCCTATCTGTCAACTGCCGCCAAACCGCACCACGTATGCCAGGACAATCGCGGCCACGAAGGCCGGATAGAAGATGTGCGAGAAGCGGTCGAGCTTGCGCAACTCGCTGTAGCGGCGCTCCTCGTAAAACCAGTCACCCGCCAGGCCGATGATGATGCAGATGGCCGAGAGAAGAATGAAGGCGTAGAAGCCCCACTCGATTGCGACGGTGTAGCCGACCTGGGGCAGCACGGCAGTCACGGTTGAGAGCAGAACCGCCGTGGTCAGGATGGCACTGACGGCAAAGGCAACCCGTTGTCCGGTCTGGCTGTGCGGAAAGAAGAGAGAGACATAGGTAATCGCCGCCAGCAACCCCAACGGCAGGAGGTTCTTGACCAGAAACGCCACCAGATCGCGTTTTATGACGACCTCGGTAGTCAGCCTGGAGTATTCGATTCCGCTGGACCCGACCTTGGCGTCGGGATCGCCCATGAGCGCGGTTGAGCCGACTGACTCCTGAAACATCCGCAAAGCCGTCGCTTCCCAACTCGGGATGGTATTGATGGAAACGGCCGCGTTGGTGCCACTGCGCAACCGTTCTTCATGCGAGCGGGCCAGCACGTCGCGGTCAATCGCGTAGACCAGCTTCGAGGATGGCAGCAGCCGGTTTTCTATGCTCACTTGCAGATGCTGCTGATCGAACGGAAAGTCCTGGAATTCGAAGGACGACTTGAAGCGTCCCGCGACGCGATAAAGCGCGTAGGTGACCCCTTCTTCATCGACCATCCGAATGGGATCGCCCAGCGTCACCGGTTGATCGGCCGATTCGACGGCATTGGAAAAGTCGATATCGGTCGCGGAGTCGTCTCCCGAGTAGGTAAACCAGATGAAGAAATCAGCAAAGAAGCTGGGGTTCGCGGTATCCAGCTCGCCGATTTCGTTGATGTTGACCCCGACAAAGACGATGCGCTGCCGTTCGAGCAGTTGTCCATTAACCTCAATTGCCACGCCGCTCTGAAGATCCTCTTCGAGCCCGAGGTTGGCCGATGTGGCATATGGCCGGAGTTGCTCGAAGGCGGACGAGTAACGCCGATCGCGCGCCACGCCAAACGCGGCCGCGCGTGGGGTGGCGCGCTCCTTGTCGAAGTAGATCGGGCCCAACAGTCCAGCCACGGCGCGATCAGGGCTATCCATGATCGCCAGCGCGTCACGAATCGCCTGCCGATCGGCATCGCGGCTTTCCACGCTTCCGGCGATACCGGAGGCATCGATGGCTGCCGCCGCGGCAATCGCGGCGTCAAAGGTTGTTGCGCCGCGCCAGGTCGGATCGACGTCAAAGGCGTCGCGATAGGCCTCAAACCAGCGAAGGCTCTCACTCGACAGGCCGTCCATGAAGATTGGGGCGGCAGCATAGAGCCCATCCGTGAAGTACCCGGGATCCTCCTGCTCCTCGGGAAAATCGGCGAAAGATCCCAGAAAACGATTGGACCCAATGCTGTCTCCACCAAGCATCCGCGCCTCGATGCCCGCTCGCCTGATCGCGGCGATAGTCTCGGTCGCCTGGTCGGACTGCTGCGCGATGACGATCAGGCCTGGATCTTGTTCCTCGTTGAGCCTGTCGATGACTGTCCCGAGCTCAGCGTTCATGTCATCTTGATTGGCGTTGACATCGATGCGGTCGGCGGTCCCGCCTTCCTGGTGAAATGCCGTGATGACGCCATCGGCGAGGGCGCTGCCGTAGCCATCGCTCCCGGCGATGACGGTCATATGATCCAGGCCAAGAACATGCTCAACATAGGCCGCGATCAGAAATCCCTGCGCGCCCGTGCCGAAAATCGTGCGGAAGTACCAGGGGTTATCGGCGGTGATGCTGTCGGCATTGGCCGTAGTGGTGATTACCGGAATGCCGGCCTCGGCATAGATCGGCCCAGCGGCAATTGAGGCCGCGCTGACAATGTGCCCGATAACCAGCATCGGGCGGCCGTCCTCGATGATCTCTCGGGCCACCTCGACGGCTCGCTCGGGATCGTTCTCGTCATCGTAGATCAGTAGCTCGACGGAGCGCCCGTCTATGCCGCCGGCAGCATTGATGCCATCGAAATAGAGCCGCGCGCTGTTGACAACTTCACTGCCGGACGCGGCGCTTGGGCCGGTCATGCCGCCCGCCACCGCGAGGTAGATCGGCTCGGACGAACGGCGTGTCCCAACAACCACCGCGAACACGACGGCGAGGGCGGCCACGAAGCCCAGCCCGGCGAAAATCCAGCGGTTTCGCTTTGGCCGCCGCGGCGGGCCAACGAGCGCCGGCGCTGCCCCCGCGAACTCGGGCGGAGGCGGAGGCGGCACGATATCGCCCACCTCAGGCGGCTCCACCGGCGCCACCCGCCGCAACTTCGGCAACTCCTGCTTGGCAGTCGACTCGGCGTTGATCTCCGCCGCGCGTTCCAGACAGAAGCGCCGCTCGCCCGGGTTCTCGGCGATATGAGCGAACCAGAGCCAGGCTTGCTCGAAGCCTGGATCGAGCTCGAGCGCCTCGGCCAGCACAAGGCGCGCGTCGGATATCTCGTCATCGCGGATGAGTTCAATGGCGCGCCGCGTCAACGACGTCGCGGTCCCCGTCCGGTCAGACACCCTGAATTCCTGACGATGCCCTCAGATGCAAGCGGACTCCCCAAATCGTGTCGAAGCTAAAGCGGCAACACCTCAGCCCCGCCGATTATCCGATCAGACCGCGGCACGTGCCATGGTTCCAACAGGGAGAAGCAAATCACGGAGCATTCGATGCTGAATGGAGCCCGGGCTAGTGCCGTGCCAGAAGCGCCAGCGCGGCCAGCGCGTAGGCCCGAGTGGCCTCCAGCACCTCGTCGATGCCGACCCATTCATCGGGAATGTGCGCCAATTTGGGATCGCCCGGGCCGTAGATGATCGTTGGGATTCCCGCTGCCGAAAAGTGCCGGCCATCGGTCGCCATGCTGAAGCCGGTCAGCTCCGTCGAGAGGCCAAGGAACCTGTTCGCGGCCAACATTGCCTGGGCCAGTTCGCCGTTCGGGTCACTCATGGTTGCCGGGCGCATCTCCCATGAGGGCGAAACCTCGACGGAGATGCCGGGGATGGCCGAGACCGCCTTCTCCGCGATTGCCCGGATTTCGGCAGTCGTTTCGGCCGGCTCCTCCCCTGGCACCAACCGGCGGTCAATGAAGATGGCGCAGCGGTCGGGCACGACATTTGCCTTCACCCCACCTTCGATCAGGTTCACTGATGCCGACGACGGCATGAAATAGGGATGAGTCCGCTCGCGCAATTGCGGCTGCAGCTCGCGCTTCAGGGCCACGATGACCTCGGCAATGCCCTCGACCGCGTTGGCGCCTTCCCAGGGGAGCGCGCCATGGGCGGTCCGTCCGGTCACAACGATGTTGACGCCAGCCGTGCCCTTTTCACCGATCGCAACGCGGTTTAGCGTCTGCTCGCCGACGATGACTCCGAACGGCTCGAGGCCTGCCGCCGCGATCACGTGGCGCGCGCCGTTGCCACTCGTCTCTTCGTCCGCGACCTCGGTCACCGCCAACCGGCCGCGCAACGGCACGCCCGAGCGCGCCAGCGCGATGCCGCCCATCACCTGGGCGGTCACGCTCGCCTTGTCGTCACCAGCGCCACGCCCATAGACCCGGCCATGGGCAACCTCCGCGCCGAATGGGGCATGAGTCCAGGCCGATTCGTCCCCGACGGGCACCACGTCGAGATGCGCGTTGAATGCCAGCAGCGGTCCGTCGTCCTCGCCCCACTCCGCCACCAGGTTCGGCTTTCCCGGTTCGTGGGCCAGCGTGCGCACCGCGAATCCGGCGTCTCGCAACGGCCGTTCGCAAACGGCCATCGCCTCGGTCACATCGCCTGGGGGATTGATCGACGGCGCTTGCACCAAGGCCCGCAGGAAGTCGATCGTCTCCTCCGGGTCGATGGCGGCCAGTACCGCATCGGCTTCTTCCGCGCGAAATCCGACCAAACCCGCATCACCCACGCGGCGCGCTCCTCACCCACTCACGGGATTTGCCCCAGCCCGACAACGGCTCGCCAGTATACTGGCGGTTCGGGAGACGCCGTCTGCCATGCGAGGGAGCATCGCGGCGTCGAGTACATAAGGAGATAGACATGGCTCGCCCCAAGGTTGTCATGGTTCTGGCCAACAATTTCGAAGACTCCGAGGCCATCGATCCCAAGAATCACCTGGAATCACTTGGAGCGGACGTGGTGACCGTTGGCGCGGCGCGCGGGCCGGTCGATGGAAAGAAGGGCGCCACCCTCGAGGTTGAGAAGGCCTTCTCCGAGGTATCCCCGGACGAGTTCGACATGATGGTTATCCCCGGCGGCGGTGCGCCCGAGAATCTACGCATCGTCGATGAAGCGGTCGACTTCACGCGCCGCTTCGTCGAGTCGGGCAAGCCGGTTGGGGCCATTTGCCACGGCCCGCAGTTGCTGATATCAGCGAAGGTGCTCGAAGGACGCACGTTGACCAGCGTCAACAAGATCCGCGACGACCTGACGAACGCCGGCGCGAAGTATGTGGACGAAGCCCTCGTCATCGACGACAACTTGATCACTTCGCGCGTCCCAGGCGATCTGCCGGTGTTCAACGAGGCCCTGGCCAAGGCCGTCGGTCTCGCCGAGCCAGTATCGGTAGGGTAATAAGGGATTGGGTGATGGATGCGGCGAGGGTCTTGGGGGGGTGAGGTGACAGGGAGCGCGGCGAAAGTCAGTGACCAGGCGCCAACGGCCAACAGCCAGCGGCTAACAGCCCAGCACCCAGCCTCCATCACCCAGCACCCATTTCAGCGGCTGCGCCAGGCGAAGGCCTGGATCTTCGATATGGATGGCGTGCTCTACCGGGGAGCGGACGTTCTGCCGGGAGTGCAGGAGCTCCTCGACGCGCTCACCCTGCGCGATCGCCAATTCATGATGGCGACAAATAACTCGATGGCCACGCCGGAAGCGTACGAGCTCAAGCTGGCGACGATGGGCATCAATGTGCCCGCGGAGGCGGTGATTACCTCCGCGCTGGCAACCCGCGACTATCTCGACCGCACTCTCCCCGAAAGGTCAGGCATCTACACAATCGGGATGCCAGCGTTGCGCGAGCAAATTTTCACGAATTCTTCGTTTCACCCGGTCCAGTTTGGTGAGGAAGACCCTGCAGCCGTGGTTGTCGGTCTCGATCAGGCGTTTACTTATGACAAACTGAAGGCCGGGCACGAGGCGCTGCAACAAGGCGCGCGGTTCGTGGCCACCAACGCCGACACGACCCTACCGACGGAAACAGGCCTGGTGCCCGGCGCGGGGAGCATCGTTGCCGCGCTCGCCGCGGCGAGCGGCATCGACCCCGTGGTTATCGGCAAGCCCGAGACCCCGATGCTGGAAATGGCCATGCGGCAGATGGGCGTCACGCCGGATGAGACGGTGATCATCGGCGACCGGTTGGATACCGACATTATGGCCGGCCACCGCGCCGGCATGATGACCGTGCTCGTCCTGACCGGCGTTTCGACCCGCGACGACCTGGCCAGCGCCGAGGCGCTGCCAGACTTGATCGTATCCGATCTGCCGTCACTCGTTGCTGCATTGACCGTGGAGGAAACGTAATGGACGAGCGGGCCATGGCGGTTCTCGACCGGCTCTACGCGGAAGACTCCGCCCAGCGTGCCGCCGGCCTGCCACGCTCGCAACGGACCCGAAACGTCGACCGCGAGACGGGCCGCTGGTTGAACCTGCTGCTCCGCGCGACCGGCGCGCGATCCATTCTGGAGATCGGGTCATCCAACGCGGTCTCCACGATCTGGCTCGCTGACGCCGCTCGGGCCAATGGCGGCACGGTGACCGGAACGGAAATCATCGCCGAGCGGGCGGCGGCCGCGAACCAGAACCTGGCCGATGCGGGCCTCGCGGAGGCCGCTCGGATCATTCCCGGCGATGCGCGGGAGACCGTGGCAACCCTCGCGGGTCCATTCGACGCGGTTTTCATCGACGCCGAGAAGGACGACTACACGGCACATGTTCAGGCCGTCATCGACCGGGTCGCGCCGCGCGGAATGATTCTGGCCGACAACGTCATCTCACATGATGTTTCGGCATATCTGGCCATGATGCGCGAGCGCGACGACATCGAGACCGTGACAGTGCCGATCGGGAGAGGCATCGAATTCTCGCTCAAGTCGCGGTGAATGAGTTGTTCGCGGTCCGCCCCCCTGCTACACTTTACAGGCTCGCGAGAGGTGATTGCGTGCCGGCCTAGCTCAGTTGGTAGAGCAGCTGTTTCGTAAACAGCAGGTCTCCGGTTCGAGTCCGGAGGTCGGCTCCGACCCGCCGGCAGCGGGCAAAAGACGAACAGGCCGAAGTGGCGGAACCGGCAGACGCGCTACGTTCAGGGCGTAGTGAGGGTAACCTCGTGGGAGTTCAAATCTCCCCTTCGGCACCGCGGTTGTGTGGGTGATTGGGTCATAGGGAGACAAGGGCATAGGGAAAGCGTCGCGATTCGGCAATCCGTGCTTCCCAACACCCTGACACCCCAACACCCTTTCATCCATCGCATCCCGCACCTTGAAAACTGAGGAACTGGGTGGGCAAGGATGGTCGCTGGCGCTTCGGCGCTAGAGGAAAGTCCGAGCTGCACAGAGCGTGGGTGCCCGGTGAAAGCCGGGGAGGCGCCGGGGCAACCTGGCGTCGACAGTCCAGATTGGCGCGCGGCTCGCCGCGCGAGAGCAACAGAGACCAAACCGGCGGCAGCCGGGGTGAAAAGGGCAATCCTCCCCGCAGCAATCTCCGAATCGGCCGCTTGCAGGTTGCTCGCCGAGGCCGGAAGACGAGAGCCGTCACGAAGGCGACGACGTGACCGGTCCCTAACGGGCCGAGAGAGATGACCATCGGGAACAGAACTCGGCTTACTCTCCCCCCCATTCCTCCATGGTGCCTATAGCTCAATCGGCAGAGCGCTTGTCTGTGGAACAAGAGGTTGCGGGATCGTGCCCCGCTAGGCACCCCAGAAACATGGCGTAGCGACGCGGATTACGAGTCCGACAGGGCTCCGGCGCCGGTGCTCATATGGCATTTGTACCCCCGTGCGTACCCCTACCGCATGAAACTCAACAGTGGCAAATAACCAGTTGGCAGCAGAATGGTGTCCGCGGGTCTTTCGACTTTGCTACGTTTGCGAGTCTCATGTATCTTCCCTCGACTGCCGGACACGGGGAAACCAGGATGCAAATCTCCGCAATTGTGGGAATTTGTGCCTCGCCGATGGCGGCTCGCAGAAGAATTTCCTACACGATGACGGCGAGTCCATTGCGCTAGCGTCCAGGCATCCTACGCTTCTGAGGAGGCTCCCGTGACATGCGATGCCGAAGCTCTCGACTCCGGCGTAGTTGCTGAGTCCATGCAGCCAATCGCCATGGACAATGGTCGAGGTGACTGGACCTCCGGTCCGCTCCAGTCCGGGTGCGGGTGATTCGTGGCTAGGCCGGCGAGGTGTCTGCGACGCAGGACATCGTTTCCCGTCGAGGTGCAAAGCGCGCTCACTGGAACGTGTCCGGCAATCCCGTGCGGGCAGTATCCCGTGTTTATTCCCTGCCGCGACCGGCTGACGCCACTCCTGGACCTGATCTCGTGGCTGGAGCGGGTCGGACAGCGTACGATCTATCTCCTGGACAACGATTCATCGTACCCGCCTCTGCTCGCGTACTATCAGAAGACCGAGCACCACGTCATCTATCTCAAAGAGAATCTCGGACCCTACGCCCTCTGGCAGGCCGACCTCATCGAAGCGCTCGGCATAACCGGCAGATACATCGTTTCTGACCCAGACATCGTGCCCACCGCGGAGTGTCCTGGCGATGCGATTGAGGTCATGAGCGACGCACTCGATCGTTTTCCCGACCGGGTGAAGGCCGGTTTCGGGCTCAAGATGGACGACCTGCCGGATCATTATCCGCTCAAGTCGAGTGTCCTCGGCTGGGAGTTTCAATTCTGGACGCACGAGCTCGCTCCTGGCCTCTACGACGCTAGCATCGACACGACCTTCGCGCTGTATCGAGCTGGCGTTCCCTTCTCATATGGCCCGAGCGTACGCACAGGCGCGCCCTATCTCGCGAGGCATGTGCCCTGGTATGAGAATCCCGCACAAAGGTCGGCCGAGGACGCGTACTATCACGACCACGTCGATGCCTCAGCTACGCACTGGACCAGGCAGCACGAACGGGGCGAGGACCTGACGGCAAGATCATAACCAGAGGGGATCTGGCACGCCGCCTGCACCGGTCTCGGTTTGACCGCGTGTGATATGGAACCCGTTTGATCAGTGCCTCATGCGCGGAGAGCGCCCTCACCCCAACCCCTCTCCCATGGC
>CAYSXO010000053.1:0-4117 GCA_964434995.1 uncultured Sphaerobacteraceae bacterium
AGCGCAAAGTCAAACCGACCGTTCTGCCGCGCATGGCCGCCGACCACGATCTTGCCGTTAGCGTCGATTTCAATGCCGGTGGCTTCATCCTGGGTCGTGCCGAAATCCGTCACGACTTTGCCATCGCCGTCGAAGGTCGGATCCAGACTGCCGTCGGGCAAATACCGGGCCAGGATCATGTCGCGATTGCTGGCCGACGAATACCAATTGCCTGCCACGATGATCCGGTCGCTGGAGTCCACGACCACGGCATCGGCGATGGCTCGCAGCAGCCCCATCACCATGCGGTCGTGGGGATTGAAGCCACTGATCTCTCCGCCGCCCGCCTTACCGGGAACGGCAAGCGAAACCACCCCGTCCAACGACGCCACGAAATTGGCGACGACGTGCGGACGGCCCCTATGCCGCGGCATGCGCAGCCGGCCATACCGGTTCGCCAGCTCGCCAGGCAGCGGAATCTCCACGCCGGCTGTCGCGTCGAAGAGTTCCTGCAATGGCTCCAGGGTGCTCATCGGTGCAGTCCGCACGCCACGAAGAACTCGGAGCGAAGGGCAGGGTTCACGTCATACTCGCCGCGCCAGAATGTGGTGCGGGTCAAAGACGACAGCTCCTGCACGCCGCGCATCTGGGTACAAAGGTGGTGGGCCTCCAGGTAGACCGCCACGCCATGCGGCGCGAGCATCGTGTCCAGGGCATCGGCGATCTGCTGGCCAACCCGCTCCTGAACCGTGAAACGCCGGGCGAAGAGACGAACCAGCCGGGTCAACTTGGAGATGCCGATGATCGCTTCGTGAGCGATATAGCCGACGTACGCTTGCCCGTAAAACGGCAGTACGTGGTGCTCACAGAGAGCATAGAACTGAATGGGTCCCTCAATCACCTGGCTGAGCCGGCAGTCGGGCCCTCCCCGGCACTCGGACTCGAAGACTGTCAATAGCTTGGGATCACCTTCGTAGCCTTCCGTCGCACCGAGCAGGGCACGCACGAAGCGCCGCGGGGTATCCGCCGTGGCAGGAGAATCGAGCTCCATCCCGAATGCGGTGAACATCTCGGCCGCATAGCGCTCGAACTGGCGGATCTGCGAGGTAGAGACGTTGCGCCTGTGCAGATTCATCACCGCGACCGGGCCGGTCTCTACATCCTCACGGATTTCGTTGAGTGCTTCGTCGATTCCAATGAACGTGGCCATGCATCGCTCCCTAGTGTTGGACGGTGAACGCGCGCAGATTCCGTCCCGTACGCATTCACCGCGTTGCCGCCACCGCTCCGTGGAGCTGCTCCGTGAAAATCGTGTCCGCTTCGGCAATCTGTGCTCTGGCGGATTCAATCTGTCCCCAGATGTTCCAGAGCAGCTTCCCTCGCACCTGGCTGCCACGGCTGTAGGTGAGTACCCCCTTGCGATACGGCTCTTCCCAAGCAGCCGATACCTCGAGCCTGGAGTCGATGTCGCCGACCGCTTCGTAACCCTGATCGAACAGGTCCGAATAGAAAAACGGGAGGTGCTCGTACGGCGATGGCTCCCCGGCCATCGCTCGCCCCGCCGTACGGCCCATCACTATGGCGTTGTCCTCGTGTTCGACGCGCCGGCGTTGCCCCAGCGCGGACTGCCAGTAGGCGGCGACGTCCCCAGCCGCATAGACCCGTGGATGACTGGTCCGCAGGAACCTATCGACAACAATCCCATCGTCGACGGCCAGGCCAGCCGCCTGCGCCAGGTCGACGTTCGGCCGGACCCCGATCCCGGCCACAATGCCGTCGACCTCGATATCGCGCGTGGCCGTGGAGTTCATATCCCGTGTCGCGAGCAGGAGACGGCCGCCGCGCTCATCGATGGCGGTGACGGCGCTCGCGCTCATGACCTCGACCCCTTGCGCGCGATAGTCGTCATTGAGTGATGCCGCCAGGTCGGGCGGAAAAAGCCTCCCCCCAATGCCATCCTCGGGGAAGATCATGACGACATCTTTCCCGTTCGTCGTCAGCGCCGCCGCGATCTCAGAACCAATGAACCCCCCGCCGATGACGGCGAAGCGTTGTCCGCGCGATGCCTCCTGCCGGAGCCGCAGATAGTCCTCGAGGGTGCGAAAGTAGATAACGCGATGACCGCCGAAGGGCAGGCGACGCGGGGTGACTCCCGTTGCCAGCAAGAGCGCATCGAAGCCATACTCCGTTCCCCGGTCATCAATGACGCGCTGCTGCTGAAGGTTGAGCACCCGTACGGAACGTCCCAGGTGGAGGTCGACTCCAAGACGATCCGTGTCGAGCCAGACACTCTCCAGCGGCTTGCCATGCCAGAGTCTCTTCGAGAGTGGTGGGCGCTTGTAGGGCGGGGCCGGTTCGGTGCTGATCAGCCCGATCGTGCCCTTGGGGTCGATCTCCCGGATGCCGCGGATGGCGGCATCAGCGGCCATGCCGCCGCCGACAATGAGGTAGGCGTAGTTGTCGTGAACCATCATCGTTCTCCTTCGTGTCATCGCGCGGGAGCGCCAGCACGCGCGGTGGCGCGGCGCGCCACCGCGCGATCGAGAAATCGCTATGCGAACCGTTCGGGGAACTGCTGGATGATCCCACGACTCAGGAGGTCGGCGAACTCCACGATATGGGCTTCGACCTCGTCGTAGGCCGCGATATCGCTCGCGTAGTCACCATTCAGGCGCGCTGTCGCCTCCAGCAGGGTGACATCGAGGTGCATCTTCATTTGTGCTTGCATGTCGATGAGCGGCCACCGGTCGGGGTTGGCCGCGCTCAAGAACGCCGCGATCTCATCCCCATTCGCGTACCAATTCGTGCTGGCTTCCTGGATTGCGCCCGGGTCGCCGGTCTTGGCGACCTCCAGCAGATCAGCAGCGCCGAGAATATGCTCTTCGAGCAGCCTCGTCAGCTCGGCGCCCGCTTCCTCCCCGTAGAAGGCCGCGACAGCGTTCCCGATGGCCGCCTGGTTGCGCAGCAGCCGCTGCGCGGTCAGATCCTTGTCGGGCAGATCGGCCGCGGCGCTGACGATATAGAGCCGCGTCCACGTGATGTGGTCCTGCCACAGCCTGCGCATCTGGTCCTGGAAGGCGAGCCGCTCGACGGAAGGCTCGACGGAGTACACGGCCGGATCGAAGGCGTCCTGAGAGAGTTCCGGTATGGCGTGCGCCATGAGATCGTGCGCCGCTCCACCATCGCCCGGCAGCGCGTCGCGTGCGGAGCCGCCCAACCCACCAGCCAGAAATAGGCCGGAAACCGCGACCATGACCACGGACCATCGCTTCTCTCGCGTGTTCATGAGGTCCTCCTCCCGGCGTCCGGCGCCGGCGGTTTGGTCTGACGCCCGCCCTGGGCGTCAGCGTGGGACCAGCATACGCCGATTATCCATAAAGTCAATATGTTATTTGACTTACTTGAAACCTCGAGAGAATCTGCCGGCGTTCGCACGAAAAGAGCATCGCCCCGCCAATTCGGCGGGGCGATGCAGCCACGGGGACGCCGTCCTCGAGCGCGGCGCTCGAGACCTACACGACGACGATTGAGCCCTTCATGTTCGCGTGGAACTCGCAGAAGTAGTCGATCGTCCCTGGCTCACTGAAGACCTGGCTGAAGGTCGCGCCCTGGTCCATGGTTCCCGACTGCAACAGTGCGCGATCCTGGGCTGTAACCGTATGAGGAACGGCGTCGCTGTTCGTCCACGTCACCGCCGTGCCAACCGGAATCTCGACCGTCGCCGGGTTATAGGCAAGGTCCTTGATGTCCACCGCCATCGCACCCGCGACCGCCTCGCTGTCAGAACTCGCGGCATCGTGCGTCATGGCGGCAGCAGCCCCGGAGAGACCCTCGGCCAGATAGACGTTGACGTCTGTCTGCTCGCCATTCGCGGTGAGGATGGCGATCCCTGCATGACCCGAATCATTCAGCTCGGAAAGCCCGACGACGAGCGGGCCATCCGGATCGATGCTGCCGGTCAGATTGCCGCAGGCAATGTAGTTCCCGATGTTGTCGACGCTCTCGTGAATGTTGATCGCGTAGCCGCCGGTGGCCAGGTTCTCCAGCGTATCGTCAACCGTGGTGACGCTGCGCTCGACCGGAATCGCCACCGCCGCGTCGCCCGTTGCCTCGGCTGCGCCTGGCAGTAACGCGACGT
>CAYSXO010000053.1:4127-11110 GCA_964434995.1 uncultured Sphaerobacteraceae bacterium
AGCGCATCGCAACTGCCGAGGTGAATGTGCGCCGGGTGAGCATGCGTGGTCCCGGCAGGCGTCGCCTCTTGCGCCGCGCCGGTCAGGCCGCCAGCCAGCAGGAACCCGCCTGCCACCACCATCGTTGCCCAGTGCCTTCCTCTCCGGTTCACGTTGGTCTCCTTTTCAGCGCCGCACGGCGGCCGCCTGCTCCGACGCCCGCGGTGGGCGTCCTCTGCTTTTCAGCATACCGGAGATGACCAGTTTGTCAATATTATTTTTTAGTTTCTTGACTAATGATGGTGTGACCACTACTGTTTCTGCAGCGACAAGGAGGCACGCCATGTCGAGTGGCTGGAACCGGCGATTCTTCACCAGCACCCGGGGGCAGGTCGTGGCGCTCGTCCGCCAGGGCCTCACGACCGTTGAGGAGTTGGCACGCGAGCTCGATCTGACCGACAACGCCGTCCGCGCGCATCTGTCCGCGCTCGAACGCGACGGCTTGGTTTTCCAGAGCGGGTACCGGCGCGGCATCGGGAAGCCCTCTTACACCTATGCGCTGACTCCCGAGGCGGAGAGCCTCTTTCCCAAGTCGTACGGCGCCCTGCTCCATCTGATGCTTGATGTCCTCGCCGAACGCATGTCGCCGGATGACCTCGACAATTTGTTGCGCGACGTGGGGCGCCGCCTCGCGGAGGGCCAGACCGCGCCCGCTGGCGACCTTCGCATGCGGGTCGAGGGCGCGGTGGCGCTGCTGGGTGAGCTGGGAGGGCTCGCGGCCGTCGAGCCGAACAATGGCGGCTTCGTCATCGCGGGTAAGAGCTGCCCCCTGGCGGCGGCCGTCGAGGGACACCCAGGCACTTGCCTGCTCGCCGAGGCGCTGCTGGCCGACGTGATCGGCGCCCCGGTTCGCCAGGCATGCGACCCGTCGATCCCGCGCTGCCGGTTCGAGATTCTGCCGCCAGGCGACGACGTCGAGCGATACACGGAAACGCTGCCCAACTCCTAGACTCGCCTGGGCAAGCGATCAGGAAATGAGGCAATCTCCAGAGGCCATCACTCCGCTCCGGAGGCCTTCATGAGGATGATGCCGGAAATGATGAGGACTGCCGCCAGGATGCGCAGGGCGCCCACCTGTTCGCCAAGCAGGACGATGCCCAGCACGAAGGCGCCGACAGCGCCGATCCCGGTCCAGACCGTGTAGGCCGTGCCCAGCGGCAGTGTCCGCATCGACACGCTCAACAGCGCAAAACTGGCAATCATCGCCACGATGGTCACGACAGATGGCACGAGCCGGGAGAAGCCTTGCGATTGTTTCATGAAGTAGGCCCACACAATTTCCAGCAGGCCAGCGATAAGCAACAGAATCCAAGCCACTCGCGGTCCTCCTTCCCGTAAGGACCGGGCCGTCCCGGACGTTGTTGCCCAAGCATGGGGGAGGTCGTTGCCTCAGTGTCCGATGATAGCGCTGGGCGGCTGCCTTGTCGATGACCCTATCGCCATATCGACATCGGACGGGGCTGCGCAACTACTCCTGCTATTCGCCCGCTGCTCGCGCCGAGCCGGGCAATGGTTCCTCCGGGAGCGGCAACCGCACCCCGATCGTCGTGCCCCCATCAGCGACCAGCAATTCGCCATTCACGTACGACGCGTCGTCCGAGGCGAGGAAGGCGACGACCGCCGCCATTTCCGAAGGCTCGGCGAAGCGCCCCAGCGGCACGCCCTTGAGATACTCCGGACCGGCCACGGGATCCTCGGTGATGTAGTTGGCGCGGGTGCGGATCATCCCCGGCGCAACGGCATTGACGCGAATGCCGTAGGGGCCAAGGTCGAGCGCCGCCGACTTGACCAGAGCGACGATCCCCCCCTTGGAGGCGTTGTAATGGGCCATGCCGCTTTCCGCCCAGAAGGCATTGGTCGAGGCCGTCGCCACGATGGCGCCTCCACCTGCCGCCGCCATGACCCGCGCCGCCTCCTGCATGCAGGCAAACGTGCCCGTGAGGTTGACGTCGATGATCCGCCGCCAGCTCGCGTCGTCGATCTCCAGAAATGGCTCGCCGTCGGCGATGCCGGCATTGGCCGCCAGCACGTCGAGGCCGCCGAAGCGCTCCACCGCGTAGGCCACCGCTCGGCGCACGTCCTCGCGGTTGGCGATATCGGCCGCGATGGCCTCGGTCTTCCCCCCACCAGCGCGAAGCTCGGCAGCGACCACCTCCGCCAGATCGCCGTCGATGTCGACCAGCAGGACGCTGGCGCCTTCGCGGGCAAACCGTTCGGCAATGGCGCGGCCAATTCCCTGCGCCGCGCCGGTGACAACGACCGACTTCTCCGCGAACCTCCCCTGCGCCATTGGCGTCCAAAACCTCCTGGCTGCATCGACACTGGCAGCCAGAGAGTGTAGGGGAAGTGCGCGCAAGCCATCAGGCCAGCGCATGGCGATTCGCCAGCCTGGCTCTTTTCTCCATGGCGGCGGGTTTACGATCTCCTCAGCGCGGGCCGCTGTTCGAAGGTGGCTCTGGCAGCCGGTGGCTGGCCCAATACTGCGTCGTGGCAATATCAGCGAGCACCTGGCGCATGCCGGCTTGCTGTTGCCTCGGGCCGCGAGCTGGCGCATCGGCCATGTGGCCCTCAACGGGCAGCGGTTGTCTGTGCCCTGCCGCGAGATCCACCGACAGCCCGCGGTCATCGAGCCATTCATGTGTCACGCGCTGTCCAGGCGCCCGCGTCAGCTCAGACCCTCCCGCCAAGAGGCAGAGGGCTCCCACCAGGGTGAGAGAGACGCCAACGACCAGCAGCCTTTCCGCTGTGGCCCTGCGCTGAACCCCGAACACCCGATCAGCCTGCCGTCTGAATAGCCGCTTCTTCTCGCGGCGCGGTCCCATTGCCGTCATCGTCGTCGCGCCCGTCGTTGTCCCGAACCAGACATGACGCGATCATGCGGCTGGGCGCATCCCGCCACCAGCGGCAACGCGCGGGCATTGCGCTGGCATTCCGCCGTGCTCCGGCAGATGCCGTCAGGTACGCTTCCCGGCGCCTCCGGACATGCCCAGGTTCAGCAGCGCGTGGTGTTGGGTATGGCAGGAACGAGCGACGATCAGTCAGCCTTCGGCGAGGTGCTGCGCCGGCTGCGTAGCGCGGCATCCTTTTCACAGGAGGAGCTTGCCGAACGCGCCGGGCTGAGCCGGGCCGGTATCAGCGACCTGGAGCGCGGCAGCCGCCGCTATCCCCGGCTCGAGACCGTGCGCATGCTGGCTGATGCCCTTGCGCTCCCGGACGACGAGCGGGCGGCACTCGTCGCGGCGGCGCGTCCGGCCATCCTGCGGCCGCGCGGCCCGGAACCACTACCCGTCGCCCTCGGAGGATTGCCCGCGCCGCTGACGCGGCTCATCGGGCGCGAGGCCGAGTTGCGGGCGCTGCAGGCAATGCTGCGCGATGACGACATCCGGCTGGTCACCCTGGTTGGGCCGGGTGGCGTCGGCAAGACGCGGCTCGCCATCGCCACCGCCGCCGAAGCGCGCCATGCCTTTCCGGATGGCGTCTACTTCGTTGACCTCGCGCCGCTGACCGACGCCGCGCTGCTCCCGGAGACCATCGCCTGGAGTTACGGGCTGCTCGCGCCCGAGGACCAGCGCCTCTTCCGCCGCCTGGCGGTCTTTGCCGGCGGCATTCCGCTCGATGCCGTGGATGCAGTCGCGGCCATCGATGGCGGTGGTGACAGCTTTGCCGGACTGATGACCCTGGTCAACGCGAGTTCTGGGCAAGCCACCGAGAGCCCGGCCGGTGAGCCTCGATTGACGCTGCTGGCCGCGGTGCGAGAGTTCGGGCTGGTCGCGCTATCTGCCAGTGGCGAAGCGGCCGCGGCACGCGGCCAGCACGCCGCCTGGTTCCTGGGCCTGGTGGAAAACGCGGAGACCGAACTGCAAGGAACAGGGCAGCGTGCCTGGCAGGACCGCCTGGAACTGGAATTGGACAACCTGCGCGCCGCCTTCGGTTGGCTGCTGGAACAGGGCGAACTTGAGATGGCATTTCGCCTGGCGACCTCGCTGAAGATGTTCTGGATGTCGCGCGCGACGATACGCGAAGGTCGTTCCTGGCTGGAACGGGCCATCGCTCGCGAGGGAGAAGACCCGAGTCCAGTTCGCGCCAAAATGCTGGCGGAGTTGCCGTGGATGCTGATGATCGAAGGTGACGCGGCGGGCGCGGAGGCGCTCGCGGTTCGGGCTGTAGCGGAAACGCGCCAATTCGAATTGACCCGGTTCGAGATGTTAGCCAAGGGACAATTGGCGCACCTGACGGCGCTGCGTGGCGGCCTGGACGAAGCGGCGGCGATGGCCGAGGAGGTCCTGGCCTTCTATGAGCGGCAGGGAAACGACAAGTGGCTCCCCTATGCGCGGACGGTCGTCGCGAGGATCGAGCACCGCCGGGGAAACCTCAACCGTGCTCGCGCCGAGTTCGAAAAGTTGCTCGTTTACTATCGCGCGGCCGCGATGGACCCCGGCGGGGTCGCCGAGGCCCTGGTCTATCTCGGAGATGTCGCCTGCAATCAGGGGCAGTTCGCCGCCGCCGCCAGCAACTATGCCGAGGCAATCGAGGTCTGGCAGTCGCTCGAGGATCGCTGGGGCGCCGCGGACGCGCTGGTGGGCATGGCGCACGTCGCCGAGGGCATTGGCCTACCAGAACAAGCGGCACGGCTCCTGGGCGCCGCGGACGAGAACTATGAGCGGGAGCATATCGCGCTGCCTCCTCATGCGCTGATCAACTATCCACGAACAGTCGCGGCGGTGCGCTCGGCGCTCGGGGAGCGTGCATTTGGAGCCGCGCACCGAGCGGGGCGCGGTCTGTCGATCGATCAGGCCTCGGCCGAGGCAATGACCGTGGCGAATGAGGCGACGAGGGCGTTCGCCACGGCAGGACGCAATCACCCCGAGTCCGGATGACAGGCTCCGTCGTACTCAGTGCCTACGCCTGCGCCGCCGCGTCGTCTGCCGGCACGAGGATGACAGGAGAATCGTCACCGCGCACCAACTCTTCAGCCACGCTGCCCATCAGCCAGCGCGTCACCCCACTCCGCTCGTGCGAGCAGAGAACAACCACGTCGCTCGGCAGGGTCACTTCCGCGATAGCTGACGCGGGCGACCCCGAAAGCACTTTTGTCGTGACCGTAAACCCTTCCTTGCGGAGTTTGTTCGCCTCGGCGTCCAGGTAGTCGCTGGCGGCCTTGTTCATCTCCTCCTCGGTTTCGTCGTAGATCTGGAAGGGGATCGCTTCGCCCATGCCCATCGCCGGCGGCATCAACTCCGCCATGTTCACCGCGCGCACCAGCAGGAGCGGCGTGCCGAGCCGCCCCGCAATCGTCAGCGCGAAGGGGATGCTGTGCTCGGCGAGTGGCGAGCCATCCAGTGGCAAAACGAGTCGGGTAATCCCGACCGGACCAGGGTGCGTTTGCGCCGAGCGGATGACCATGACCGGGACCGTCGCCTCGCGCGCGACTTTGTCGGCAACGCTGCCATGGAGGAGTCGTCCAACAACGCCGCGGCCGTGGGACGCCATGACGATCATCTCTGCACCGCCATTGGCTGCCGCTTCAACGATCTTCTCAGCAGGGTCGCCAATGGCGGATTCGGCGGTGACCGTGTGGCCGGCCGCGCGCAGTTCCTGCGCCAGCATCTCAATACTCGGCTTCAGTCCCGACTCCTCGCCCGGACTTGGGTACACCGTGAACAGGACGATGGTCGTGCCTGGCGTTGCCAGCGCCGCCGCGTAGGGCGCCGCGGAGCGCGCCTCATCCGTGCCATGGTATGGCAACAGGATTCGCGACGGGGCAGCGGCCTTTTCCTCCTGATCGGTCATCGTGGTCCTCCTTCAAGCAAGGCAATCCGACGTGCTGCGTCTATCTTGCCGCAAACGGGATGAAGTAGCCACGCTTTCAACCGGCTCGACATGGATTCGCGCTGCCAGCGGCTGGCCAAAGAGGAGTTCGGCCTCCCTGACCCGCACCCGGATCGGCCCCTCGAAGGGGAGTTTTTCGAGTATGGTCACGGTCGTCCCGGGAACGACACCAAGCGCGCCGAGATAGCGCAGCGCCTCCGGATCGCGGTCGGACACACGGCTGACCGCTGCCACGTCGCCCGGCCCCAGATCGGACAGCACGGCCGATGTGACAGCCTCGATCGCCCCATCCGCGCTTGGAATTGGATCTCCATGCGGGTCGCGCGTGGGGTGCCCCAGCGCGGCGTCGATGCGCGCCTCCAGCGCCTCGGAGAGGTGGTGCTCCAGGCGCTCGGCCTCGGCGTGAACTTCGGCCCAATTGAAGCCGAGCGTTTCGGCAAGGTAGAGCTCCAGCAACCGGTGACCGCGGATGACGCGCAGGGCGATCCGCGCGCCGCTGGACGTCAACGCGACGTTTCGGTAGCGCTCATGTTCGACCAGACCCAGCTCGTAAAGACGCTTGACCATGTTCGTCACCGAAGGGCTGGAAAGCGCCAACTCCTCGGCGAGACGCTGCACGGTGACCTGGTTGCCGTCCCCTTGCAGGTGGTACATCGCCTTGAGGTAGTCCTCCATGGCCGGGGTTACGTGAGGGGTCCGCGCCTGTGCCGTCTCTGGCGCGTTCCGGATCACCGCCCGCGATTCGAGCTTCGCGACCTTCATTGTCAGCCCCGCTTCCGGCAATCACCCCGGCGCCGTCGCCGGCTTGCGCCTCTAGCGCGCCAGAACCTGCAGCGCAACCCGTCGCCCAGGCTCCGTCAATTCGAGGCGTCCATTGACCCGTTCGATCCAGCCGCGCCGAGTTGCCGCCGTGACTGCCAGGCCGGTGCGCTCCCGCGACCAGCGCAGCCCTTCGCTCAGATGCGACACGCTGCTCTCTGCCGGGGCTTCCGGCGTGGCCTCGTGATTGAGCAGATGCACCACGAGCATCTGGCTCGCGATCACCGCCCGGTTCTGTCGCCGCCGCCAGGCCCGCGCCACCAGCCCCTGCGTTGGCGAAAAGAGGAGCGCCAGCC
>CAYSXO010000053.1:11120-18888 GCA_964434995.1 uncultured Sphaerobacteraceae bacterium
TGACCATCGCGCCCGCGATCGACGCGTCGAGCGCCACGGCGGCCTGATAGCCCATCAGAGCGGCAAGCGCGCCAATCGCCACGGAGAGCGGAATCATCCGCGAGAGCCGCTCCGTCAGCAGATAGGCGGTCGCCGCCGGCACGATCACCAGCGCCACCACCAGGACCGCGCCAACAGCGGAGAACGCGCCAACGGAGGTGAGCGACAGGACGAGCATGAGGGCGTAGTGCAGGATGACCGGCGAGAACCCGAGCGCCGCGGCCAGGCCGGGATCGAATGTCGTGAGCTTCAGCTCCTTGTAAAAGAGCCCAATGAAGAGAACGTTGATCAGGCAGAGCGCCGACATCACCCAGATCGACCGCGGCCCGAGGTCGCGGTCGCCGATGATCAGCGTGTCGAAGGCGACGAACTCGATGCTGCCAAAGAGGATGGCGTCGGCGTCGAGGTGAATGTCGGCAAACTGGCTCGTCACCAGCACCGTGCCGAGCGCGAACATGGCCGGAAAGACGATGCCGATGGCGGCGCTGCCATCGACGCGCCTGGTCCGTTCCAGGGCCTGGACGGCGGTGACGGTGACGGCCGCCGCCAGGACGGCGCCGAGGAAACCAGCAAGCAGGTTTGGCCCCTGGGCCAGCACGTAGCCGGCCACCAGCCCGGGCAGAATGGCGTGGCTGATAGCATCGGCCATCATCGCCATGCGGCGCAGGATGAGAAAGTTCCCGAGCAGGGCGCAGGCGCTGGCCACCAAGATGCCCGTGAGCGGGACGGCGATATCGGAGCTCATGGCCGGCTCCCCTCGCCTTCCGCCAGCACGTCGGGCAGGGCGAGCCCCTGCCGGCGGCGCCGTCGTCGCCACCAGTCCCAGGCGATGCCGCGCGCTGGAGCAAAGGCGAGCGAGAAGAAGACGATCACGGTCAGGGCCAGAACGATGGTCGGCCCGGTGGGCAACCCCGGCTGGGTAAAGCTGAGGATCGCGCCGGTCGTACCCGCCAACGCGCCAAAGGCGGCGGAAAGAACGATCATCGTGGCCAGATGGTTGGTCCACTGGCGCGCGGCGGCGGCGGGACCGATTAGCATGGCCGCCATCAGCACCACGCCGACCGTTTGCAGGCCAATGACGACAGCCACCACGATCAGCGAGGTCAGCAAGATGCTGAGCTTGGTCGTACCGAAGCCGAGACTACTGGCGAACTCGGGATCGAAGGTCAGCAGCTTGAACTCCTTGTAGAAGAGGAGCACCAGCGCCAGCGCGACGCCGCCGAGAAGAGCGAAGGTGATGACATCGCGCTCGATCAACGCGGCCGCCTGCCCAAAGAGGTACTTGTCGAGCCCCGCCTGATTGGCATCGTCTCGCTGATTGATGAAGGTGAGCAGGGTAATGCCGATGCCAAAGAAGGTGCTGAGCACAATGCCGAGCGCGGCATCCTCGCTGAGTACGGTCTGGCGCACGAGAAGCAGGAGCAGCATGGTGCCGACCCACCCGGCCAGCCCCGCGCCGAGCAGGAGAACGATCTGGTCCTTGTTGCCAGTCAGCAGAAAGGCGAGGCAAATCCCCGGCAGGGCCGCATGGGCGAGCGTGTCGCCCAGCAGCCCCTGCCGCCGCAGCATGGCAAAGGAGCCAAGCACGCCGCTGACGATTCCGAGCAGAGCCGACCCCAGGGCGACATTGCGCAGGGTGTAATCGAAGACCAGGTCGCGCAGGAGCTCGGTCATGGGAGGCGCACCGGTACGTTCCCCGCGCGCGCCAGATCCGCCTCTTCGACGAGCCTCGTCAGCAGGCTGGTCCTGCCGCCATAGGTCTGCGCCAGAAGGTCCGGGGTGAATGTCTCTCGAAATGGCCCCGAGGCAATCAGCCGCACGTTGAGCAGCACGAGCCAGTCGAAATAGTCGGGCGCCGACTCCAGATCGTGATGCACGCACACCACCGTCTTGCCGCGGGCGCGGAGTTCCCGCAGCAGATCGACAATGGCGCGCTCGGTCATCGCATCGACGCCGACAAACGGCTCATCCATGAAGTAGAGCTCGGCGTCCTGCGCCAGGGCGCGCGCCAGAAAGACACGTTGCTGCTGACCGCCGCTGAGCTGGCTGATCTGGCGATGGGCAAAATCGGCCATGCCAAGCTGATCGAGGCAGCGCATGGCGATCTCTCGCTGCGCCTTGCCGGGCCGGCGGATCCAGCCCAAGTGGCCATAGGCGCCCATCATGACGACGTCGAGCGCGTTTGTTGGAAAGTCCCAGTCGACACTGCCACGTTGCGGGACGTAGCCCACCAGATTGCGCTGCTCGCGGTAGGGCCGGCCGAAGATCTCGACCGAGCCGGCGGCGGCCGGAACCAGCCCCATCGCCGCCTTGATCAGCGTCGACTTGCCGGCCCCGTTCGGCCCGATGATCGCGGTCAGGGTGCCGGGGGGAATGTCCAGGTCGACATCCCAGAGAACAGGGTGTTCATGGTAGGCAACGGTCAGGTCGCGCATCGACACCGCGGGAAGGTGAGATCCCGCGCCAGGGCGCGGCATAGCGCGCTCGACAACAGCCATGTCGATCCCTTCCGTTACACGGCAGGCGTGGCGTTCACTGGCGCCAATGCCCCGACGATTGTGTCGACGTTGTGACGCACCATGCCGAGGTAGGTTCCCTCCGGCGTGCCGGCCGCGCCCATGGCGTCCGAGAAGAGCGAGCCGCCGATCACGACGTCGAACCCGCGGTCGCGCACCGCCGCCTGCACCGCCTCAACCGTTGCCGGGGGAACGCTCGATTCGACGAAGATGGCGGGCACCTGCCGCTCGGCAATCATCTCGGCCATCGCCTGGATGTCCGCCGCCGTCGCCTCGGTCGCGGTGCTCATCCCTTGCAGACCGAGCACCTCGATGCCGTACTCGTCTCCGAAGTAGCCAAAGGCGTCGTGCGCGGTGATCAACACCCGTTGCTCCTCGGGAATCCGCGCGAGCGCGTCATGCACGTACTGGTTCAGGGCATCGAGTTCCGCCAGGTAGGCGTCGAGATTCTGCTGAAAGAGAGCGGCCGACTCCGGATCGACTTCAGCCAGGGCGCTCATCACGCGCTGCGCGGCGTGTTGCCAGAGCGTGACGTCGAACCAGATGTGCGGGTCGTACTTGCCCTGAAACCGCGGCGGCTCGCGCAGTTCTTCTTCCGGAATCTCTTCCGCGACCGGGATGGTCGGCTTTCCGGCGCGGGCGATCTTGACCAGCAGATCGGTCATGCGCCCCTCCAACTCGAGCCCGTTGTAGAGGATCACGTCGGCGTCCTCGAGCTTGCGGATATCGCCCGCGCTCGGCTTGTAGAGGTGCGGATCGACGCCTGGCCCCATCAGCGAGGTCACCTCGACCCGCTCGCCACCGATGTTGCGAGCGAGGTCGGCAATCATGCCGGTGGTGGTGGTGACGCGAATCGGCGAACGGCCCTGCCCGAGCGCTGCTGCAGGAACGACCAGCGATGTCAACACCAGCACAACGGCAAGCGCCAGCATCGAGGTCGCCGACCACAAGAACGGGAGCGGGATCGGTAAACGACGCGGCAACGTGCCTGAAGCCACAAGTGGACCCTTCCGTGCGTGGGGATTACACCCAGACAATATTTATGATTGACACAAACATCATTGGATATTTGCCATGACTAATTTACAAGGTAGCTTCTTCTTGAGTCAAGGTATCGCGGAAAACATGGCGACCGGCTCGGGAAAACGCACTGGGGCCGCCGGCAAGCCGGCGACCCCAGAGGGTACGGACGTTCGGTTGAGCGGTCGCCCTACGAGGCCTGGGCGGGAACCCAGCGATCCTCCGGCAGCCGCACCGAGGCCATGCTCTGCAACTGGTAGAGCATGCCGAGGATGGCCACGATGATCCAGAGAATCACCCAGAGCCAACCAGCGCCCTGGAACCGCGCCTCGTCGACCGTCGCGACGGACGCCCCGTTTGCCAGTTCCGTGATGGTGATCATGCCCAGGACCGTCATCAGACCAGCGACGGCCAGCGATGCGCCGCCGAGCGCGGAGTTGACGATGACGATGTAGATCGGCAGGTTCATGAACAGAGCGATCGCGGCAAAGAGGATGGCGCCAATCAGCGCAATGATGAAGAGCGTCCAGCCCCACGGGTTCGTGAAGAGCGCGTGCATGATGCCCGAGAAGAGCGACGCGCCGACCGCGCCGGCCATGATGATCGCGCCCGCGTACCAGACAAACCAGGAGAGGAGCGCGAAACCGATAGCCAGGACGATCCCAACGATCCACGATACTCCGGTCGAGAGAAAGCCGGTTCCGAAGAGATCCTGAATGACGCGGGCGCCCAGATAGAACCCGGTCACCGCGCCGAAAATGGGCAACAGGATGAACCAGAACCGTAATCCGAAAAACGCGACCGCGAGCCCGATGACGATGAGCAGAATTCCGATCAGAATTTCCACTGCAGGATTACCCTCCCCGCGTTCGCCCCGGCCGGGTCCCCAACGTTCCGGCCACGCCGCACGGCGGGGACGAAGCCCGAACGCCGCTCCCCTGAACTATACGTACACTTCCGGGGAAGTCAACAGGAGCCTCGCTTATCGTCAAGGGTCTGGCGGCGTTGGCGGTCACGTACCGGGCGTCAGTCATTGCCCGGGATGGCCGCGAGGGTGACGGGCGGCAAGGCCAGGACCACGGTGAATGTCGCCATGTTCAGCAGCATCCGCGGGCTCTGGCTGGCGGGTTCACATCCTCACGGGAAATCACGGGCAAGGCCGAATGGAATCACGCCTGGCGCCTCCCCGCCCACGCCAGCGGCAACACCGACGCCGCGAACGCTCTCCAATTGGCGGCGCCCGAAATGCGATGTCCCGCCTCCAACTCGAGGGACGGCGCATGGCCATCGAGCCACGGGGCGACCTTCTCGGGCCGGTCGCGCAACAGCTTAGCCACAACCGGGACCAGCACAACCAGCCGGGGCCAGGCGTCCACTGGGAGTTCGAGCTTCTGGAGAGCTCAGGGAGACGGAGGCGGGGGGCGGACTGCCCGCGCGTAGCTGCGCCCATGGCGGGCGTCTCGCTCATGGCTGATCCGCGCATCATCCCGGCGGACCAACTCCCGGCGGGCCCGACCGCCCCGGCAAGCCCCGCGCGGCAATGAAGGCGACTGCCGCCACCGCCAGCATCGCGCCGTACTGCACCAGCAGGGCACGCGCCAGCGGCTCACCCTGCCCTTGCAGCAGCGCGATGAGCGCGCCGCCGATCCCGGCGCCGAATCCAGAACCGAGGACGGAGGACAGGTTGAGAGATGCAGCGGCCTCCCCTTCCTGCCCCGGCTCGGCCAACTCGAGCATCGCCAGAGAATGGGTGGTGTAGGCCAGCCCCATGCCGAGTCCCGCCACGCCCCAGCCGCCAACGGCGACGGCTAGCGGCACGGAGGGGAGCAAGGCGGCGGCCGTCAGGACAAAGGCGATGCCGAGGAGCAGGATGCCGATTCGCGCCATCGTGCGGCGGCTGACACGCTCAGCGGTCCGCGCCTGAATCCATGACCCCGCGGTCCAGGAGATTGTCGCGGCGGTCAACGCCAGGCCGGCGAAGGCGACCGTCGCGCCGCGCACCTCAACCAGGGCCAGTGGCACGAAGACATCGACCCCAAAGAACGCCAGGTTGAGCAACGTCATCGTGGCAATCGCGGCCGGCATTCCCGCCGCCGCGCGCAAGGTGCCTGCCGGCAGCAGGCCGCGCAAGGCCGGGATAGTCAGCACCAGGCCGGCGGCGATCAGCGCCAGCGCGGGCAGCAGATCGTGCAGGCCAATGCCCGCGAGCAACATCCCGGCGCCCGCCGCCAGGACCACCGCCGCCACGGCCCGCGGCCGGCCATCTGCCGCCGCTACCCCGGCTGGCATGCGGCGCAGAGCGGGTACAGCCAGGAAGCCGGTAATCAGCGGCAGGGGCACGAGCGCCAGGAAGACCGAACGCCAGCCGAGCGTCTCGGCCATCAGGCCCGAGAGGGCTGGCCCGACCAGGCCTGGCACCACCCAGGCCGTGGAGAGGAGCGCCAACATGCGCGGCTTGGCCGACTCGGGATAGCCGCGCCCCACGCCAACATAAGCAATGGCGGAGATCGCCCCGCCGCCGAGCCCTTGCAGCGCGCGGCCCGCGACGAGGGCCAGCATGGTTGGGGCCAATCCGCCAACGAGCAGCCCCAGGGAAAAGAGCCCGATGCCGAGCACAAAGGGGAGCATTGGCCCGCGCTCATCGGCCAGCAATCCCGCGACTACGATGCCGACGAGCTGTGTTAGCAGGAAGGCCGAGAACGCCCAACCGTACAGATTGAGCCCGCCCAGGTCGGCGACGACCGCGGGCAGGATCGTGGCGATAGCCAGCGTTTCAAATGCGACCGTGGCGACCGTGAAGATCAGACCCGTGGTCAGTAAGAGCCGTTGCGGCCCAAACGGACTGCTATCGGCTGCTTCTTGCGGGGAATCGACCGTTCCCGCCGTCTTTGTCGTTGTCGCTTCCAAGCCGACCCCGGTCCCTGCAGAGAAACGCCTGCCGCATCGCGGTCGACGCGGCAGGGGCAAATCGCCGCCGGGCAGCATAGCCGACCAGGCTCAGGATAGTGATCTGCTCCCCACTCCTCCAGGCATCCAATACCTGCAATCCGGCGCCTCAAATTCGGCGACACAGGCGCCATTGAGGCGTATGGCCACGGCAGCGGCCTCGCGCCGGTTAGCCACCTCCAACTTTTCGAGGATGCGCGAGACATGCGTGTGGACTGTTCGGATGCCGATCACGAGATGCTCGCCGATCTCCCGGTCGGTGAGGCGCAGGCAGAGGAGCGCGAGCACGTCAAGTTCGCGGCGCGTCAGGCCGAGTTCGCGCAGCGCGGTATCGCTGGTATCGCTATGCCACGGCCACGGCGCGCGCCAGCCCGCATTCTCGACGCCGTTGGCGGGCAGACGCCCAGCGGCAACGATGGGCCTGGTGACCATTGGCGGCTCCTTCCGTCCACTTACGTAAACGGTGGAGCGGGGAAAACGTAACTTCGGCGCGGCGCGGACCGCCGCGAGCGGTGTGCCTTCGTCGCCCGATGCTAGACTTCACCATCTGATCGATTGCCCATCCCCGACCCCGGACGAACGGTGGCTTGATGCCCGATCCCGGCTGGCTGATTTCGCAGTTAAGCAACCCCCGGAACGTCTTCGACATTTTGGTGGTGGCTCTCATCATTTACTGGCTCTTGTGGGTCGCTCAGGGTACGCGCGCCACGCAATTGATTCGTGGCATCGTGACACTCCTGGCGGTTGCCTTCCTCTTCGGCACGACATTTCAGCTCACCGCGCTGAACTGGGTGCTGGGCCAGACCTGGCCAGTGCTTCTGATCTCGCTGCCGGTCATCTTCCAGCCCGAGATCCGGCGTGCCCTGGAGCAACTTGGGCAGACCAGTTCCTGGATGCCGCAACTCCGGCCGCGCGTCACCGACCAGGCCGACCGGACGGTCGGCGAACTGGTGAAGGCCGCCGCCCAGTTAGCGCGGCACCGCTACGGTGCTCTGATCATTCTGGAACGTGAGACGGGTTTGCAGAACTACGTCGAGCGCGGCGTGCCGATCGATGGGCTGCTCACGCGGCAACTGCTGATCAACATCTTCTACCCCAACTCGCCCCTGCACGACGGCGCGGCCGTGGTCCGCGACGATCGTATCGTTGCCGCCAGCGTCGTGTTGCCGCTTTCCGACAACACGGCGGCAACGTCGCAACTCGGCACGCGCCATCGAGCGGCGCTCGGGATCGCCGAACAGTCGGAT
>CAYSXO010000054.1:0-18851 GCA_964434995.1 uncultured Sphaerobacteraceae bacterium
CCATGCCATGTGGACCAACGTGATCAGCCGGTGCGACTATCTGCTTGATTACCATGACGGCACTGGGGCATGCGATGAGCTGCCGGTCGCCTTTCCGCAGGGTTTCCCCGAGGATGGCTCGGTCGCCATTCTTGCGACCGTTGCTGACGGAGTTGGCGAAGGCAGCGGGGCCGCCCGCCGGAGCGATTTGACGCCAGCGCAGATCAACGATCAGGTCCGGGGCATGGCGAGAGCTTTCGGTTCTCGGGTGATCTGGTGGCGAGAGTCCGCCATCAACCCAACCATGATTTCCGGACAGTGCCTACTTCAGGGTATTGTCCCGCTCGTCGTCGAGACCGGCGGTGGCGGCATCATTGACGCCACCATCGAACAAAGTGTCGAGTGCACCCTCAACGTACTCAAGCATCTCGACATGATCGATGGCGAACCCGTGCTTCCGCCTCAGCAAATCATGGTGGAGAACTATGTGGTCTACCGCTCCCTCGCGGGCGGTTTCTTTCAGGCGGAGCCAGGCATCACGCTCGGCGTGGAAGTCCAGCGCGGCCAGCCCCTCGGCCACATCGTCGACCCGGTCACGAGCGAAGTAAAAGAGGCATGCTTGTCCCCGGCCAACGGCATCATTGTTAGCCGGCGCATCCGCATGCCAATCAATCCCGGCGGCTATATCGCGCACATTGCCGACACTGACTCGGTGATCTGGCAGCGAGAGAACGCATAGCGGCATTTGCACGCGGCGATGGCGCCGCGACGCCCCGCGCCAGGCGCGGTCACGGTCTCAGGTGATTGGGATTCGGAGGGAATCAATGACACCAGCCGCACCGCCGGAAAAGTTCGTAGGAGTCCAGATCAGCCCAATCAGCTTTGTTGATGAGGGCGTTGACCATGTTCTGGACACGCTTCAGCAGCGACTGGGCGCAAACGTCCTCTGCATCGGCACAATCTCGTGGCTCGGCTTGAAGGTGGGCCGCCGCATCTCCGCGGACCTGGAGGGCTGGCCAGATCATGGCGTGCCGGAAGCTTTCTCAATGCGCGGGGGACTCTATACCACCTATCGTCCCGAATACTACACGACGACCTTCATTGACAACTTCCGTGCAGACGATCCAGCAATGGCCGGTCGGGACATCCTGGACATGGTCCTGCCCGCCGCGAAGGCGCGCGGGATGCGAGTTTATCCCGACCTCATGGAGCCGTTGTTCAAGTATGCCGGCCATGGTTCGGCCAATACCGTCCAGATCCCTAATCTCCCCCAATGTCTCGAAGTCGACGTTTTGGGCCGGATCGCGGCCGATCCATGCACCAGCAACCCAGCCTACCGCGGTTGGTGGAAAGGGATTGTCGAAGACCACTGCCGCAACTATGAGATCGACGGCATCATGTGGTGCAACGAACGCAAGAGCCCGCTCGATCGCATGATAAGTGGTGAAGCCCCCACCTGTTTTTGCCCGACCTGCCGTCATGAAGCAACAGAGCGTGGCCTCGACGTCGAGCGAATTCAATTGGCCTTCCGCGAGGTCTACGACTACTTCCAGGCGGCGAGGGCCGGCGAGTCATTCGTCGATGGTTCGTTGATCGAGTTCCTCAGAGTCCTCCTCCGAAATCCCGAGGTTCTTCTCTGGGAACGCTTCTGGTTGGAGCGCAACAAGGATTTGGATCGCGAGCTCTTCGGCATCGTCAAGTGGTGCAATGCTGATCTCGAATTTGGGCTGAATGTCTGGAATCGCAATCACTTCAACCCGATTCGGAAAGCGCAGTGGGATTGGGAAGAGCAAACTCTCTACGCCGATTGGGTCAAACCCATTGTCTACCAACACCAATCCGGGGTGATCTATACACAGGAAATGGCGGCGCTGCATCGCTCGATTTTTCGTGACCTCACCCCCCAGGAACTCACACCCATCATGTACAAGATCCTTGGCCTTGACGAAGGTCCGTGGGACGCCCTGGTGCAAACGGGGCTCAATCCGGAAACGTATGTCGGCGGCCAGTGCCGCGATGCGCTGCGCGGCGTGAATGGTAAGGCCAAGGTCTACATGGGGATTGGCGTTGATGCACCACGCACTCGAGCAGACCAGGCCGCGTGTACCCCGGAGATCGTCTACCAGAGCGTTCACGCGGCCTATGCCAACGGCGCGCATGGGGTGATTTTTTCTCCCAGCTATGCCGGCATGAATCTCTCCTCCCTGGATGGCGCCGCTCGCGCACTTGGCGAGTTAGGCATTCGCTAACACGGCAAGCGGCAATTCGACGTTCGCGGAGGAGAATCGAGTGCCTCATATTTACGTCGCCGACCCAGCGGTGAGCGCCGGACAACGAGTGGCCATCCAAGAGTGTTTGCCTGCTGGCTGGACGCTTGACGGTACGCTGCGGGGCGCCAGCGTGATCCTGACTGAGCATGCCGAGGTCACGGCTGACATGATCCTGGAGGCGGGCGCATCATTGCGCTTGATTGCCCGGCTCGCTCCAGGAGAGGCTGCCATTGCCGCGGGAGCCCCGCCAGTCGTCGATCTCCCCAACACCGCGCTCATTGGCGTTGCCGAACACGCGGTTCTCCTCATGCTGGCCCTGAGCCGGCGTCTGCCGCAATTGATGCGCAAAACCCGGCAGCAGGAGTGGCTCTCAGATCGCCGCGAGCCCAAACTGACCAACCAGACGCGCTACACGTACAACTGGGTTGGGCTCGAAGAGTTTGGCGCTCTGTATGGCAAGTCGGTCGGCATCGTTGGCCTGGGGTATATCGGTCGGGCAGTCGCCCACCGCCTTCGCCCGTTCGGGGTGAGGCTCCTCTATACCCAACGGCGCCAGTTGACCCCTGCCGAAGAAGCATCGCTCGGCGTGACCTGGCGGAGCCTGGACGATCTGCTCGGCGAGAGCGACTTCGTCACGCTCCACCTCCGATTCCAGGACGGGCCCGATGGTAACGACCAGCAATTCGGCTCCCGTGAGTTCGGCCTGATGCGTCCGACAGCCTTCTTCATTAATACCGCACGTGGCCGCTTGGTCGATGAATCCGCGCTGATCCACGCGATGCGCACCGGCACAATCGCGGGAGCAGGACTTGATGTCTTCCGCTATGAGCCACTCCCTCCAGACCATCCCTTTCTGGCCTGGCCCGAAGATAACCTCATTGTGACTCCACACATCGCTGGAGCACCCGTGGACGAAGCGTGGCGGACCGCCGCCGCGTCACTCTGCGCCAGCGTGCGAGAACTCGCTTGAAACTTCACGGACACCGGATGTTCGCGGGAACGCGCCCGCCCAATGAGAGGAAGACTGCCCATGCCTGAACCGCCCGCCTGGCACTATCAATCGATTCTGCAGCCGCTCTTCAATGAGCCAACCGGCCATCGCCTCCTTGCCGGCCGAGTGGTGACGGCCGTGGACGACGGCAGTTCCTCGGTCATTGAGCACGGGTTCGTCGAAATCGACGGGGAGTGCATTAAGGCTGTCGGCCAGATCCAGGACCTCGGCTCCCGCGTGGCCGACGCGACGGTGATCGAGGGCACGGTGCTTCCCGGGCTCTTCAATAGCCACGCCCATCTCGCCTGGGACGGCATTCATGACCTCGCCCGGCAGTCCATGGACGACTCTCCCGAAATCAGCGCATACAAGTCAGCGGGAAACATGCTGGTCAGCTTGCGCTCTGGCGTCACGACCGTTCGCGATCTGGGTATGAACCAGACGAACTTCGCGGCCAAACAGGCTATTGTCCAGAGAATTTTCCCAGGGCCACGTCTCCTCATCACCGGTGAAGCCATTGTTCAGACCGGCGGCCACACCTACTGGTGTTGCCGTGAGGCAAGCGGCGCCGATGAAATGCGCCGTGCCGTGCGAGACCAGGTGCGAGGTGGAGCGGATCTGATCAAGATCATGGCCTGCCACGACACCCTCGAATTCACCGATGCCGAGTTGGAGGCTGTCATCGATGAGGCCCATCGCAATGGGCTGCCGATCACGGCCCATGCCACCTACAACGATGCCATCTACCGCGTCGCCTCCTTTGGCGTTGATTGCATCGAGCATGGCGGCAGCATGACAGAGGAAACGATCCGCCTCCTGGTCGATCGCAAGATTCCCATCGTCACGACCTTTGCCCCCATCGTCATGCAGAGCATTCCTGAAATCGCGCGAGCCTTCAACATCCCGGAATGGAAAATCGCCGAACGCCAGCGCGCGGTCGCCGATCCGAACCGGTACGCTGGTCTCCGCAACGCGGCTGAAAGCGGCGTGACGATCATCTTTGGCACCGATGCTGGCAGCCCGGCCGTCGGACACCACATCATCGCGCCCGAGATGAAATTCATGGTCAAGGTTGGCGTTGTGAAAAACAACCTCGGCGCTTTGCGGGCAGCAACCGCGGCCGCTGCCCGTATGAACAAGCTTGACGATCGGCTGGGGACTCTGGAGCCCGGCAAGCTTGCGGACGTCATTGTCGTAAACGGCAATCCGGTGGACGACCTCGATGCCCTGGAACAGGTCACCATGACCTTCGTGGGCGGTCGCCAGTTGGTGTAGGCGTCCGCTGCCGCACGGCCCATCAAGCCAATCGTTCAAGCAGCATTCAATGCTGCTTGATGCTTTGGAGGAGCATCATGTCGTCTCCCCTCGTTGCCGCCATGGCCGATCGTATTCAGGCCGAAGACGTTTCGGTGCGTACGCGCCTGCTCGAGATCGCCGCGGGCTTGCCCGACGTCATTGCCCTCGGCCGCGGCGACCCCGATCTCCACACGCCCCCGCATATCGTTGCGGCGGCCAAGGCTGCGATTGACGATAATCAGCACCACTATACCCACCCAGCAGGGCTGCCGCGGTTGCGCGAAGCGATCGCGGAAACGCTTCGGGTAGACAACGGTCTCGACTATAACGCCAATGAGGTCATCGTCACCTCAGGCGTGCAAGAAGCCGTTGTCCTCGGGTTCACGGCTTTGATCAACCCGGGCGATGAGGTGTTGATCCCCTCGCCGCGATTTACCTCGTACGATCAGGCCGTCACGCACTGTGGCGGACATGCGATACCCGTCCCAACGTTCGAAGACGATGACTTCGCACTGCTTCCCGCGGAGATTGCCTCACGCATCACGCCACGGACGAAAGCCATTGTTCTGGTTACACCGAACAACCCGACTGGAGCGGTGACACCACCAGCCATGATCCGTGAGATCGCGGATATCGCGCGGCGTCATGACCTGATAGTTTTCAGCGACGAGATCTACAGCAAGTTGATCTTTGACGGATTCGAGCACCTGTCGATTGGCACTCTTCCGGGGATGAAGGAGCGCACCGTTACGCTTAACGGGTTCAGCAAGTCCTACGCCATGACGGGGTGGCGGGTTGGGTATCTGGCGGCGCCGGAAGTCTTCACCCGAATGCTGATTGAGCCCCGCCATACGTTGAGCATCAACACCAATACCCCAGCACAGTTCGCCGCGCTGGCGGCACTGACCGGGCCGCAGGATGCGCCGCGAGAGATGCTCCAAGCCTACGCGGAGCGCCGGGCGTTCACCCTCTCGGCCCTGGATGCGCTTGGATTCAGCTACGGCACGCCGGGCGGCGCATTCTATGTCTATACCAATGTTACGCGGACTGGCATGCCAGCAACGCAATTCTGCGAAACGCTGCTCCGGGAAGGGCAGGTGCTCATTCTGCCTGGCACCCTCTTCGGCGATCTCAGCGACCGGTACATTCGGGTCAGCCTCTTGCAGCCACTCGATCGCATTGCCGAAGCGATGGGACGGATAGACCGCGTCGTACGGTCGCTTGCCTAGAACGTTTCGGCCGGGAGCTTGCGCTCCCGGCCGAACCTACTACGGCGCAAGCCCGAGGCGGCGCAGCTCCTCATGACGGGCTTCGTATTCGCTCACCGGGGGGGCCATTCGGCTGGTGGCAAACCTCCGACTCCTTACAAGGGCATCAGACCGCGTCACCTCATTCAACCGCACAAGTTCATGCACGGCATCTGGGTGATCATCGATGCGGAGGTCTACGTAGGGGGCAGGTTCGTTTGCGACGACATAGAGCGCGGCTGAACGCTGACCTCGTCGATCGCCCCCGGCTTGGTGTCCGGCCTGAAGCGCCAACACCAGCCGATCCGGCAAATCGAGATCGCCACGCTGATCGAACTGCTCGAGCATCGCCTGCACCGTTTGTTCCCCCACCAGCATGTTGCCGGCAGCAACGCAGTCACGGGCGCTACCGTGACCGCTCCATGGCGCAGTCTGTTTGCCCGTGAATCCGATGCTCGCCCCCTGACGATCGATCAGCGCCACCTGGCGCCAATCACGCCCCGGATCGCGATCGAGCACGATCTGCAGCGCCTCAGGACCGGGCCACCCTAGCGCGGCCATGAGCTCCAGCGTCTCGATTCCCAGATAGGGCTGAGCATACGCCTGAACCGCGATCGCGGCGAGCCGCGGACGGACATAAGGAACTCGCGCGCCAATTGACCAATGCGCTGTCGCCGTGGCAACCCCAAGCATGCCCGTGGACGCATCACGGCCAACGATTGAGAAGGTCATCGCTTTCTCCTATGATCGTCAACTCCCGCGCGGTCAAGAATGCATCAGGTGCGGCGCACGCGATCGCAACCACCCCGGCCCCAACAGCCCTGACATGCCCACATGTTCCGCGCCATTCCCACGGTTGCAGGAATCATCGCGCCGGACTAGAGCGCGGCTCCGTAGATCTCGTGGGCAGCTTCCCTGGTAACGGCGCCCTGTTCGAGATCTCGGCGAACATCGTCACGGTCACGCTCACGGGGTTCGCCAAACCCGCCCCCGCCCGGAACGCGCAAGACACAGACATCGCCCGGTTTGAAGGACACGGGGAGAAACCTCGTGACCGACTCGCCGTTGATGAAGACCGAGCCACTTCCACCTGGCTGCCCGCCAAATAGGCCCGGCGCGGGAAAACGCAAGAGATCTGGGCGAATCGTCAAGGTAATCGGCTGCTCGGCTACGCAGCGCAGGACATACTCGACACCCTGCCCTCCGCGGTACCTGCCAGGACCGCCGGAATCAGGCACAAGCGTCTTGCTCTCCATGAGGACGGGGCATTGACGCTCCATGATCTCGATCGGCGTGACCGTGCTGTTGTGCGGGTATGCAACCGGCGGGTTGCCGTCATTGTCCCGCATGGCGCCCATGCCGCCATGCGGCAGGACATGGACGTTGAACGACCCATATCGGGAATCAAATCCGCTGAAATGGAACGGGAAAATGCCCCCAGCCGCCGCGATCGTCTCTCCCGGCAGTAGCGGGGCCAGGGCTCCGAAGATGAGCGGCGGCACGTGCTTCATCACTTTGGCACGCGCCTTCACCGGAGCAGGGAAGGTGCAGTGGAGGATGGACCCTTCTTCCGCCGAGATGTGCAACGGCCGAACAAGACCATCATTGTTCGGAATATCGGCGGCGAGCATGCACTTGACCGGATAGACTGCCGTCGCAAAGGTCATGTTGAACGCCGCGTTGATCGCGGCATTGAGCTGCTGCGGCGAACTCCCCGCGAAATCCATGAACATGTCCGAGCCACGAATCTCGACACGGACTCGCAACGTGAACGGTTGGAGATACCCATCTCCTACGACTTCATACTCTGAAACGCCGTCTGGCAGCGCCGAAATCGCGGCGCGGAGCGCGCGCTCAGACCGGTTCATGATGGTCGTGGAGAGATCATCCAGGTTATCAAGCGAGTAGTCGTCCAGAAACTCATGGAGGCGACGAGTCGCCATGCGATGGGTGCCAACGATCGCCTGGAGATCACCCAACACCATGGCTGGCACCCGGCAATTCGCGGCAATAATCTCGATCAGCTCGTCATTTGCCACGCCGGCCTTGTAGAACTTCGTCGGCAGGATACGGGTTCCCTCCATGTACACGTCATAGGCTTCGAGATCTCCAAGGTGGCCGCCAACGTCGGAGACATGCGCGACGGTGCCAAAGAACGCTATGAGATTCCCTTTATAGAAGACCGGTGTCACAATGTTGTAATCAGGAAGGTGAGTGCTGCCGATCCAGGGATCATTGGTGACTAGGACATCGCCGTCTCGCAGCGATTCACGCGGGAATTTTTTCAGCATCTCCTTCGTCGTGCGAGGCAACATCGTGCAGAACTGCGGCGGACTGATTTGCGCTTGCGCGATAGCCGAACCGTGGCCATCCATGATGGCGCACCCGAAATCGTGGCTCTCGCCAACAATCGTCGAGAAGGACGCGCGAATGGTCGCGGTGTCCATCTCATCGGCAATGGCCAGGAGCCGCTGCCATTGCACTTCGAGCGTAATTGGATCAAACTGATCGCCGTCCACACGTGCCTCCGTCGCTGTTGTCGCGCCTTTGGGCGCTCATGCTTCACCCAGGCAAATACGCCTACTGGCAATCCACATGGACCCAAGGAAGGTCTAGTTCTCTGTCAGAGCAATACGCAGGGTTCCGAATGGATCGACCGTGACAGCGGCATCTGGCCCGACGACAATGGTCGAATCAACGTCCTCGACGATAGCCGGTCCCGCGATCACGGAATTGGCGGTCAATTCCGACCGCTTGTAGACCATCGTGGGGACGAATCCGCCTACAGCAGCCACATACGTTTCGCGCACTTCACTTGGTGCGGTCTGGTTGCCGTTAGAAGGCGTCTCCACGGGAGTGATCTCGGGCGATCCCCCGCTAGCGGTCAATCGGCACGTCATGATCTCCAGAGGAAGGTGTCGATGCGCGTAGCCATACACATCTTCGTAACGCGCAAAGAACGCTTCACGGAGACATTCGAGCCCATTGTCGGCCAAGCGCCCGGGTGGCAGCGCCACCGTCAGTTCGTGCCCTTGCCCCTGATGACGCAAATCGGCACTGGCGGTCATGGTCATCGCCTCCGGCGCCACACCGGCCCGGGCCAGGGTGTCCTGGCCGATCGCAACCAACTCCGCGAAGACATCGTCGAGAACGGGAAGCGATTCATCCGCCACCGGGCCGACATGCGTGCGCGCAAGATCGAAGGCGACCGGGGCCGCAAGAAATCCGAGCGCCGAGGTAACGCCAGCTCCCGGCGGAACGAGTATCCCGGACATCTTGAGCGCGCGCGCAATGGCATCCGCATGCACCGGCCCCGCCCCGCCGAAGGCGAGCAGCCAGAGCCGGCGCGGATCCACTCCTCGTTCCGCCAGATGAACACGAGTTGCGGCGATCATGGCCTCGTCGACCACGCGGCGAATACCCGCCGCTGTCTCGACCATGGAGAGCCCTAGCGTCTTCCCGAGACGGGCGATCGCCGCCTCGGCGGCAGGCCGATCGAGTGTCATTCGGCCGCCCAGGAAATTGCCTGGATTGAGGTATCCCAGGACGAGATCGGCATCGGCCACCGTGGGCTCAACACCACCGCGCCCGTAACATGCTGGCCCGGGATCGGCGCCCGCGCTCTCTGGCCCCACCTTGAGTAACCCAAGCCCATCCACACGGGCAATCGAGCCGCCGCCGGCGCCGATCTCCAGCAATTCAATTGCCGGAATCCGAACCGGCAGTCCACTGCCCTTCTTGAAGCGATGGCGACGCGCAACTTCGAATGTCGATGTCATCGCGGGCGCATGATCGCGAATCACGCAGATCTTCGCGGTGGTGCCCCCCATATCAAACGACACCAGGTCCGCGAGGTCAGCCTGGCGGCCATAGAACACGGCCGCCAACGCCCCCGCCGCCGGCCCGGATTCGACAAGCCGAATGGGGAACTGTTTCGCGGTCGAGGTGTCGGTGATGCCGCCGCTCGACAGCATCAGGAAGAGCTCTCGCTCGTATCCCTGACAAGCAAGCGCGTCCACAATGCTCGCCAGATAGCGTTCGGTCAATGGTTGCACGTAGGCATTGGCCACAACCGTCGACATTCGCTCAAACTCGCGAATCTCGGGGGCCACCTCGCTCGACAGGCTGACCGAAACCCCTGGCAGATGTGTGGCCAGATAGTTGAGCACAGCCTGTTCATGCCCCGCGTTTTGGTATGAGTGCAGCAAACAGACGCCGACGGACTCCGGCTCCAGAGATCGCAATTGGCTCGTGGCCCCCTCCAGGCTGTCCAACGTCAGCGGGATGAGCACGTCGCCAAAGGCGTTGATGCGCTCGTCCAACTCTACCCGCATCGAGCGGGGAACGAGCGGCTCGACCGGCGGGGAGTGGAGATCATAAATGTCGTACCGCATTTCCCGCTGGGTATCCAGGATGTCGCGAAACCCCTTGGTGGTGAGGAATGCGGTTCGCGACCCCTTGCGCTCGATAAGAGCATTGGTAATGAGCGTGGTGCCGTGAATGGCCAGTGAGACAGTTGCGCCACAACCAATCTCGTCATGGAGAGCCCGCCACCCGAGAACTACCGCCCGTGCGGGATCCTCGGGCGTCGTCAAGGTCTTGTAGGTTGAAACGGCGCCAGTTTTCTCGTTGTAGAGGACAAAGTCCGTGAACGTGCCGCCGATATCAAACCCCAACCGATACGTCTCACCGTTCTCCACGACTCCCCTCTCCCCCTGCGAACAGCATCTGCCGAGCGGGCAGATTGCGACGAGACACCGAGGCCATTGCCGCCGCGCGCGTGCCGGTAGCAAGGCATTGGCGATCAGACGATTCCTTCACTGAGACTCGGCGCACGCGACCCCATTCCGCAGATATTCTCGAATAGTGAAAGTTATTGTCGTTAATTGACAACTGTAATCTGGCACCAAGTGCGTGTCAAGGCCGCCCGGCGAGGGCGAATTCCAGTTTTGCGTTTGACGAGTTGGCATGGTGTTTGCTCCTGGGTCATCAGCAGTTCTCCGCTCTGGGATCGGGTCACAGGCGCTGGCATCAGCGCCACTGAGGCGGGAATTGGGCAGATTCCTCAACGGCCATGCTCTGCCAGGCGCGCCCGGTGGCAACGGATTTCTCGCTCGTGCATCAATTCCTTATCAGCCACGCGGAAGCAGGTCAGGATTGGGCCTGCCCTCTGGCGTAAGTGCCTCACATCGTCACTACCAACCTCAGATCGGACACCAGTGGACCAGGGATGTCTGGCGAGCGCGTCATGACTTGGCACTACAACGGCAGAACGCACTTTCGGCTGCCGAACTTGGGCAACGTGACCCGAACTCCGCACAGCGTTGAGCCGCTTTCGCGGATTGCGGGGTCGTGCATACTGGCCGGTCAAGGGCATGCGCCGCTGTAGCGCCAGGGTCACGTGGAAGGCGGTGCATCCGGATCCCGCGGCGAGCCAACTCCTGGCGCGGCCCACCACGTGTTCGCGACGGGAACCGCCGTGACTCTCCTGTCCAGTTGATTCCAAGCCATTCCAGTTCATGTTGGGCGCCATGCCGCCCTGGCCTGGCGAGCACGAAACGATGCGCGTTCCGGACTACTGGCCGGTGGCCGAATCCAGCGATGGCGGGTGATTCACCTTGCTGCCGGGCGCGGATCGGGCTATCGATGCCCTCATCCGCGCCTGAACCAGGCGCCAGGCCAGCGCCTAGTTGCTCCCCCGATGAACGTGGCGCGTCAGGCGCAGGGTAAGGCCCAGGAGCAGGAAGAGGATCACGAACGAAAGGGCAAGGTCGATCGCTGCCACGCCGGGCAGGGGCTGGCTGACCAGCACCGAGCGAATGCCCCAACGCTGAGGATCAGGCCACCGCTGCCGAAGAGCAGATTATCGACATCGCGGCGTAACAGTGCGATCGCATCCGAGACAGAGATGAGCAGAATCAGCAGGATGGCCACCAGGACTTTCAGGCAGTCCGGGCATTGGAACCTCATTTCTTCGACCAGGTCGAGCTCATAGGGATCGGCCGTCGCCCTGGCGCGGGTCGGGTCTTTCCCGTGTGGCGGGTCCATTTCCCGGTGACTGAGCTGGCTTTGCAGGGCGCCAAATACCTGATTATCCGCAAAGGTCCGCTCCAGGCTCACGGGAACGCCGTCGGCTCCGACAATGACGACGGCAATGCCCAGCTATAGATCACAGGTGTCAAACGGGTGGAGGTTGGGCCGGCCACGCACCAGAAGATTGACTGACTGACTGAAGATGCGGTCAACCAAACCCTACATCAGGGTTGCTGAAGGCGGTAACCCGCGCCGCCGCGCGGCATTGTCGTCCAGGGCCGGAAAGGTCAGCGTCACGGTTGCGCGGGTGGCGGCACAATCGCGGTTGCCGGAGACCGCGAGCGTCGCCTGGCCGTCTACCGGATCGAGGCTCACCACGGCGACGTTGATGTAGTTCCGATACTCGGATATGGGATCGCGGACGATGGGCGGAGCGTCGCTGTTGGTAGCAAGATCGAAGAGGACGGTCTTGCGCCCACCGAGAAGGGTTCCGGCAATGCCGCGGATCGCCACCGGCACGGCCACCGCGACAAAGATCAGGAGGCCCAACGTAGCGATCAGCGCCGCACGACAGGCAATCTCGCGTTGGCGCGATTCCGCGGCCACCCCCTGACACGGCGCCGGAGTCTCTTCCCGCGACATCAGATCCTCACACGAAGCAGCCTTCTAAACATCGGTCATCTCGCCTTGGCGACGGGCAGCGAATGCCACTATGCCTCGAACGCTACCCGCCCATCGACTACCGTCATGACAACCGACAACGAGGGCAGATCTTCCGCCGGCATGGCGCGTGGATCGTCCGAGAGCACGACCAGATCGGCCAGCTTGCCGGGGGTGATGCTCCCCTTCCGGGTTTCCTCAAACGACGCGAACGCGCCATTGATGGTGAACATGCGCAGCGCCTCGTCGATGGTGACGCCCTGCTCGGGGCCCATGCGCTGGCCCGTGGCGGTCAGGCGAGTGACGGCCGACGTCAGGTTACGGAGCACGTTGCAGTCGACCACCGGAACATCGGACGAGCCGACCGCGACGATGCCGCGGTCGAACCAGGTCCGCCCCGGATAGGAGAGCGCAAGCTGCTCCCGCGAGAAATTGCGGATGTAACTGTCGCCCAGTTCGTAGATGAAATTCGGCTGCGGCACGGCGACGATCTCCATTCGCGCCATGCGGTCGATGATCTCCGGCGTACACATGCCGCAGTGCTCGATGCGAAAGCGGTGGTCCGCTTTCGGTGATTGGGCCAGCGCCTTTTCGTAGGCGTCGAGGATCATGGTGATGGCCCGGTCGCCAATTGCGTGCGCGGCGAGCTGAAACCTCGCCGCATGGGCGCGGGTGAAACGCTCGTCCAGGCCATCCTGCTCATAGATGGTGATGCCGCGGTTGCCGGGATCGTTGACGTAGTCCGTGAACATGGCGGCCGTGCGCCCGCCGCCGGAACCGTCCTGAAAAAGCTTGGCTGGGCCGATGCGCAGCCAGTCGTCTCCAAAGCCGGTGGACATCCCCAGGCTGGCCAGGGCATCGAGGGTGTCATCGATTAGCATCATGGTGAACACGCGCACCGGGAGCGCGCCCTCCCGCGCTAGCTCCTGATAGGAGGCCAGCTCGTCCGACGTGCGGATCGAGGCCTCGCCAACACTGGTGATGCCGTAGGCCAGGAAGCGCTCGCCGGCGGCGCGCAGGGCATCCTTCATCCCGGCTCGGGTCGTGCGCGGAATCTGGTCCTGCACGAGACGCATGGCCGTTTCGCGCAGCAGGCCGGTCGGCTCGCCATGCGCATCGCGGTCGATCTGCCCGCCCTCGGGGTCGGCCGTCGTGCTGGTGATCCCGGCCAGCGCCAGGGCCGCCGAATTGGCGACGCCGAGATGGCCGCAGGTGCGCGTCAGGAAGGCAGGGCGGCCTCCCGTCGCCGCATCCAGCTCCAGCCGCGTTGGGTGGCGGCGCACGTCGAGGCGGCTGTCGTCATAGCCGCGGGCCAGGAGCCAGCCGCCCCGGCCGCCCTGCCCATTGGCGCCGTTCGCCTCGGCGGCGCGGAAGGCATCCTGCAATCCGGCCAGGGTCGGCTGCGCCACGGGCCGGGCGTCGATCAGGCTGAGCCCGATACCGTAGGAGATGGGGTGCGTATGGTTGTCATTGAAGCCAGGCAGTAGCGCGCGCCCTTCGAGGTCGATGACGCGCGTCCCCGGTCCCGCCTCCGCGCGCACTGCATCGTTCGAGCCGACGCGCGCGATGCGGTTTCCCACCACGGCGACCGCGTCCGCCACGGGGCGCGTGTCATCGATGGTGATGACCGTTCCATTCAAGAAGACGAGATCGGCTGGCATCGTACGCTCCTGCATGACCTGGACCACATATCACGATGGTCGCATTGTAGCGGCCGTACAGGACCTCGACGCTCATTCATATCGTTATACGATATTATGGCAATGATGCGGGGGTGAAGGCTCGGTCGCGACCTGAGAGGCCCGTCATCGAACCCGTTGCCGCACCCTCGGCGCATCGGATCACCGGTGAATAGGAGCATCACCATGGCTACGGCAACCGATCAACGCATGCATCTGATGAGCCGTCGCGCCCTGATCCGGCAGTTGGCGGCGGCGGGATTCGCCGCGCCGGCAGTTGCCTCGATCCTCGCCGATGGCGCCTGGGCACAGGGAGCCGCCACCCCGGAAGCCGGAGCTTTCAGCAGCCCGTTCACCACCATACCGGCGGCCGATGACCCAGCCGCATCCCTGGCCTCCATTGGCATCGATCAGCCGCTGATCGCGCATGGCGGCTTCAACTTTGGCACTCCGCCGGAGTTGGTGACTGAAACCATCGTTGCCAACGATGCCTTCTTCATCCGCTCCCATGGGCCCTCCGCGATCCTGGACGATCCGTCGACCTATCGCCTGACGATCGATGGGCATGTGGCGACCCCGCTAACCCTGTCACTTGACGACCTCAAGGCGATGCCCCAGCGAACCTACACCTCGTTCCTGGAATGCTCCGGGAACAGCCGCGGCTTCTTCGCCCCGGTCGCCAAAGGCGGCCAATGGCGAAATGACGCCATCGGCAACGCCGAATGGAGCGGGCCACCCCTCCACGAACTGCTCGTTCAGGCGGGAGTCAAGGATGGCGCCATCGACGTCGTCTCGCAGGGCGGCGACTTTGCCGAAATGCAACGCGGGCTTCCGCTCGAGGTCGCCATGGACGCGGATACCATCCTGGCCCTGCAGATGAACGGCGAGGATCTCCCCGCACCGCACGGCGGTCCGGTGCGGCTGTTCGTGCCCGGCTGGGGCGGCATCGCCTCGACCAAATGGCTCATCGGCCTGACCGTACTCGATCACCCCTTCCAGGGTGACTTCAACGTCAACAACTCCATCGTCATCGACGCCCACGGCGCGGTCTTGCGCCCCGTTCGCGCCATGCCGGTCTCCTCCGCGATCTGGACGCCGGCTCCCGGCGCTCAGTTGACGGCAGGCTCGGCGCCGATCGTCGGCTACGCTTGGTCGGGGCTCGGTGGAATCGCGAATGTGGAGGTCTCGACCGACAACGGGAACAGTTGGAATGAGGCATCGATCACGTCGAACGGCGGCGAGCATGCCTGGGCCAGATTCGAATACGCGTGGGACGCCACGCCCGGCCCGACCGGCCTACTCACCCGCGCCACCGACGACCGGGGCGCCTCGCAGCCAGCTCAGGTTCCCTGGAACCAGCTTGGCTACCAGTACAACGCCGTCCAGCGGCTGCTGGTGACGGTCTCGGCCTGAACCGTCTCGAGATGATGTTCGCCTCGCCCTGTGCGTAGGGCGAGGGGTTGGGGGATGGGCGCCTACGCCTCATGCACCACGTTCCCCTCGGCAATCGTGTAGGCAACCTTGACGCCCGCCAGTTCATTCGGATCGACCATGGCCAGGTCGGTTTCGAAGACGGTCACGTCGCCCAGCAATCCCGGTATCAGCGTCCCCTTGATCCCTTCCTCAAATGATGCATAAGCGCCGTTGACGGTGTAGGCGCGCAGGGCATCTTCCAGAGATAGCGCTTCCTCCAGGTTGCAAGGGCGGCCGAGGATGTCGCGGCGCGTCATCATCGTCTGCACGCCTGCCAGCGGATTGATCGGCACGACCGGCGCGTCGGAGGAGGCGGCGGCGGTGATGCCGAACCGGGCGAAGGATCGCATACCGTACGCCTGCCCGATCCGCCATTCGCCGAGGTTGTTGACGTAGGCGTCGCGGAAGTGCCGCAGGAACGACGTCCCCGGAATCGGGACGGCGCCGAGATCGCGAATACGGCCGAGGATGCGGTCGTCGACGATCGAGCAGTGCTCAATCCGGTGCCTGCTATCGGGGCGCGGGTTCGCCGTCTGCGCCTCCTCATAGGCGTCGAGGACGAGATCGATGGCCGCGTCGCCGATGGCGTGGATGCCGACCTGAAATCCGGCGTCGTGCGCGCGGCGCACTTTCGCTTTCATCTCCTCCGGCGGCAACATCCAGAGGCCGTGGTTCTCCGGCTGGCCTTCGTACGGCGCGTGCATCATCGCCGTGCGGCCGCCGATCGAGCCGTCGCTGAAGAGCTTGGCCGGTCCGATGCGCAGCCAGTCGTCGCCAAAGCCGGTCTGGATGCCGAGCGATATCAGCTCGTCCAGCGTCTCGTCGATGATCATCATCAGATAGGCGCGGAAAGGAAGGGCGCCACGCTCGCGCAGCCGCTGATAGGCGCGCAACTCGCGCGGGTCGCGGATGCCGGCCTCGACCGCGCTCGTCACCCCCGCGCGCAGGAACTCGCGCCCGCCCGCGATCAGCGCGGCCATCATCGCCTCTTGGTCCGGTTCCGGCGCCTTGGCGCGGACCATCTCCAGCGCCGTCTCACGCAGCACGCCGGTCGGCTCGCCATGCTCATCGCGGTCGAAAATGCCGCCGTCGGGGTCGGGCGTCTCGCGGGTGACCCTCGCCAGGCGCAACGCGGCGGAATTGGCGGCGCCGATGTGATGGCACATCCGCATCAGGACAACCGGATGATCTGGCGACACGGCGTCGAGGTCGCGCCGGTCAGGATGCCGGCCCTCGGCCAGCCGCGCGTCGTCATAGCCGCGGCCGACAATCCACGTCCCGGCTGGCCGCGCCAACGCCGCCGCACGCACCAGCGTCTGAATGTCGGCGATGGCCGCGTTGCGCTCCGGGGAGAGATCGAGATCGAGCAGCGCGAAGCCGACCGACATCGGGTGGGCGTGCGCATCGTTCAACCCTGGCGTGGCCGTGCGCCCCGCCAGGTCGATGACCGGGCTTCCCGGCGCGGCAGCGGCCTTCGCTCCGGCATCATCCCCGACGTAAGCAATCCGCCCCATGCGGATCGCAACCGCCGATGCCGCCGGGTTGGCCGAGTCCATGGTGCGCACGCGGCCATTGACCAGCAGCAGGTCGCCGGACGCGGGTGATGGGGTGTTAGGGTGTCGGGGTGTCAGGGTCATAGGCTCCTGGCTATTTGTCAGCTATCGGCTATCGGCGGGCAGCATACGATGAAATCCGCCGTCTCGCCGCCCAGTCCTCGACTTCACGACGCCTCGACTCCCCGACTTTCCAACTCCTCGACTCCTCGGCTCCCCGCCTCGCCACCGTGGTACCGTCCGCCGCGGGAGGGGATATGAGCCATTCGGCATCGTGGACAAACTGGGCAGGAAACGTCGTGGCCACGCCGCGCATCATGGCCGCACCGGCATCGATCGACGAGCTGAGGTCGGCGGTTCTGGAGGCGACGCGGCGAGGAGAGCAAGTGCGCGTAGTCGGGTCGGGGCACTCGTTCGCGCCCTTGTGCGCCACCGCTGGCACGCTGATCGACCTCTCGCGGTTCTCGGGCATCGAGCGAATCGACCCCGTAACGGGCGATGCCGTCATCCTGGCCGGCACGCGCATCCACGAGCTTGGCGGGCCACTGCTGGCCGCGGGCCGGGCGCTGGCGAACCAGGGTGACATCGACCGGCAGGCCATCGCCGGGGCGGTTGCCACCGGCACCCACGGCACCGGGCGCAACCATGGCAGCTTCTCCGCGATGGTGCGCGCGGTCGAGCTCATGAACGCGGACGGCGAGTTGGTCACGGTCGACAGCTCGGAGCCGGACCGGTTGCGTGCCGCCGCGCTCGGCCTCGGCCTGCTGGGCGTGTTGACCCGCGTGACATTGGCGACCGCTCCCGCCTACAAGCTGCGGGAGCGCACCCGAGCCATGCCTTTCAAAGACTGCCTCGACGGGTTCCTCGCGGAAGAGGAAACGCGGCGCAACGCCGAGTTCTGGTGGCTTCCCGCGCACGACCTTTGCGTCCTGAAGACCTTCGAGGAGACCGATGACGAGCCGTTCCAGGTTGAAGCGGCCGAGGCGCCGCCTGGCAGCATCGAGCGCTACCTGCGGCCGGAGGTCGTCGACTGGAGCTGGCGCAGCTATCCCTCGGCGCGGAACGTACCGTTCGTCGAGATGGAGTACACGCTCCCCCTCGCCGCGGGGCCAGCCGCCCTCCGCGACGTGCGCGCCATGATGCAGGCGAAACACCCTACGTGCACCTGGGCCGTGGAGTACCGCACGCAGCCGGGCGAGACGGCCCTGCTCAGTCCGACGCAAGGCCAGGAGAGCGCAACCATCAGCCTGCATCAGGCCATGGATCAGCCACACGAGCGCTTCTTCCGCGATGCGGAGCCGATCTTCCTGGCGCACGGCGGCCGCCCGCACTGGGGCAAGCTGCACTGGCTGGGCCGCGATGAGATCGAACGGCTCTACCCAGAGTTGCCGGCGTTCGAGGCGATCCGCGCCGGGATGGATCCGGCAGGGACGTTTGGCAATGCCTATCTGGCAGGGTTGGGGTTCGGATCGTAGACCACCGATGCCAGCAAGCGAAATCGAAATCGAACCAGAGGGAGTGGCCGTAAAGTCAGTCCCTCGGCCTGCCACCGAAGCGGCAGGAGGCTTCCTGTACAGGATACGCCACGATTCGCGATGTGTTGAACGGAAGCGCCTGTCTACGCCTGGCCCATGGCGTCTGCCACTCCCCTGCTACAACAGCGACAAGAG
>CAYSXO010000055.1:0-18494 GCA_964434995.1 uncultured Sphaerobacteraceae bacterium
GTTCAGGAATTGACGCTCGACCGCGAGGGTCAGGTCGCGAGCGCCGACTATCTCGATGCCGACGGAAACGCCCGCTCTCAGGAGGCCGATCTCTTCATTCTCGCCGGTGGGGCCATTGAGTCAGCGAGGCTCCTCCTCCTCTCGCAGTCTGCGCGCTTCTCACGCGGGCTGGCGAACGGTAGCGACCAGGTTGGCCGCAATGCGACGTTCCACGAATACAGCGCGGCCATTGGTGTCTTCGAGGAGCCGGTCTACGGCTGGGCCGGCGGTGGGTACGTCGGGGCCAGCACGTTCGAGTTTCTCCAAAACTCCTCCGATCGCCCCTTCGTCGGTGGTTGTCACGTCGCCTCGGCAGGAGTCGGCATTCCGCTGCCGATCAGTTTCTCGCTCCCCGGCGCTCCCACCTGGGGCCAAGCCGCCAAGGACGCCGACCGCGAGTTCTTCAATCACGCGATGGCGGTCGGCCTCGTCTTGCACGATCTGCCACGTGAAACAAACCGGGTCGAATTGGACGACACCGTCAAGGACGCCTGGGGCTTGCCGGTCGCCCGCATCACCCACACGCCGCACCCGAACGACCTGGCACAGGGGCGATGGATCATTGACCGCAACGCCGAGATTCTGGAGGCGGCCGGAGCGAGGAAGGTCTGGAAGGTCTACATCGAGCGAGTCACCGGGAACTGCTCGCATCAGCACAGCACACTGCGCATGGGGAACGATCCCGATACGTCAGTCCTCAATCGAGACTGCCGCGCGCACGAGGTCGAAAACCTCTACGCCGTCGACGGTAGCCCGTTCCCGACGTCAACCGGGGTCAATCCAACGCTGACGATCATGGCCAATGCATGGCGCGTGGCCGAAGGAATCGTCAATCGACGCGGCGCGGCTGTTTGATCGGACGACGCTGACGACGGGAGGAGCGAGAGGATGAAGCTTGCGTTTCACACCAATCTCTGGGGTGGCGTTTGGGGCACGCCGCAGGGAGTCACGAGCGTCAAGGACCTCTACTACATCAGCTGCGACGCGACTGAGACGGCCCTTCGCGATATAGCCGCCGCCGGCTTCGAGGGCTTCGAACTGTTTGACGGCAACCTGATGCAATTCGTCGGGCGCGAGGACGCCCTGCGCGGGGTGATGGAAGAGCTCAGATTGAGCATGGTCGCCGTCTACACTGGAGCGAACTTCATCTATCCTGACATCTTCGAGGAAGAGTTGGCCAGGATCCGTGGCGTCTGCGAAGCGGCCGCCCGTTTCGGCCCCGAACATCTTGTCCTGGGCGGCGGCGCTGTCCGCTCGACCGGGAATACGGACGACGACTATCGACGGCTGGCCGAGGGGCTCGACCGCGCCGCCGCGGTGGCGACAGAGTATGGCCTGACGCCAAGCTTCCACCCCCACCTCGGCACCAGCGCGCAGACGCCGGAGCAGATCGCCCGCGTCTTTTCGCTCACTGGCATCGGCTTCTGCCCCGACACGGCTCATCTCGACGCCGCCGGCGGCAATTCGATCGCATTGATCGAGACCTATGGCGATCGCATCCCCTACATCCACCTGAAGGACTACGCCGATGGCGCGTTCCTGCCCGTCGGCGAAGGCTCACTCGACTTCGCCGGCATTCTCACCGCGCTCACCCGTCACGGCTACGACGGCTGGATAGCGGTTGAGCTCGATGCCTACGAGGGAGACAAAGTCGAAATCGCCCGCAAGAGCCGGGAGTACGTGGAAAGGAGCATTGCGGGGCTGAACACCTGAAGGTCGTCCATCGCCGATCGAGAGGTCACTTGAGCAAAGGAGCAACCTCATGACTCAGGGCATCAATCGACGCCACTTCGCCATCCTGGCAGCAGGGGTGCTTGCCGTCCCCTTCACCGGTTTCGGCGCGAATCTCGCGCGGGCCCAAGACGCCACCCCAGCGCCGGCCGGGGCCGAGTCGCTCGAGGCGATGGCAGGGCAAGTCTTTAGCACTGGGCCGAATGGCGAGAGCCCGACTGCCGCCACTGACGTCTCGCTGAGCGAGGAAGAGCTGGCCGAAATTCAGGCGATGGGCGCCACCGCCGCCATCATCATGCATTACGGCGGAAACGACTGGTCAGTGGCGCAGATCGCCGGACTGAAGGACCAGTTCGCCAGGATGGGGATCGAGGTCATCGCCGAAACCGACGCCGGCTTCGACCCGGCCACGCAAGTCTCCGATATCGAGACGACGCTCGCCCGGAACCCGAGCATCATCGTCTCCATCCCGACCGACCCCGTCGCCACCGCCGCGGCCTACCGTCAGGCCGCCGACCAGGGCGTCAAGCTTGTCTTCATGGACAACGTGCCGCAGGGCTTCACGCCAGGGACCGACTACGTCAGCGTCGTTTCGGCCGACAACTATGGCAACGGCGTCGCCTCGGCGCACATCATGGCTGAAAAACTTGGCGGCCAGGGGAAGATCGGCATCGTCTATCACGCCGCCGACTTTTTCGTCACCCGCCAGCGCTACGACGCTTTCAAGGCGACCATCGCCGAGAACTACCCCGATATCGAAATCGTGGAAGAGCAAGGGATTGCCGGCCCGGACTTTGCGGGAGACGGCGACCGCGTCGCCGCCGCAATGCTGACCAAGCACCAGGACCTCGACGGCATCTGGGCCGTTTGGGATGTTCCTGCCGAAGGCGTGGTGACCGCGATCCGAACCGCCGGCCGCGAGGGGGACGTCATCGTCACCACAATTGACCTGGGCCAGAACGTCGCGGTTTCGATCGCTCAAGATGGCATCGTGAAAGGTCTTGGCGCGCAGCGGCCGTTCGATCAGGGCGTGACCGAAGCGATCCTCGCGGGCTATGGGTTGCTTGGCAAGGAAGCACCACCCTACGTTGCGCTGCCCGCGCTGCCAGTCACGCACGACAACGTTCTTGACGCCTGGGTCGAGGTCTATCATCAGGATCCGCCGGCCGCACTCGTCGAAGCTGCCGGACAGTAGCTTCACTGGCTGGAAGCCGGGAGCGCCTGCTGCGGCGCTCCCGGCTTCCAGCAGAAATGTGGAAGCGAGGAAATGGACGACGCGGCGACCCGTATGACCGGCATCAGCAAGAGCTTTTTCGGCAATCGTGTCCTGCACGGGGTCGACTTTGAGCTCGTGCCGGGCGAGGTCCATGCCCTGGTCGGAGGAAACGGCGCCGGCAAGTCGACCCTGATGAAGATTCTGCAAGGGGTCTATACGCCGGACGAGGGACAGATCGAGGTCAATGGCCGTCAGGTCGAAATCCGCTCCCCACACGTTGCCCGCGAACTCGGGATTGGCATGATCTTCCAGGAGTTCAGCCTGATCCCAACGCTGACCGTGGCTCAGAATGTCATGCTCGGCAATGAGCCTCGCGGGGCGCTCGGGTTGATCGATGACCGCGAGAGCGCGCGGCAAACCAGCGCAATCTTCGCCGAGATGGGCGAGGAGATCGATCCTGGCGCGCGCGTCGGCGACCTGGGCACCGGCTACTGGCAACTCACCGAAATCGCCAAGGCGTTGAGCCAGGAAGCTCGCGTCCTGATCATGGACGAGCCAACCTCCTCACTGACCGCATCCGAGTCGAATGCGCTTTTCGCCCTGATCGAGCGCTTGAAGCAGCGCGGCATCTCGATCATCTACATCTCGCATCGGATGGAAGAGATCTTCAAGATCACCGACCGCATCACCGTCCTACGGGACGGGCGACACATCCTGACCGATGAGACGGCGAACCTGACCATGGGGAGCGTCATCGACGCCATCGTCGGCACAACGATGGAGCAGGCCTTTGCATGGCATGAACGACCGGTCGACCGCTCAGTGGAACCGCTACTCCAGATCCGCGGACTCTCCGCCGGCAGCCGCGTGCAAGATATCAGCTTCGACCTCTATCCAGGGGAGATTGTTGGTGTCGCTGGTCTGATGGGGAGCGGCCGCACTGAGATGGCGCGCGCCATTTTCGGCATCGACCCGCACGACAGCGGCGAAATCCGGGTCCGCGACACGCGGGTTACTATCCGCAATCCAGACGATGCAATTGACGCCGGCATCTCACTGGTGCCTGAGGACCGCCGCTCGCAGGGCCTCGTTCTCGACCACACCGTGCGCGACAACGCCATTCTGCCATTGCTGGAGCGGATCAAGCGCGGCGTGCTGATCGACGAGCGACGGGGCGACGAGGTTGCCTCGTCGCTGGTCACGTCGTTGCGCGTGAAGACGCCGTCGATCGATACGGTGGCCCGGCTCCTTTCCGGCGGCAACCAGCGATGGAGCCGGAGGTGTTGATTCTCGACGAGCCGACGGCCGGGGTCGACATTCAGGCCAAGACCGAGATTCTGGGCATCATCCGCGAGCTGGCCGACGCCGGGAAAGGCGTCATTGTCATTTCTTCGGAGCCAGCAGAACTCCTGGCAGTCAGCGATCGCCTGCTGGTCCTGCAGAACGGCCGCCTTGTACGCGAGATCGACCGCAAGACTGTCACCACGGAGGAGGATCTACACCATGCCATCCAGAGCGCGTGACCGGGGGTTGCTCCACTCGGTCGATTGGCGCCAGTACATGGTGTATGTCGGATTCGTCGTCCTTTTCCTCTTCTTCGCGATTGCCCTTCGGGATGCAGGCTTTACCTCTCCGAACAATCTTCTGAACATCGTCCGCCAGACAGCAATCATCGCCACAATGGCGGTCGCGATGACCTTCGTCATCGCCGCCGGGCAGATTGACCTTTCGGTTGGGGCAATTGCCGGCCTCGCCTCGGTGACGACGGCACTGACAATCCAGCGTTTCGGGCTGGTCCCGGGGGTCGTTGCCGGGCTCGTGACAGGGCTGCTCATCGGAGCACTCAATGGGCTGCTCGTCACCCGCCTGGTGATCCCCTCCTTTCTGGTCACTCTCGGCATGATGGGGGTGGCTCGTGGCTCGGCAATGTGGATCACTGACACTGCGCCAGTGCCGATCCTGAACCAGCCATACAACTTCATCTTCGGCTCAGGGAACGTCGGACCTGTTCCGACACTTCTGATCTGGATCGTCATCGTCACCATCGCTGGCTACATCGCGCTCCAGAAGACGCCCTACGGCCGTCAGGTCCTGGCCACCGGAGGTAACGAGAGCGCCGCCCGCTTCAGTGGCATCAACACCAGCCGCATTGGGCTCCTTGTCCTGACCGTCTCCGGCGTCGTTGCCGCCCTCGCCGGCATGCTCTATGCCGGCCGCCTGCAATCGGGGCGCTTTCAATGGGGCGATGGCGACGAGCTTTCGGTCATCGCGGCAGTGGTCCTCGGCGGAACCAGCCTCTTCGGCGGTTCGGGGTCGGTCCTCGGGTCCGTTCTTGGGGCGCTGCTGATTGGCGTAGTCAACAACGGGCTGATCCTCATGGGCCTCGAAAGCAGCCAGCAAATCATCATTCGCGGCGGCATCATCATCGTTGCCGTGGCACTTGCGCGTCGCAACTGAGCCCGCGGTCGACGCGCAACACGGGCGCAACGTCAAACAGCGGTCAAGGTTTCCAGCAGGCGGTCACAGAACCTCTGCACACCGGTGCTCGTGAAACGCCATCGAAACCCGTTCCAGGATTGGCCACCAGGAATGTGCCTGACTTCCCCGCGACCACATCCCAACGGGTGACAGCATTCGGCGGGCGATCGCCAGCCGGTAGTCCGCCCAGCAGGACTCGAAGTCATATCCATCGACGCCATGACCCCGAAGCTGTTGCAAATACCGCTCGATCAACTCACCTTCCAGCTCGTGACGCACGGTGGGTGGAAGGTGCAGCGCCAGCAGCGAGGCCAGGTCGTGCGGCCCTGGCTCGATCGACCATCCTTCCCAGTCGAGCAGCCGGGTCACGGTATCTGCCGCGTGCAACGGGGTCAGGAAGTTCCAGGGATGGGCGTCCCCGTGAACAACCGTCAAGGGAGACCACGCCGACTGGCGAAGGATCGTTGGCCAACCAGCGCAGGCAGCTTTCAGCGCCTCGCTCGCGACGGCGGGCAGATGAGGCTCATAGTCGTCCATGAACCGGGAAAGATTCCTGCTCGCCACGGCAGCTTTGTCGCGAATCCAGCCGTCGTCCCGCTCCGCGATGACCCCTCCAAGGTCGGGATGCGCCCACCACCAGGCATGAATGGCCGCGAGGCAGTCGATATCGCCTCGCAATTGGTCAGGCGTTGGCGGCAGGGGCGATGGCGGCCTGGAGTGCGACGTTGAGAGATCGGCCATCAGCAGAAACGAGCGATTGCCCGCCACGTCATGGGCGCCGCCGTACACCCGGGGCACCGGCGGATCTGCCATCGTGGGCGCCACACGCGCATAGAATTCGTGCTCTTTCCATCGGCGGCGATGTGCTGTCGAAGAGTCGGCATCTGCCCGGGAGAGCTTGAGCACGAAACGCTCAGGCAAGGCCAACTCGGGCGCGTACGTGACCTGAAGCCGGAAAAGATGCGACAGGCGCTTCTCGCGCCACATCTCGGCCCGAAACGTCTCGACACGCTCATCAGCCAGATGGCCCGACGCGCGCAACACGTTGGTCAGCCATGACGCGGTCAGTTCCGAGGCATCGTGGGGCGTAGCCGGGGCAATTGCCGTCAGCATGGTATTCGCGTTCATGGCCCTGTGCCTCCTTGGCCCGTGCCGGGGTGAAACCAAAGCGTAGCGCAAGTCGTTAACGATTCATTGACGAGCAATAGTGCTGAACATTACGATTGCATGAAGCACAATTCAGCATCGCACAGTCCAAGCCATTGCGATGCGCAAAGCTCTGTTGCCAACTACCGCATTGCGAAGCCGCCCAGGTGACGAACAGGGTCAAACGGAAAGGCTGGAGGATGGAAGATCAGGTTGCACGTGGCATGCCCGAGGAAGCGGGAGTGACCCGACGAGCCGTCGCCAAAGGCGCGGCAGCAGGTGGGCTCTCGGCGCTCTTTGCCGCCGTCGGCGCGGGGCGGGTTGGCGCCCAGACCGCTGACGACACGACGGGCGACGACACGACGGGCGACGACACGGTCGGCGACACGGACGACACGTCCGGATCCGATACGATCGACGATGATACAACCGCGCCCGGGGATGACACGACGGCCGACGAATCTGGCACGGGCGTCGTGAAGGGCAAGCAAGCGACGCGACAAGGCAAGAAGCGCGGCAAGCGCCGTCGCAAGTAACCTTTCGGTACTGATGCCTGGGCGACAGTGGCTGGCGAGAGCATCATCATGCGAACGTGCCCGGACAATGTCGTCCGGGCACGTTCGCGCGGATGTCCACACGGGAACATTGGCCGATCAGGGAAATCGTGGCCGGACGTCCCTCGCGAACAATTCCATTCCTTCAAAGCCCGGCGCGTCCATGAACCAGAGCATGAAGTGGCTGATCCCCTCGGCAGCGTAGGTCTCGATGCGCGCGGCGACCTGCTCAGGCGTTCCGATGATCCAGTCGCTCGCCATCGGCTCGGGTAGGTCGTCAGTTTCGCCAGCGACAAAGGCGATCGTGGCCGGGTCCGAAGCATAGTCCTTCACGTATGGCGCGATCTCCGGCGGCAAGTGATCCTGCTCACCGCCAAGAGCGAGGAGCGCCGCGAGCCTGGCCCGGAGCGCGAGAGTATCCTCCGCGATCAGCACTTGCGTTTCCAGACTCAGCTCGATCTCTTCCATATCGCGGCCAACAGCATTGCACGCCTCACGCAGCAGGGCGATCCGGCGGCGCAACTCCTCAAGTGAGACAGGCGTCGTGTTCCAGCCCTGACCGAACCGCGCGCAGGCCGCCAACCCGCCCGGAGCGGCTTCGCCGAACCAGAGCGGAGGGTGAGGCCGCTGCAATGGCTTCGGCTCGCAAATGGCGTCGCATACCTCCCAGGTTCGCCCATGCATCGTCAGTGGCCCATGAGCCGACCAGAGCGCGAGGATCATCTCCGTCGCCTCGACCAGATCGACAATGCGGTCCTCCATCTCCTCGCGCCACGGCAGGCCGTAGTTGACGTACTCGCGCCGCTGGTAGCCACAATCGAGGAAGTGAATCAGCCGCCCCCCGGAGATCTGGTCGAGCGTGGCGGTCATCTTCGCCGTCAGCGCTGGATGCCGGAAATAGTGGGCCATGTGGATCATGCCCAAAGCCGGCCGCGTCGTGGCCCCGGCCAGCGCGGAAAGGACAGTCCACCCTTCCAGGATCGCCTCATCCTTGCCGAGCATCAGGTGATCGGCCACCCAAAGCGAGTCGTAGCCAAGCCCCTCGGCGTGCCTGCCATAAGGGAGAACTGTCGACGGGTCGAGCGTGGCAATGCCCGGGGTGCGGAAAAGCTGAATGCCGGGGCAGGCAAAGATTGGCAAGCAGACTCCGAACGTCAACCGTGTCATGTCGTTGATCTCCAGGAGCAGTCGCCTGCCGTCAAATCAGGTGCTGGATCGGCTCGCCTCGCAAGGAGCGGCGGACATTCAGCCACAGCTCCCGCGAATCGCGTACCCATGTCCACGGGCTTTGCCAGGCGTTGTGGGGCGTCAGCGTGACCCGTTCGGCGGCCCCGTCGTGGAGCGCCAGCAAGGGGTCGTCGGCCGGCAGCGGTTCCTCGGCAAAGACATCGAGTGCGACCGCGCCGATCTGCCCACTTGCCAATGCCTCGGTCAACGCGGGCTGATCGACCAGCAGCCCGCGCGCGGTGTTGATGAAAAGCGCGGACGGCTTCATCAACGCAAACTCTCGAGCGCCAACGAGCCCCGCGGTTTGCGGAGTGAGCGCGAGCTGCACCGAGACGACGTCGGATGCGGCAAAGAGCTCGTCCCATTCGACAAAGCGCATGCCATGGGCCCCTTCCAACTCGGGAAAGCGCTCGATATCCCAATAGTTCACGCTCATGCCGAACGCCTGCGCAACGCGCGCAATCGGCCGGGCGATTTCGCCCATCCCGAGCAGGCCGAGGGTTAGATCGCCCAGATAGCGCGTACCGGGAAAGCTGTGCCAGGTTTCGAGGTGGGCGCGGGCAGCCATATGCTCCCGCAGCGACGGCAGCCGCTTCGCCCAATTGAGGATGTAGGCCCAGACCTGCTCGGCGACTGTGATGTAGTTGACCAGCGGCGTCGCGGCCACCGGAATGCCTCGTTCCCGCGCCGCGGCGATCGGCACGCCGCGCGCGTCCTGCCCCAGATGCTGGATCAGCCGCAACGCGCGCGCGCGCGTGATGGCCTCTGCCGGCACGCGCTCCTTGTGTACGATCAGGTAATCGGCATCCTCAATCTCGCGGACGACCTCATCGACGTCCCGCGTGAAGCGGAGGCTCCCCGCGTAGTCGGCGTAGAGTTGGCCGAATGGCGCGTACGGCGCGTCGGCGCTGTTGAACCAGATCAGGTCGAGGTCGTGGCCTTCGAGCAACTGACGCAGAGGGAGAGCAACCGACATCGCGGCAGGGTTCTCCGCCAGCAGCGTCTCCTGAACGGGTGTATCCCAGCTTTCCCAGGGCCGCACCCCGAGGACAGTGTTGCCGATACTGTCCCAAACGACGACCTTCACCGATTCGCCAGCCATCCGTCCTCCCCGGGGCATCCGAGCGGCTTTCCCTAGCCTTTGGCAGCGAGCGCCGCGTCGATTTCGTCCTGATAGGGCGTGCCGCGGCCGTCGAGCAGCTCGTCGACCGACAGGATGCGCCCCGCCCGGTCCGACTCGAGAAATCCGTAGGAGATCGCGAGCGAGCGAAGCCCCATCTCGCCGGTCACTTCAGGCGCCTCGCCGGTCTCGATGGCGCGCGCGAAGTCATCGAGCTCGATGGCAAGCAGGTTCGCGTCGGTGTCGGCCCAGGCGAGATCGTACGACGCGATCTGGTCGCCGCCAAAGAGCGCGGCCGTCGTCGGATCGAGCGAGTAGCCAGCGACGAAAGTCAACTGGTCCGCCGGGAAGACAGCGCGCGGCCCTCCTCCGCTCCGCACGGACAGATCAAGTGCCCGGCCTGTACGATCCATCGGAATCCCCAACGTGCCTTCCGTGCCAAGAATCGTGCGCGTAAAGACAGCCTCACCGCGGCCAGCAAGATCGAGCATCCAGCTACCCAGCGCGCCACTCGCAAACCGCGTGACACCAACGGTCAGATCTTCCGCATCGGCCGGGTGCTCCGCGCCATCCTCGCCCAGGCGCGCCTTATCGACAACCGCGCCCATGCCAGCGACCGTCGTCACCGGCCCCATCAGATACTCGAGGATATCGGCATAGTGCACGCCCATGTCAATGGCAATGCCGCCGCCAAGCTTGCGATGCCGCCAGGGCGTGATGATGACTCGCTCGCCCCAGGCCGACGACGACTGCACGATCAGGTACGGCCTCCCGATGGCCCCGGCGTCAACGAGCGCCTTCGCGAGCCGGTTCATCGGGTCGCGCCGGTAGTTCTCGGCAATGGCCAGAACGCGGCCGGCGCGGCACGCGGCCTCGACGATCTGGCGGCCACCGCGCACTGTCAGGGCGATCGGCTTTTCGACGATGACGTGATAGCCAGCGTCGAACGCCTCGCTGGCGATCGCCGGATGCAGTATCGGCGCGGTCGTCACATCCAGCGCGTCGACCTCTATCGCGGCGCGCATGGCAGAGAAATCGGGGAAAGTGACTGGCCGCTCTCCAAGCAGTTCTTCAGCCAGGGATGCCAGCGAGGCGGCGTTCTCCATCACCGGATCGCAGGCGGCGACAAGCGCAAAGGGCATGCGTCCAAGCTTCTTCAGCCTGGCCAGGCCCCGCACGTGGCGGCAACCCATGATGCCGCACCCCGCAATGGCAATCCTCAGCATCAGCCAACGGCTCCGGGGTCATACCCGAGGCGCCGCAGATACGCGGCATTCAGCGAGGCGCTGTGCAGGGGAGACACGTCGCTTCGGCTCTGCTCGACCACGACCCAGCCGGGAAAACGCATGGCCTCCAGTTCATGCAAGATGCCCGCGAAGTCGATGCCGAGACTTCCCTGCCCCATTTCTACGAACTTGCCGCGCTCCCAATCCTTGAGGTGGATGTAGCCCGCGCGCTCGCGGTACTTGCGGAGATGCGCAATGGGGTTCTCGCCGACCAGGGCAATGTGCGACGCATCGAGACAGAGGGTGAGGGCGCTGGTTGCGTCAAGCAAACGGTCGATCTCCGCTTCAGTTTCGACCGTGCAAGCGACGTGCGGATGATACGAAACCTGCACGCCAAGCTCCGTGCCAAAGATCGCCATCTCCTCGCAGAAATGGGCGACGCTCGCGGCTTCCTCTACCGATGGAGGCCGCCAGCGCAAGCGGTCGCCGCCGATCAGCCCATAGTGCGCGGCCCCGAGGAGCGCGGCATAGGCGATCTCATTGCGCATCCGCACGCATTGCCGCTCATCAACCGGCAAATCGACCTTTCCAAACAGGGTCGCTGCCCGCAAATCCCCAAGGAGGGCCTGCATGCGGTCCACTGGCCCCAACCAGTCGAGCTGGTGCCAGAAGAGCTCGACGGCTCTCCAGCCGGATTCCCGGATCTCCGTAAAAACTGCCTCGAAGTCGGGCGTCGTGCCCCAGTTGATCGTGCTGTACGCGAAGCGCAGCGCATGCTGCCGTTCGGTCATCAGGCAATTCCTCGCCGGCCAAGGTCTGCCGTGTGGGCCGGACGCACCGGAAACGCGGCCGATGCTCTAGCAATCATCGTTGGTGAACGCACCGCGGTCGAGCATACCGCCTTGTCCACGCGGCGGCGACAGCGGCACCACGCTGCGTCACGGCCAGCAATCGGCCGCGTTAAGATTGCTATTCCGCGATGCGCGGCCGGCGCCGCGCGTGGCAACGGCAGATAACCAGAGAAAGTGTGGACGCATGCGCATTCTGATTTCGGCGGACTGTGAAGGCATCACCGGCATCACCAACACCAACGAGTTGCTCTTTGGCCGGCCACACTACGAATTCATGCGCGGCATGATGACCGACGACATCAACGCCGCCATCGAGGGCGCCTATGCCGGCGGAGCAACCGAGATCGTCGTCAACGATTCGCACTGGACGATGACCAATGTGCAGATCGAACGGCTCGACCCTCGCGCGGACCTGATCAAGGGCTTCCACAAGCATCTCTGCATGGTCGAGGGCGTGCAGGAGGCCGACGCTGTCTTCTTCCTCGGCTACCACGCCCGCACCGGCGACTCCGACGCCGTCGGCAACGAGACGATTCTGGGCCGTGAGATCGTCGAAATCCGCATGAATGGCGTGCCCGTTGGCGAGTCGGAGATCAACGCCGCCGTCTGCGGCGACTTCGGCGTGCCGGTCATCTTCGCCTCTGGCGACGATCTCTATGAAAAGGAGCTGCGCGAAACGCTGCCCGATGTCGAGTTTGGGTTGACCAAGTACGCGCTCGACCGCTGGGCCGCCCGGTGCCTGCCGCCGCGCCGCAGCCACGCGAACATTCGCGACGCCGCGCAGGCGGCGGTTGAACGGGCCCGAAGCGGCGCATTCCACCCTTACCGGCTTGAGGGGCCCGTCTCGCTCTCGGTCACCTTCTCATCCACGGCTGAGGCGCTGATGGCCGCGCTCGTGCCGGGGAGCGTGCGCGAGACGCCGCGCATCGTGACCTATACCGCGGCCAACGCGGTCGATGCCTGGAAGGGTTTCTTTGCGGTGCTCTTGCTCGGCTGGTCCGCGACTGATGAGGTTTATGGGTAAACCGATCGCGGCAGGGTAGGCAGGTGGTCACCGCCTCGACCGCGATCGGGGGTGGTCCGAAGGGAGTAAGCCCAATGTTTCTGGGAACGCCGCGCTACTGGTGGATCATCACGCTTGCGATCTTCGTGGCGGCGCTCGTCCTCGTTGGCACCGATGTTGGTGGGGATTGGGGGACGGTCATCGGCATCCTGATGCTCTTTCTGGCCATGATCCTCTTCGCGGCCTCGCCGATGCGCCGCCGCTCGCAACCGGAATCGGCGGTCTCCAGGCCGTCGCCGACGGGTCAGGCTCCTGTGCAGGAAACGCCGCCAAAGCCACGCCCGGATATCGCCGGCCGCGATGCGTCTGAGGTGTGATCCCGCCATTGCAAGGATGTCCGCAATCGGATGGAACGACGCCCTACTCGACCGTGATGACCCCTGCCATGCCGACCACGCCAACGTCGCCGTGGTAGCGGCAGAAGTAGGGGTAGGTTCCTGGCTCGGTGAATGTGTAGGAAAAGGAGTCGCCGAGGTTCTGGTCGCCTGAGTCAAAGAGACCGTCGTCGGCCGTCGCGGTGTGTTTCGGCCGCTCGTCGTTGACCCAGATGACCGTCGTCCCCGCCGGTATCGTGACCTCCAGGGGCAGAAACGCAAAGTCGATCTCGCGCACGGAAATCGTGCTCTCGGCGCCGTCCGGCCCCGCCTCGGCCATCAGGCCGGGCTCCTGGGCCACGCCAGCAGTGATTGCCGCCTGCCCAACATCGAAGATGCCCTCGCCATTCGCCCGTCGCGCGGTGTCGGCGATGGCGTCCGCCGCATCGGCCTGTTCGTCGAGCGGCCGCGGCCCAAAGAGCCCAAGCGCCATCGAGACGATGTCATCCAATTGCCCGGCAACTTCGCCTGCCTGCGTGGTCGTCGCCGGGTCATTTGTGGCCAGGGCAACCGTGTCGAGCCGTGCCCGAAGCCCGACCCCATCCCCCGGGTCCTCGAGGTGGCCATCGGCATCGTTGTCGCCATAGTGCAGCCCTCCCTGCCCCTCGATCAGGTTAATGAGGTGCTCGGCATGCCGCTTCACCGCGGCCTCGCTGCCCCGGCTGACGGCATCGTCCAGCTCGACCGCATGCACATAGAGGTCCGCGCCAAGCTGGCGCAGTTCGGCCAGTGGCGCCGTGACCACAATCTGCTGATTCAGGTATCGCTCGGAGTAAATGCCCACGCCGATGATCACGAGCGCGGCCCAGGCCGCGAGCGTGCCGCGCATCAGCGGCTTTACCTTGCCGACACGCAGCGGGCTGGGAATGACCTTTGTCCTCATGCGCAGGACCAGATAGAGCGCCACGGCCTGAACCAACAGCCCCAGGATGCCGTGGACGATCATCAATCGGGCGACGCTTCCCGTCGTCGAGCCGCCGGCAACGACGTAGTCGTACAGACTGGGGACCATGATGAAGGCGATCAGGACGAGGTTGAACAGCACCATCGCCGTCTGCACATTGCCGTGCTGATCGAAACGCCTGGCCCGCGCGAGAAAAAACCCGGCAATCAACCCCGCCAGGAGCAGGAGCTGCGCCACCAGGTTGATGTCGGCCGCCGTGCGCAGCCCCAGAGCATCCTGCATCGTCTACCTCGCGGCGCTGTTTTCTGGCCGTGAACTGCCTGTCGCACTCGCGCTTGCCTGCCCCTCCAGCAGCGGGGCGACCAGCGCCGTCCAACCCGTCTGATGACTCGCTCCCAACCCCGCGCCGTTATCCCCATGGAAATACTCGTGAAACAGGAGACAGTCGCGCCAGTGCGGCTCGCGTTGCAGGAGGTCGCTTTCGCCGAAGGCAGGACGGCGGCCTTCTGGCCCGCGCCGGAAAATGGAGATCAGACGACCCGAGATATCGTCGGCGATGGCGTTGAGTGAACGCATCGTGCCGGAGCCGGTTGGATGCTCGATCTGGAGATTGTCGCCATAGTAGCGGTGGAACTCGCGTAATGCCTCGATCAACAGATAGTTCAACGGGAACCAGATCGGTCCTCGCCAGTTGGAATTTCCCCCAAAGAGCCCGGTCATCGACTCGGCTGGTTCGTAGCCGACCATGTGGACTTCATCGTCAACCTGCAGGCGAAATGGCTGGCTGGCATGAAATCGGCTCAGGGAGCGAATGCCGAACGGGCTGAGGAACTCGTCGGGATCGAGCATCCGGCGCAGGAGGCATTTCATGCGATGGGCGCGGACGAGCGCCAGCAAGCGCCGCTCACCAGAGCCCGGTTCGTACCAGCGGGTGACGAGGCTGGCCAGATTTGGCCGGTTTCGCAGGAACCAGTCGAGCCGACGTTTGAATCCCGGCAGTTCGTCGAGCAGCTCTGACTCCAGCGTTTCGACCGCGAGGAGTGGGATTAGCCCGACAAGCGACCGGACCTTGAGCGGGATCGTCCGGTTGTCCGGCGTCTGCAGAACGTCATAGAAGAAGCCGTCTTGCTCGTCCCAGAGCGCGATGCCTTCGCCGCCGATATCGTTCATCGCCCCGGCGATGTAGAGGAAATGCTCGAAGTACTTCGTGGCGATGTCCTCATAAACCCGGTTCGCACGCGCCAGCTCGAGGGCGATGGTCATCAACTGCAGGCTGAACATGCCCATCCACGCCGTGCCATCCGCCTGCTCCAGATACCCTCCCGTCGGCAGCGGCTTGCTCCGGTCGAAGACGCCGATGTTGTCGAGCCCGAGAAACCCGCCCTGGAAGACATTGCGTCCGGCGTGGTCCTTGCGGTTGACCCACCAGGTGAAGTTCATGATCAGCTTGTGGAACGCCCGCTCCAGGAACTCGCGGTCGGGAGTGCCGGACACCTTCGCGTCGATCTGATAAACACGCCAGGCGGCCCAGGCGATGACGGGAGGATTGACGTCGCCAAAGGCCCACTCATAGGCGGGAACCTGGCCGTTGGGGTGCATGTACCACTCGCGCAACAAGAGCGTGAGTTGTTTCTTGGCGAACGCTGGATCGATCCGCGCAAACGGCACGCAGTGAAAGGCAAGATCCCAGGCCGCGTACCAGGGATACTCCCAGGTATCCGGCATGGAGATGACATCGGCGTTGTTGAGGTGCCGCCAATCGGCATTCCGGCCATGATCTCGGCTGGCTGGCGGCCTGGGCCCTTCCGGGTCGCCCGCCAACCACTGGTTTACATCCAACCCGTAGAACTGTTTGCTCCAGATCAATCCGGCATAGGCCTGCCGGTGAATTGTCCTGGCGTCGGCATCGAGGCCCTCGGCGAGGGGCGCGTAGAAGGCATCCGCCTCCGCAATGCGCGCCTCCAGAACCGGCAGTGCCGCGCCAAACGGATCGGCCCCCTCCAGCATCCGATTGGCCATTCCGAGGCGCAGCAGAATCACGTCCGATTGGCCAGCCTCCAGGTCGAGCCGGTAATGGGCGGCCGCCTTACTCCCTTCGTGGGCCGGATTGACCGCGCCCGCACGGTTCAAAACCACGGCATCGTTGATGCCATCCTTGACGAAGGCCGTTTTCGATGCCACGCCCCAAAGCCGCCCGGCATTGCTCTCGTTCTCGGTGAAAAGGAGTTCCGGGGTCCCCGCGCAGGCCAACAGATACTCGCCAAGCCGGTCATGGCTGGCATGCATGAGCTTGTACCCGGACGTGGCGGAACGCGCCGCTCGGATCCGCGGAGGCGTCCGATCGTCGAACGCGCCCCACGCCCACTCATTGCGAAACCAGAGGGTCGGCAAGAGATGGAGCAACGCTTTGTCTGGCCCGCGGTTCGTTGCCGTGATGCGTATGACGATGTCGCACGGCGTGTCCTTGGCATACTCGACCATGACATCGAAATAGCGGCTCTCGTCGAAGATGCCAGTATCGATCAGCTCGTATTCCGGCTGGAGCCGGTCCCGGCGGCGGTTTTCCTCGATCAACGCCTCATACGGGAACGCCGCCCGCGGATACTTGTAGAGCGCTTTCAGATAGCTATGGGTTGGCGTGGCGTCGAGGAAGTAGTACGCCTCCTTGACATCTTCGCCATGATTTCCCTCGGGACCCGTAAGCCCAAAGAGCCGCTCCTTCAGAATCGGATCGTGGCCATTCCAGAGCGCGACTGCAAAGCAGAGCCGGGCCTGATCGTCGCTGATGCCGAGCAGGCCATCCTCTCCCCAGCGGTACGCGCGGGATCTGGCGTGATCGTGCGGGCAATAGCGCCAGGCATCTCCATTCGCCGAGTAATCCTCACGAACCGTCCCCCACTGGCGTTCCGCCAGATATGGGCCCCACAAATTCCAGCGCAGCCGGTCATGCCGCCCTTCTTCCAGGCGACGGCGCTCCGGGTCGACATGCCGGTTGCGCTGCTCGATGTTCGGCGCTGCGTTGGACATGAGGGATGGCTTCGTGCTTTGGGATCTCTGCCCCATGAGGCCTCCAGCGTCGAACACACCTGATCATTCTCGCGACAGTTGCCATCACATTATGGCCCATGCGCGGATTCTGGCCGCGAAATGCGCGATCTCATGCGATCATTACGCCCGGTCAGGTCCGGCGGCTGCATCAAGGAGGAACGATGCGTCCAGACCGCTCGCGGAGGACGCGCGACGACATGTGGTCTGATTCTCGCGGCGACACGGGGCTTCTGCTCGATCTCTACCATCTTGACGCCGCCTACGTGGCCTGGAAGACAGGGCAGAATGGTCCAGCGACGTTCGACGTCTACACGCGAGCCGCGCCCTTCGGCGGCGCGTACATGCTCGTCGCCGGCCTCGAGCCAGCACTCGCCTTTGTCCGCGACTTCCGCTATTCCGAAGACGATCTTGTCTATCTGGCGAGCATCAAGCCGTACGATCCTGCCTTCCTCGACACGCTCCGGGCCTTTCGCTTCTCGGGCGAGATACTGGCCATGCCCGAGGGAACCATTGCCTTTCCCAACGAGCTGTTGCTGCGTGTGACGGCGCCTTTTCAGGATGCGCTGTTGCTCGAATCAGGGCTCCTGCGCGCCATCGGTGTTTCGACGCTGATTGCGACCAAGGCGGCTCGGCTGGTCGATGCCGCCGCCGGGCGGGCAGTCAGCGACTTCGGCTTCCGGCGGGCGCAAGCGCCTTACCTTGCCGCGCGCTCCGCGAGCATCGGCGGCAGCGCCAGCACCTCGTTCGTCGACGGCGCGCGGGTCTTTGACCTGGCCACGACCGGCACCATCCCGCATGCACTGGTCCAGGCGTATTCATCAGAGGAAGCGGCCTTCCGCGCGGTCGCCGAAAGCCTCGATCACTATTCGCTCCTCCTCGATACGTACGACGTCCACAACGCCATCGAAACCGCCGTCGCCGTCGCCATGGACGCGGAGCGGCGCTTCGGGCACGTCCTGAGCGCGGTTCGCCTCGATAGCGGCGATCTGCAGGCTGATAGCTTCCATGTGCGAGCGGTCCTGGATCGGGCTGGCCTGACGGAAACGAAGGTGCTGGTCAGCGGCGACCTCGACGAGTACCGCATCGCGGACCTTCTCCGCGCCGGAGCGCCGATCGACGGCTTCGGCGTTGGCGGCAACCTCGATGTCGGGCTCGGATCTGTCGCCAGTGGCGCGGTCGGCGGCACGCTGGGCGCGGTTTACAAGCTGACCTGGTACGCGGGCGATGGCGACCCCGCCAGGATCAAGCTGGCCGGGGAGAAGAGCACGTGGCCCGGCCGCAAGCGAGTCTATCGCCTCGGCGACTTCGCGGAAGACGTCATTCAGCTCGACGAAGAGCCCGCGCCAGTGGGCGGCGTAGCGCTGCTGGAAACGATGGTGCGCAACGGCGAGCTTGTGGGCGACCTCCCCACGCTCGACGACATCCGCGCTCGTGCCACGGCAAATCTGCGGGCGCTCCCCGAGCAATACCGGTCGCTGAGCGATCCGACGCCATACCCGGTCATTCGCAGTCCGGGA
>CAYSXO010000056.1:0-3267 GCA_964434995.1 uncultured Sphaerobacteraceae bacterium
GAGGTAAGGATCGTCGCGCGTGTCTTGCTGAAGAGGCGCTCGTGCAACAGCCCACTGACATCGAGCGGAGCGGAGCGAAAAACCACCCGCTCGAGCGATCCCAGCCGCTCCAGCCAGTAGACGCGATCCGAGGCCGGGGCATCGAGCGCGCTTGCCAACTTCACTGCCAGCTCGGATCCCGCGCGGATCGTGTTGCCAAGGTCAATAAGCAAAAGCTCCTGCCGTTCGCCGGCCTCAGCCAGATCCGCTGCTCGCCCGACATGTGGCCGCCGAAGCGGTGCGCCAGATCCGCCGCCGCGTGGTCATCAACCCCATCAACCGCCGTCACAAACCAGCGCAGCGATGTCTCGGCCTCCCGCAGCGCCGTAAGCAGCCGGTCCCAGGCGATATCGACCGCCTGCCAGGATGGCGCGGCGCGCGTGGCGGGCGTTACCCTCCTCGATCGCTCCGAAGGGCTCGAAAACTCGTCGGAGTCGAGATGCACAAACTCGAGCGCGGCGAAAAGCTCCCGGCTGGACGCGCGAATCAGATCTGCCGCCTTCAGCGCCACATCGAGCTTCTCTCGCGCGTCCCGAGCCACTTTCTGGCCAGTGTCGTCCGCCGCGGCGCCAAGCAGGAATGCGACGGCCCCGGCGGAAACACCCGCCAGGGCGACACCATCATGCGCCGCGATGGCGTCGGCGTACTCTGTCAACTCGCGTTCGCTTAGCGACACCGTGAACTGCGTCGTGGCCTGATCCTCGAGGTGGTGCGCCTCATCAATGACCAGCGCATCGTAATTGGGAAGGATGCGATTGCTCGATGCGGCGTCGGTGAGCAACAGGGCGTGATTGACCACAACGAGATGCGCGCTTTCTGCCTCGCGCCGCGCCCGGAAGAGAAAGCACTGGCCGCGCTGGTGAAACACGCAGGAGCCAGGATCGCACGACCCTTCTTCCTCGGCGACCTGCCGCCAGTGCGATTCCTCGCCCCCGGTCAAGCGCAACTCGGCGCGATCGCCACTTTGGGTGCGGGGCAGCCAGGCGAGGATCTTCGCCTTCAAGCGCGCCTCGTCGTGATCGGTCGAGACCTGTCGTTCCCACGGAAACCAGCGGCGAAGGCAAAGGTAGTTTGCCCGGCCTTTCACGGCGACGACGTCGATCTTCCGATCCCCGTCCGACCGTGCCAGCGCGGCGGCCAGGTCGGGAACGTCCTTGCGGAGGAGCTGATCCTGCAACGCCAGGGTATTCGTGGAAAGCACGACCGGCTCTCCGCGCTCCGCGGCAGTCAGCGCGGCGGGCACCAGGTAGGCCAGGCTCTTGCCCGTACCGGTACCCGCCTCAACCAGAATCTGACCGCTGGTATTGAGCGTCCCGGCAACTGCCGCGGCCATTTCCTCCTGTTGCGGCCGGCGTTCAAACCCCCTGATGACTTCGGCAAGCGCGCCACGCGGGCCGATGATCGCCTGAAGATCTTCAACGTCGATCGCGTCGATCGAGCCCGTTGGTTCAAGGGGATCCTCGCGCGTCCGCTCACGCAGAAAGGCAAGTTCGGGCGGTAGCAGGCGGTCTATCGTACGAGAGCTTCGAACCGAGGCAGCGATCCGCTCATTGAAGACGCCAGCGAAGGGCCAGCCTCCTTCGAATGCGTGAATCTCCAGCCGTTCGAGCGTCAGATCGTCATACTCCGCAATGCGAAGCAGGAGCGCCTCGAAAACCGCGGCTATCTGGGTGGCCGGGGTTGACGACCTTATCGATGTGCAGCGCCTCGGCAAGGGACACGAGGTCAGTCGAAGAGAGACCGGGCGCGACAATCGACGCAAGCTCGGCGACGTCGACAGATTCGGCCTCAAGCAGGACGCCCTCCGCCGCGAGCACCGCCAGAGTGGCCGTGGCATCGTGGGTGACGACCAATCGATCTCGCAAGAGCTGATGGAGCTCCTGGGCGATCGCGGGCCATCGCTGTCCACTCGAGCCAGATCGCGCCGCGTAGCCATCGACGGGGAAATCCCGCGCCTCTCTCACGCCGTCGGCGTTCATGAAAACCAGGGAAACACCCGTTACCCGGTCACGGCGCGGGTCGGGTCCGGTCGTTGATATCCAGAGAGCGACAAACGAGATGCTCACGTCATCCGGCTCGCGATCATCGTCTTTAGAGCGCTCGGGCTGCCAGCAGTTCCGACAGGGCGAGTGTTACGAGCCCAAGTTGTGCGATCCCCGTGGCAAGAGGCGGCAGGTCGATGAACTCGTCCGTGCGATGAACGTTCCCACCGGTCGTCAGCCCGATGCAAACGGCCGGCAGGCCGTTAGACAGAGGCACATTCGCGTCCGTGCTCGATGCATCGAAACTCGGTTCCACCCCAAGCAACTGCAGCGTCTTCGCCGAAATGGCGACAATTGGACTATCGACAGGCAGGATCCCGGCTGGCCGCTCCCCAATCTCCTCGATCTCGAATTGGATCGCCGCGTTGCGGTATCCCCGAGCCACCAGACGATGCACCCGATCGCTCAGGCGTTGCAACGCGCCCTGATCGGTTGAGCGCAGGTCGAGCAAGCAGGACGCCACAGGAGCGATCGTATTGACCGAGACACCCCCCTCGATCGTTCCGACGCCGAGGGTCGTCTTTGGCGCGCGCGGCAGTGGGATTGCATCGAGATCAGAAATCAGCCTGGCCAGTGCGTGAATCGCGCTAGGCCGTCCAAAATCGCCCCAGGAGTGCCCGCCTGGTCCGCGTGCCGTCAGCCGGTATCGCCGGCTGCCGACAGCCACATGGGTCACTCGGCCCAGATTGTGCCCCTCCAGGGCGACCACGGCGCCGACGTCCTGCCGCTGAGCTAGCACCTCACGAATGCCGCGCAGATTTCCGAGCCCTTCCTCGCCAACATTCCCGGTTACCAGAACATCGACAGCAGGCGCCTCGCCGGCAATCTGGAAGAGCCGTGCGAGCTTGATGACCGTGGCCACGGCGACGCTGTTGTCGCCAACGCCCGGCCCAGCCATGCGATCATCGCTTCGCTCGACCGTGAGCGGCGTGTTGATCGGGAAAACGGTGTCCAGGTGCGCCGCGATGAGGAGCGGTCGGGAGCCGGTCGACGGCGCGAGCCGGCCCGGAATTGTTGCCACCACGTCTCCGAGCGCGTCGCGCTTGGTCGCAAGACCCTCTTCGCACAAGAGGCGCTCAACGGCCAGCGACCGCGCACCCTCGTCGTCTGTCGGCGCGGGAATCGCGGCAATGCGTTCAGTCAGGTCGATAACGTCGGCGACTACGGCGGCCGCGGCCGCCCGCAC
>CAYSXO010000056.1:3277-9275 GCA_964434995.1 uncultured Sphaerobacteraceae bacterium
TTCGATGCGCTCTGGGGACGCCAGGATCACAAAGGCTCCGGCTTGTACTTCGGGCAGGCCCGTCTCCAGCGCAACGCGCGCTGGCTCCCACATTCATGCCAGGGATCAAGGGCCATCTGCGACAGGTAGCATAGCATTTCAGCGACGGTTCCCGCGTTGCTGCGCGCCAGGAGCCCAGTGACCCGAAGCGCCGCGGATCCCCGCGGGCGTGACGTGCGCCGCGGCGACACGACGAGCCCGCATCGATCGCGGACACTTTTTTGCGTTCACTTCGCGAAAGCCGCACAATTGCTGGAGTACGTGGCGCTTTCTCGCTCGAGCGCCGGTTGTCGGGTATTCACACGGAGGGTCGATGGTGGCCTACCACAAGTATGACGCCGTCATTGTCGGCGCGGGCGGCGCCGGTCTCATGGCCGCGATTCAGATGGCTGGGAAGGCCAACATTGCCGTCATCAGCAAGCTCTACCCGACCCGATCGCATACCGGTGCGGCTCAGGGCGGCATCAGCGCGGCCCTGGGCAATGTCGAAGAGGACCACTGGCAGTGGCACATGTTCGACACGGTGAAGGGTGGCGACTACCTCGTCGATCAGGATGCCGCCGAGGTGCTAGCCCGCGAGGCCGTCGACGCGGTTCTCGAACTGGAGCACATGGGTCTTCCGTTCAATCGCACCCCTGACGGCCGCATCGACCAGCGCCGATTCGGCGGCCATACCCGAAACTTCGGCGAAGGTCCGGTGAAGCGGGCCTGCTACGCCGCCGACCGTACCGGGCACATGATTCTGCAGACGCTCTACCAGCAAGGCATCAAGCACGAGGTCAACTTCCTCGACGAGTTTCACGTGCTCGACCTGCTCGTCAGCGACGATGGGCGGGTTTGCGGCGTCGTAGCCCTCGAGCTTCGCACCGGCGAAATCCACACCATCCATGCAAAGTCGGTTCTCTGGGCGACCGGCGGCTTTGGCCGCATCTTCAGCGTCACCTCGAACGCCATGGCCGGGACCGGCGATGGCTTTTCCATTCCCTTCCGTCGCGGCGTGCCGCTGATGGACATGGAGTTCTATCAGTTCCACCCGACGGGCATTTACAAGTTCGGCATCCTGCTGTCAGAAGCCGCCCGTGCCGAGGGCGGCATCCTGCGCAATAGCGAGGGTGAACCATTCGCCGCCCGTTACGCGCCGACGATGAAGGATCTGGCCCCCCGCGACATGGTTTCCCGATTCATCTATCAGGAGATCAAGGAAGGCCGCGGCATCGACGGCAAGGACTACGTCTACCTCGACCTGTCGCATTTGCCTGACGAACAGATCGACGCGAAGTTGCCCGACATCACCGATTTCGCGCGCACCTATCTTGGCATCGAGCCGAAGACCGATCCGATGCCGATCCAGCCGACCGCGCACTATGCGATGGGCGGCATCCCGACCGATCTCGATGGCCGAGTTCTTCGCGACGCGGACGCGAACATCATCCCCGGTCTCTACTCTGCCGGTGAGAACGCCTGTGTCTCGGTCCATGGCGCGAACCGGCTGGGCACCAATTCCCTGGTCGACCTGGTCGTCTTTGGCCGCCGCGCGGGCCGCCATATGCTTGAGTTCATCCGCGATGCTGATCTGCCGGCGTTGCCTTCGGATCCAGAGTTCGTCGCCAGAGCCGAGGTGGCCGACATGCTCTCCCGCCCCAAGGGCGAGCGGATCGCCGACATCCGAAGCGATCTCCAGGTCATGATGATGGACAAGGCCTCCGTCGTCCGCACCGCGGCCTCGCTTATCTCGGCAAGCGAAGGTCTCGCCGAGCTCAGGTCACGATATGCTCGAGCGGGAATCGACGATCATGGGTCGACGTTCAATACCGATCTGACCGAAGCGCTGGAGCTCGGTTCGATGCTCGACTGCGCCGAGGCTCTGCTCGTCGGCGCCATCGCGCGACAGGAAAGCCGCGGCGCGCACTTCCGAGAGGATTTCCCAGAGCGTGATGATGCGAACTGGTTGAAGCACACCATGCTCAAGAGGACCTCTGGCGGTCTGGAGCTGACGAAGAAGAGCGTGAGCATCACCGAGTTCGAGCCAAAAGAGCGAAAATACTGATGCGCCTTCCCGCAATCCCCAGGAATGCGCTCGCCGCGTTCACCAGAGTGGCCGGCCGCCGCGTTTGGTTTCATTGAGGAGCCTATTGGTGGAATACACGTTCCGGATCAAGCGCTATGACCCCGATGTCGATGTCAAGCCCTATTTCAAGGAGTATCAGGTCGATCTGGAGCCGACCGACCGGGTCCTCGATGGGCTCAACCGGATCAAGTGGCTCCAGGATGGCACGCTGACCTATCGCCGCTCCTGCGCCCACGGCGTTTGTGGCTCGGACGCCATGCGCATCAACGGCCGCAATTACCTCGCCTGCAAGACGCTGATGAAGGAATTCGGCAAGAAGATCACCATCGAGCCACTCATCGGATTCAAGGTGATCAAGGATATGGTGGTCGACATGGACCCGTTCTTCGATGGGTACAAGTCGGTCAAGCCGTACCTGATTGCCAGCGATCCCCCGGTCGGCGAAGAGCGGCGGCAAACCCCGGAAGAGGTTGCCCGCTACGAGGACACCACCAAGTGCATCCTCTGCGCGGCATGTACGACATCGTGCCCGATTACCTGGACGAATGAGAGCTTCGTCGGCCCGGCCGCGATCGTCAACGCGGCCCGATTCATCTACGACAGCCGGGATGAGGGCGCGCTGGAGCGGCTGCGCATCCTGAATACACAGTCTGGCGTTTGGCGGTGTCGCACGGTCTTCAACTGCACCGAGGCCTGCCCGCGCGACATCAAGGTGACGAATGCCATCGAAGAGGTGAAACGAACGCTGCTTCTCGAGCAGGTCTAGCTCCCACGGCACAACGATTCGAACATGAACAGCGCCTCGCTCCAGGCAGGAGCGAGGCGCTCATGATTGGCCGTGCACCTCTTGTCGATCACGACGATCCGGCTTGTCAGCGGTCGCTGGCTCCGGTCGGGCGCTCCCACGTCACCCAGGGAGTTCGGGTTACGGCTGCTACCTTCCGGTCCTGACCGGGTTCGCCGTTCCCCGCCGCGCGGGACCCTTCCATCAACACCGCGTGTCGCCGCCAGTCCCGAAGCATCGGACCTCGAAGAGGAGTTCAACCCCGCTAAGGCGGGTTGCGGGTTCAGGGCACCGCCAGCTCCCCATCTAGCACGACCGACCGCCAAGTATAGTTTTCCGTCAACCTGGAGTCAAAAGCAGTATCGGCGTCCTCGGCGGCTGAAGTCCCTAGCGAACGCATTCCAGCGGCCACTGCTCGGGCTGTGGTCCCGCGTCGCTCATCTCGGGGTTCTCGCTCAACCGGCGCAGAATCCGCACGGACAAATCGTCGCAGCATCGCACCTGGCAAGAGAGCCGCATGTTCGCTGGCAGCTCGTCCAGCGTCGCCAGCTTGTCACGCTCGGCGTCCGTCATCGGCCCAGGATCGCCACGCAAGATCTGCACCCTGCACGTCGTGCAGCGGGCGTTGCCGCCACAGCGATGCAGGATATCCACCCCCGCGCCCATGATCGCCAGCACGAGCCGCTGGCCGTCCTGCGCGCTCGTTTCGCCGATCCCTTCCATGCGGACTGTTGCCACGGATTCCTCCCCCTCTACACGATCACGGTCTTTCGGAAACGGTCCGTCGCCGTCCTAGGCGTGAAATCTTGGCCCCCCGACCAATCGCTGTCGAAAACGCTCGGAAAACTCTGCCGCATGTGGCCCCGCCAGCACCACGGCCCCGCTATGGCCATGCCGCGAGGTTCCCGTTACAAAGGCGTAGACAATGGCGCCCTCGATGAACTGGCGTTCCGAGTAGAAGATTTCGACACTGATGCGCGAAAAGATGTCAAAGGCGACTTTGTCGGCAGTCATCAGATCGGTGATCGGCCGGTCAACCCAGAATTGCATCGTGACATGGTTGTCTTCCAGCTCGGGCTCCCCAATCAGATGCGCGTGTTCCAAACCGGCCACCAGTCGCTCGGCCTCGATGGCAAACCGAATGTTCGCGTCAATGTCCTCGGCCCACTCCGGTCCATAGCGGGAGCAAAGCGCCTCGAGAATATCGTCGAGCATCGCTCCAGCGTGCCCCTCCCCGACTAACCGACCCGAACAGTCGACGTTCAGGTCCTTATACTATCTTCGAAGCAGGCGCGGCGCGCATCGTTGCCGCCAGGCGGCTTTGGCGGGCTGTCGTCGACAGGTGGCATCGACAAAAGGAGCGCTCCGGGTGGTGCAGCGGGTACTTGACTGGGTCTTCAAACGTGAGCGAAACGAGCCGGACGTTCCGGAGTGCCCTTCTCATCATGTGCCGATGCAGATGCGCGGGGTCATCGGGCAGCCAACGCGTTTCAGCTATCAAACAGAAGAGAACTACACGATCATCTACTACTGCCCTGTGGTCGGGTGCGATGAAACCTCGACGACGCCCGTGGCGAGGACACAAATTCCGGTTCCTGGAGCTTCTCCGGAGCGTCCGTATTATGCGCGCAGGGATTAGCGCGAGTCACCGCTAATACGCGGCGCCCCTGTCGAGATTCTCGCCCTGGTAGATGCCGTCGTAGCCGCGAGCGGTAGCGGCGTTCAGCGAGAAAAAGACGAGCTGCATCACCCGCGCGTCCCTGGCGAGACGAATGCCCTCGCGGTTCTCGACAATCAGGAGCGCGGTTGAGCGGCCGCGATAGCCAGCATCCCAAACGGCGGTGCCGAGCGTGGCGCCAATCCGGCAGAGACTCGACCGCGGCCGGCCGAGCGCCATCAAATCGTTCGGGAGGTCGACGACTTCATTGAAAAGCACCTGATACGGTCCAGGGACGAGATCGACCCAGCCATCCGCGCCAAATGCAAGCGGGCGCGTCTCGGGCAGCGACCGGTCGGCATTGGATCGGCCGATCGCGCCTGGTCCAGACAACGCGCCGAGCTGCGCGATGCTCAGATCGAACCCATTCGGCTGCAACTGCTCATCGAGCGACCCAAACCCGGAGATCAGCGGCGGATCGCCTTCAATGCGCCGCAGGATCTCCTCCCGGCCCAGCGCACCGCCACGCATCGTTGCGAATCCATCGGTCATGGTTGCTCCCGCTTCGCCACGAGCACGATCTCCCCCTCGGTCTTCACCTCATACGTCTCCACGGGAACGACGACGGGAAAATTGGCGGGCAGGCCCGTTCGAATCTCGAACGCGCCGCCGTGCAGTGGGCACTCGATCTCATCACCAAAAATCTCACCATCAGACAGCGATGCTTCCTGGTGGGTGCAGATGTCACTCAGCGCGTAGAAGCCGCCATCCACGTTGATCAATACAACGGGTTCGCTGCCCACTTCGACGTACATCATTTCGCCTGGACCGATGTCGCTGGTCCGCGCCACTTCATGCCACTTCCGGTCGCCAGTCACGTTGCGCCTGATTCCTCCATTGTGAAAACAAAGCTCGGTTCGTCCTAGCGGGCCTCGGTCATCCAATCCCCTGGAAGGTTATCCAGCGAGATACGTCACCCTGAGCGCCGCGAAGGATTTCGGAGTACCGCGTACGTACGCACCCTGAGGCGAGATGGTTGGCTGCGCTCAACATGCCACTTCACGGTAGACGACGTCCTATAGGGCGTCATCTGCCGGGGGCACGCCGTAGATGCCGGCCTTCATCACTTTCAGACCCAGCATGGCGCACTTCATCCGCGCCGGGCTGATCGGCACACCCAACTCTTCCAGCATGTCCTCGCGCGTGATCGCCTTCACGACGTTGAGCGGCTGACCTTCGACCATTTCGGTCAGAATCGAGGCAGCGGCTTGGCTGATCGCGCATCCCCGGCCAGAGAAGCGAATCTCGGTGATCTTCTCGCCGTCCGTTCGCATGTCGATGCGAATCTCGTCACCGCAGAGCGGATTGACGTCTTCATAGCTGAAATCGGAAGGATCGAGCACTCCCTTGTTGCGCGCGAGTCCGACCGCTTTCGCCGCACCGGCGGGAA
>CAYSXO010000056.1:9285-18467 GCA_964434995.1 uncultured Sphaerobacteraceae bacterium
TTGCGATTATGATCGAGGATCGCTTCACGATAGATGCTGTCAGCCATCTGCTTCCGCCTCAGGATGCAAAGATCTCGCGCACCCGGTTGAGGCCAGCGACCAGGCGATCGATGTCCTCTTCAACGTTGTAAACATAGAACGAGGCGCGAACGGTCGCCACAACGTCGAGCCGGTGCATGAGCGGTTGGCAGCAATGGTGCCCCGCGCGAACCGCGACGTTCTCTTCGTTCAAGATCGCGGCGACGTCGTGGGGATGAATGTCGCCAAGCGTGAACGAGATGACGCCCGCGTGCACAGACGGGTCCGCAGGACCATAAAGCGTCAGGCCGGGAACGTCTTTCAGGCGATCGAGGGCGAGACTTGTCAGGGACCGCTCGTGCTCCCTGATCTGCTCCATGCCAATGGCCTGCAAATAGTCGACCGCCGTGCCCAGCCCGATCGCATCGCCAACAGCCGGGGTCCCGGCTTCGAACCTGGCGGGCACGTCCGCCCAGGTCGAGCGCTGCAGCGTCACCTTGCGGATCATGCCCCCACCGCCCATGAAAGGCGGCATCGCCTCCAGCAAGGACAGTTTTCCGTAGAGGGCGCCCGAGCCCATTGGCCCAAGCATCTTGTGGCCAGAGAAAGCAACGAAGTCGGCATCGAGCGCCCGAACATCGACCGGCATGTGCGGCACGCTCTGAGCCGCATCGAGCACGGTGACCGCGCCGGCCTGATGCGCCATGGCAATAATCTCGGCGGCCGGGTTTATCGTTCCCAGGCTGTTCGAGACATGCGCGAAGGCCACGACTTTCGGCTGTTGGGTGAGCAGCGACCGCAGGTGATCGAGATCGAGCAGGCCACCCTCGGTTACCGAAACCGCCTCGAGCCGCGCGTTTTTCTCCTCGGCAAGAAGTTGCCACGGCACGATGTTCGAGTGGTGGTCCATTTCTGTGATGACGATCAGGTCGCCCTCACCGACGTACTTCCGCCCCCAGCTCTGCGCCACGAGGTTGAGCGCCTCGGTGCTGTTCCGCACAAAGACGACTTCTCGTGGCGAAGCAGCGTTGATAAAGTCGGCGATGGTGTGGCGAGCGGCTTCATACTGGGCGGTCGCCCGCTCGGAGAGGTCGTAAACGCCGCGGTGAATGTTGGCGTTCGTTTCGCGATAGTAACGGTCGAGGTCGGCGATGACGCATTGCGGTTTCTGTGAACTGGCCGCGCTGTCCAGGAAAACCAGGCGCTGGCCGCGCTCGTTCTCGGTATTGAGGACCGGGAAGTCCGCCCGGACTCCGGCCCAATCGACGATTCTGTTTTCCCGCGTCGTAATCATGGGGGGATCCCCTCGTGGAGCCGGGCCAGCACCCTGCACGCGTTCACGACTGGATGCCTTCGGCCCGGCCCACCTGGACCGATCTGTCTAAATGCCGACCTTCCGCGCGATCGCCCCTTCGAGGAAGCCCTGAATCTCTTCCACCGGGATGCGGTCGATGACCGGCCGGAAAAAGCCTTCGACAATCAGATTCTGCGCCTCGGCGCGTGGAATCCCGCGCGCTTGAAGGTAGAAGAGGTGCTCTTCCTCAACCTGCGAGATCGTCGCCCCGTGCGTACAGCGCACGTCGTTGGCGGCGATCTGCAGATTCGGAATCGAGTCCGCGCGCGCGGTTCTGCTCAAGACGAGGTTGCGGTTCTGCTGGTAGGCATCCGTCTTCTGCGCGCCCTCTTCCACCTTGATCAGGCCGGAGTAGACCGACCGCGCGGTTCCCTTCAGCGCGCCTTTGAACTCGAGGTCGCTGGTCGCGTAGGGCGATTCATGCAACTGCCAGGTGTGGTGATCGAAGAACTGGTCGCCATCGGCAAAGTAGATGCCGAGCATCTCCGCCAGCGCATTCTTGCCGCGCAGATGCGAAGCGATCGATGACTTCGAGAACTTCGCTCCCAAAGTGACGTGCAATGAATTGAGCTGCGCGTCGTTGCCGAGAATGGCCCGCTCCGTCATGAAGTTCCAGACGTCGCGGCCCCAGTCCTGAACCTGGACGTAGCGCAGCTTGGCGTCGTCGGGCACGATCAACTCGACCACCGCCGAGGCGAACGACTGTATCTCTTGCGACGGCGAGCGGAAGGCGTCAACAACAAACGCCTCGGCGCCCTCTTCCATCACCACCAGCGTATGCGAGAAAACCGCCGCGCCCGGCTCCGAGATGAGATTGAACGAGCGGAATGGCGATTCGATCTTCACGCCCTTCGGCACGAAGAGGAACGCCCCTCCCTGCCAGAAGGCGGCATGCAGCGCCTCGAACTTGCCAAATGAGACCGGGACGGCCTTCGTCATGAAGTACCGTTCGACAAGGTCCGCATGCTCGCGCATTGCCGTGGCCAGGTCGGTGTAGATCACGCCCTTGGCCGCAACGGCGGGGTCAAGCGTGGCGAGGATCGTGGAGGCATCGCGCTGCACGACCACGCCCGCGTTCGGTCCGAGCGCGATTTGGTCGTCGGCATTCTCAACGCCCGCGGCCACCAACGCGGCCAGAGGCTCGACGCCCGCGGCGTCCGCGCCAGCCGTGGGCCGTAGGCGGTCCAGCTTCAATCCACGAATGTCGGTGCGGCGCCATTCTTCATCGTCGCGGCGCGGCATTGGCAGCGTTTCGTACAACTCCCACGCCTGCAGGCGGGCATCGCGTTGCGCGCCCGTCTCGAGGCGTGCCCGCGAGAATGCCTCGACGCCCTCGCGCGAGAAGCCGGTCTGCTCGCTGACTTCAGCGATAGTGCTCATGGATATCCGATCTCCAGGGGTTTCCGGGCGCGCGGTGCATGCATCGCGCGCCCGGGTGATTCAGCACGTCTAGCCGACCGAGCCTTCCATCTCGAGCTGGATCAGCCGGTTGAGCTCGACCGCGTATTCCAGCGGCAACTCCTTGGCGATCGGCTCGATGAAGCCGTTGACGATCATGCTCATCGCCTCATCTTCGGTCAGGCCGCGGCTCATCAGGTAGAATATCTGCTCCTCGGCGACCTTCGAGACGGTCGCCTCGTGGCCAATGGAGGCGCGCTCCTCTTCCACCTCGATGTAGGGGTAGGTGTCCGTCTTGCTCGTCTCGTCCAGAAGCAGCGCATCACAGACGACGTTGCTCTTGACGTTCTCCGCGCCCTTGTAGACCTTGACCAGGCCCCGGTACGAGGAACGGCCGTTCCCCTTCGAGATCGACTTCGAGATGATCTGCGACGAGGTATTCGGAGCGACGTGAACGACCTTGCCGCCCGCATCCTGGTGCTGGTCATCGCCCGCGAAGGCGACGGAGAGGATTTCGCCACGCGCGCCCTCTTCCATCAGCCAGACAGCCGGGTACTTCATCGTCACCTTGGAGCCGAGGTTGCCATCAACCCATTCCATGGTGGCGTTCTTGTAGGCCGCGGCCCGCTTGGTGACAAGGTTGTAGACGTTCTTCGACCAGTTCTGGATCGTGGTGTATCGGCAGCGGCCGCCCTCCAGCACCACAATCTCGACCACGGCCGAGTGCAGGCTGCTGGTCGAGTAGGTCGGCGCGGTGCAGCCCTCGACGTAGTGGACGTAGGCGTCCTTGTCGACAATGATCAGCGTCCGCTCGAACTGACCCATGTTCTCCGCGTTGATGCGGAAGTAGGCCTGCAGCGGCACCTCGACCTTGACCCCCGGCGGCACGTAAATGAACGAGCCACCCGACCAGACGGCCGAGTTGAGCGCCGCGAATTTGTTGTCGTTGTAGGGGATGATCGTCCCGAAGTACTTCTTGACCAGCTCCGGATGCTCGCGCACGCTGGAGTCCATGTCGAGGAAGATCACACCCAGCTTTTCAAGATCTTCGCGCAGAGAGTGGTAGATCACCTCGCTCTCGTACTGCGCGCCGACGCCGGCCAGGAACTTTCGCTCCGCCTCGGGGATGCCGAGCTTCTCGAAGGTGTTCTTGATGTACTCCGGCACCTCATCCCAGGTCCGGCCGACGTTCTCGGCGGGCCGGATGTAATAGAAGATGTTGCTGAAGTCGATCCCTGTAAGATCGGCGCCCCAGTTCGGCATGGGCCGCTTCTCGAAGTGATCCAGCGCCTTGAGGCGAAAATCGCGCATCCACTCGGGCTCGTTCTTCATCGCCGAGATATCCTCGACGATCTTGCGGTTCAGCCCGCGCTCGCTCTTGAAAACGTAGTCTTCTTCATCGCGGAACCCGTACTGGTACTCTCCGATGTCGATCTGCGGCTTGGCGACCATTCCTTGACTCCTTCTCCAGGCCCACGAATCCGTAGCGTTCGGCTACTCGGCCCCAGCTTCCGCGAAGCGGGCGCGCAAGCCTTCGTAGCCCCTGGCTTCCAGTTCGTGGGCAAGCTCCGGCCCGCCGCTCTCGACCACCTTGCCGTCCATCATGATGTGCACGAAATGCGGCTTGATGTAGTTGAGCAACCGCTGGTAGTGCGTGATCAGCAACATGCCGACCTCCGGGCCAGCCAGATTGTTCACGCCCTCCGAGACGACTTTCAACGCGTCGATGTCGAGGCCAGAGTCCGTTTCGTCCAGCACGGCCATCTTTGGCTCCAGCAGGGCCATTTGCAGAATCTCGGCTCGCTTCTTCTCGCCGCCAGAGAAGCCCTCGTTGAGATAGCGGGTGGCGAACGCATCGTCCATGTTGAGCAGCGCCATCTTTTCACGCATCAGGCGGCGGAATTCGCGCGGCGTCATCTTCTGCGCCTCGCCGCCATCGGCCGCGGCCTCTTCGGCCCGCGCGTTGCGGACGTTCGTCACCGCCATGCGCAGGAAGTTGGCCATGGAGACGCCGGGGATGACGGTTGGGTACTGGAATGCGAGGAAGAGACCCTTTCGCGCCCGCTCGTCCGGCTCCCACTCGAGGATGTCTTCCCCCTGGAAGCGAATGCTCCCTTCGGTAACCTCATAGCGGGGATCACCGGCAATGACATAGGCAAGTGTACTCTTGCCCGAGCCATTGGGCCCCATAAGGGCATGGATCTCGCCCTCATTGACGACGAGATCGACCCCCTTCAGGATCTCTTTGCCATCGATCTCGGCGTGCAGGTTCTCGATCTCAAACATCGGCGTCGTCACTGATCTTTCGCTCCCAACCACTGAGGCACATGGCCTTCCGCGCCCGGTCTCGCTGACCGGACCCTAGTGCGCCCGCTTGTGCATCTCCCCGATGCGTGGCGTCTCTGTTCTGCAGGCCGGGCAGACCCCGGCAAAAACCGTATGATGGCTGGTAATGTCGAACCCACTCTGCTCCGACGCCACATGGCGCGCGATCAGGGCGACCGGCACGTCTACATCGAGGAGCACGCCGCATTCCAGGCAATGGACATGGTCGTGCCGTTCGACGCGGGCGTCATACCGGCTGGCCTGGTCGGCGAACGTCAGTTCCTGGATCAGGCCGTTCTCGGCAAGCAGGTGCAAGGTTCGGTAGACCGTCCCGTAAGCAATACGCGGATCACGACGACGAACGCGCTCAAAAATCTCGCCAGCGGTCAGATGCTGGTCGGCCCGCTGGACTTCCTCCAGAATCGCCGAGCGCTGGGTGGTGTTCTTGAATCGCTTGCCCGTCATGACCTTTGCATAGCCCAATTGAGAATGAGTCTCACTACCATCTTTGAAATCATAGCACGGAGGTCGGGATTTGATCCAGACCAGACCTCACACCCTCCACAATTCATGAAAAGGCGAGAGAATGTGAGGAACAGTCGCCACTCGGCGCGCGGCGCGTTCGCCGAGTCACGTCATGAGGGAGCAAACCGAGGTGTCTCACGAGTTGACCGTTGCCGTCACGCGCCAGATCCCCGAGGTCGGGTTGAACGCCTTGCGCGAAGTCGCGGAGGTGCGGCTTTGGGAAGAAGAATTGCCGCCGAGCCCCGAGGCGCTTGACACGCTGTTCGGCGATTGCCATGGCGCCTTGACCCTCCTGACAGACAAGATTGACGGGCCACTCCTCGACCGCCACCCGAACCTGAAAGTCGTTTCCAACTTTGCCGTCGGGTACGACAACATCGACGTGCCGGCGGCAACGGAGCGTGGCGTGCTTGTCTGCAACACGCCGGACGTGCTGACGAATGCCACGGCGGATCACACCTGGGCGCTCCTGATGGCCATGGCTCGCCGCATTCCCGAGTCGATGGACTATGTTCGGGAAGGCCGGTGGAAAACCTGGGGTCCACTGCTCCTCCTGGGGCAGGAAATCAGCGGCGCGACTCTTGGCGTGGTTGGTCTGGGCCGGATCGGCAAGGAGGTTGCAAAGCGAGCGCGCGGTTTCGGCATGCGCATCCTCGCCTACGATCCCTACGAGGATGCGGCGTTTGCCAACGAACACGGGGTGACATTTGTCGGTCTACCGCGGCTTCTGGCCGAATCGGACTTCGTAACGCTCCATGTGGCGCTAACAGACGAGACTCGCCATCTGATCGGCGCGGCCGAGCTCGAAGCCATGAAGCCCTCGGCCATCCTGGTCAATGCCTCGCGGGGACCGGTCGTCGATACTGACGCGCTCGTCGCCGCGCTGCGCAACGGCGTCATTCTCGGCGCGGCGCTCGACGTCACCGATCCAGAGCCGCTCCCGGCGGATCACCCCCTCGTCTCCATGCCAAATTGCATCGTCGTTCCGCATACAGCGTCAGCCACCGTGCAGACCCGGAACGCGATGGCGGATCTGGCCGCCCGCAACCTGATCGCGGGATTGAAAAAAGAGCGCCCACCCGCATCGGTGAATGCCGATGCCGTCCTTGGCGGCTAGAAAGCGCACGTGAACCATTGACGGCGCCAGAAAACCCTGAGCGCACAGAAGGCCGGGCCTGCCAGCCGGCCGCCCCGGCGCGGGTATACTCGGCACTAATGCGCGCGGCCGGCTTTCTGCCGGCATCGCCGCACATGAATGGTTCAGTACAGAAGTAAGGAAAGTGGCGCGCCATGTTCCGATGCAAAGCCTGCGGTTGGATCCATGATGGCGATGCACCGCCAGATGTTTGCGTATCGTGTGGCGCGGGCCCCGATCGCTTCCGCCCAATGGACGCGGCCGAGGTCGACGCCATCACTGGCGCCCTGGCCGGATATGGCATCGCCGGTCAGGGTCTCGAGGACATCGAGGTCGACTACACGAGACGCATCCGCCTCCTGGCGTTCGTCGATGCCTCGTTCTATTCAAACTTCATCCAGCGCACCGGGCCGCGCCTGCCGATCTATACCGGCGATCCGCAGTGGTTCCAGGACAACATCCCGTGCATGACCGCGTGTCCATCGCACACCGACATCTCCCGGTATATCGCGCTCATCGCCGACGGCCGCTACGCCGATTCGTTCGAGCTGAACCGGGAGCATAATGTCTTTCCGGGTTGCCTGGGCCGCATGTGCGCGCGACCTTGCGAGGACGCCTGCCGCCGCAAGGAAGTCGATGCCCCGATCGGCATCTGCTACCTGAAACGGGTGGCCTCCGACTTCCGCGGCGAAACGCGCCGGGAAGTTCCTCCTCCGTGGAACGGCATGACGGCCGCCGTCATTGGCGCGGGCGCGAACGGCCTGACCACGGCCCGCCAACTCGCCCGCGCCGGTTACCGAGTCACAATCTTCGAGCGCTACCCGGTTCCTGGCGGCGTGATGTGGGCGGGCGTGCCGGAGTGGCGTCTGCCGCGCGACGTGATCATGGACGAAGTCTCGCTGATCACCGATCTCGGCATCGAGATTCGCTACAACACCGAGGTCGGCCGCGACGTCATGCTGCAAGACCTCTCGGATGAGTACGACGCGGTGATCATTTCCGCCGGTTGCCAGATTCCACAAGAGCTTGGCGTTCCCGGCGAGCATCTCGATGGCGTTGTCTCCGGCCTGCAATTCCTGGAAGACGTCAATCTCGGCCAGAAGGATGTCTGGGTCGGCAAGAAGGTCGTCACCGTTGGCGGCGGCTTCACCTCGATGGACTGCGTGCGCACGGTTCTGCGCATGGGCTCGGAAGAGTCGATCATGACGTACAGGCGGTCGATCCAGGAGATCCCGGTCGATGCCCTCGAGCTGGAAGAGGCCGAGCTCGAAGGGGTCGAGATCATGTATATGGTGGCCCCCACCAGGGTCATCGACGATGGTCATGGGCGCGTCGCGGGTATCGAGCTTGTTCGCAACGAGCTCGGCGCGCCCGACGAGAAGGGCCGTCGCCGCCCGCAACCGGTGGCTGGCTCGGAATTCATCATCCCCTGCGACATGGTGCTGGTGGCCATCGGCCAGCGCCAGGACAACCGCCTGCTCAACGGCGTCGAGGTCCAGACCGACCGGCGCGGTGTGCCGTTGCTCGATGAGAACCTCAAGACCGAACTGCCAAACGTATGGGCCGCGGGCGACTACGTCGTCAACCCGACAAACTTCATTTCTTCCATCGGCGAAGGCAAGCGCGTCTCCGAGTTCATCAATGAAGATCTCCGCGAGATCCGGCCAGTCCAGAAGGACATGGAGATCACGCGCGTTCCAACCGAGTACATCTCGACCCCTAACCCGCTCATGTCTGAAGGGATTGCCGAGTGGACCCTCTCGGCGATGAGCCGCCGGCTCGTCTGGGGTGACAACTACACCAGCGTCGGGCGCCAGATGATGCCCGGGATGCCGCTTGACGATCGCGGCCTGGGTAGCGGCGACACGACCATCGAGACCGAAATTGGGTACACGAAGCCAATCGGCTTCGAAGAGGCGAAGCGCTGCCTGCAGTGCCAGCTCAACATCTTCATTGACGGCAACCGCTGCATTCTGTGCGCCAACTGCGTCGATGTCTGCCCGATCAAGTGCATCGAGATGGTCTCGCTCGACCGTATTCACTCGGTGGACGGTGATGTCGAGCTGGCCGAGATGGCCCGTGCCGAAATGGGGCCGCGCTCGGCGGCAATGTTGATCGACGAGCGCTCCTGCATTCGCTGCGCGCTCTGCGTCGACTGGTGCCCGACCGAGTGCCTGACCATGGATCACTTTCGCCTGACCCCCGCTCCCGCGCGGGAAAGCGTCGACCTCGCCGTGGTGGCTGACTAGGGCAACGCGCTCGCGAACGACTGTCTCGTTCGCGAGCGCGTCAGCAACTCCGGGTAGAGCAGACTCGGCGCTCATGGCGATACTCGAGTCCGGCCGGGCGACATGCCCTTGGTAGTCAGTAGGCAATCGAAGGGACGAGTCCGCGAATTCGTGGCCGGAGGTCGGCATGGAAGCCTTC
>CAYSXO010000057.1:0-9176 GCA_964434995.1 uncultured Sphaerobacteraceae bacterium
GTCGTGCCTGGATATTCCCGGTGTCTGCACATGGGTCGAGCAGATCGGTATCGCGGCGATCAGTAGCGTGGCCCGCTTTACGCTACGTTCGTCCTGGCCGCGCTATCGCAAGAGGCCACCACATGGCCGTGCACTCAACAGGCAGGACACCAATGTTCGCCATCAGCAAGATGCCATGCGACGAACAGGTCATCGCGCACGCAACGCCCATCCGCGCCCTGCTCTGCCCGCGCGATACCGGCCGCGCCGTCCTGATTGCCACCATCCTCGCCTCGAGCATGGTCTTTATCGACAGTTCGGCGGTCAACGTCGCCCTGCCCGCCCTGCAGCGGCAGTTCGGCGCAACCGCCGCCCAAGCGCAATGGGTCGTCGAAAGTTATGCCCTCTTCCTGGCTTCGCTCATTCTTCTCGGCGGCGTGCTGGGCGACATCCACGGCCGGAAGCGAATCTTCCTGATCGGCACGATCTTTTTCGCTTTGGCTTCCGCAATTTGTGGCCTGGCGCAGAGCGTCGAGATGCTGATCGGTGCGCGGGCGGCACAGGGAGCCGCCGCCGCCCTGCTCACCCCGGCCAGCCTGGCCATTATCAGCGCCACGTTCACCGACGAGACCGAGCGCGGCAGGGCCATCGGCACATGGTCGGGGTTCACCGCCCTCACCGCTGCCGCCGGCCCGGTCCTCGGCGGCTGGCTCATCGAAACGTTCACCTGGCGGTTGGTCTTCGCCATCAATCTGCCGCTCGCCGCCATGGTCATCGCCATCTCCCTATATGGCGTTCCGGAGAGCCGCGACGATCACGCGGAGGGTCTCGACTATCCGGGCGCCGCGTTGGCGACCATCGGACTTGGCGCGCTCGTCTTCGGTCTGATCGAGGCGCCCGCGCGCGGTTGGAACGACCGGCTCGTGCTGGCCAGCCTGCTGGTCGGCGTCATCGCCCTCATCGCTTTTGTCGCGGTCGAAGCGCGCGTCCCGTCGCCGATGGCGCCGTTATCGCTCTTCCGCTCATCGACATTCTCCGGCGGCAATCTGCTGACGCTCTTCCTCTACGGCGCGTTCGGCGGCGCGCTCTTCTGGCTCCCCTTCAATCTGATTCAGGTGCATGGCTATTCGGCGACGGCGGCCGGGGCGGCCCTCCTGCCCTCAACGCTCCTCCTCTTCGCCCTCTCGCGCTGGTCCGGCGGCCTCATCGGCGCGTACGGGGCAAGGCTGCCGCTGACCGTCGGCCCGGCCATCGTCGCGGTCGCCTTCCTCCTTTTCGCGCGGCCTGGCACGGCGGGCGGCTACTGGACGACCTTCTTCCCGGCCGCCGTCGCGCTCGGCATCGGCATGGCCATTACCGTGCCATCCCTGACGACAGCCGTCCTGAGCGCGGTCCCGGCCTGCTGCTCCGGGACCGCCTCGGGCATCAACAATGCCGTCGCCCGCGCGGCGGGCTTGCTGGCGGTGGCCCTCTTCGGCATGCTGGTCAGCGCGGCGTTCGCCCGCGGCCTCGATTCGCGCATGGACGCCATGCCTTCGCTCTCTCTGGAAACACGCGCCGCCATCGAAGCACAACTCCCCGATCTGGCCGCCGCGCAACCACCCTCCAGTGCCGATCCGGAGATGGCAGCGGCAATCACGACGGCCATCGACGAGTCATTCGTCAGCGGCTTCCGGCTGGCGATGCTGGGTGGATCGGCTTTGGCGTTGGCAAGCGCATTCGTCGCCTGGACGAAGATCGAAGGGAACGCGAACGACAGGTGACCGGTGTTGTCAGGGAGTGGCAGACCGATACCCTCGCCAATCACGCGACAAAGCCATCCCCTCTCCCAGTGCGCTGGAAGAGGGGTCGATGTGCGGGATAGCGGCAAGCGAACCCGTGTTCCTGTCAATCAACCAAATGACTTCTCCCGTGAGCTATCAGGAATCAGTCGGGAGAGGCCGCAAGGCTGAATGGCTGCTAGTACAACCTCGACCGGTATTCTTCCTGCCGCTTCCCCTGTGACTCATCGGGTGGCGGCAGATCCTTCTGCTCGCACATGATCGCCCGCAGCGTCGGGATCTCGTCGGAGTCGGGCCATGTCTCCGGTTGCCAGAGGCCCGAGCGAAGGAACGCCCGCGCACAATGCATGTAGACCTCGTCGATTTCGACCACGATCGCCAGGTTCGGCTCCCGGCCCTGCATCTGCATGGAGGCAAGCAGGTCTGGATCGGCGGACACGAAGGCCCTGCCATTAACGCGCACGGTCTCATCGACGTTCGGAATGATGAAGATCAACCCGATATGCGGATTCTCGAGCACGTTGCGATGGCCATCAACGCGCCGATTGCCGGCTCTGTCGGGAATGACGATCGTGCGCGAGTTGAGAATCGTCACGCAGCCTGCCGGGTCGCCCTTTGGCGAGACGTCGCAATTCCCCTCGGCATCGGCCGTCGCGATCAGGAAAAAGGGCGAGCGGTTGATGAACTCCTCGATCAATGGCGTCAGGTAGCTGGTGTGCTTGTTCACGATCGACTCGTGCGGCACGCCGTTCAGCTCGTAGATCTGCTCGACCGACTCCACCCGATGCGCGCGCAACCGCGCCATGACGTCTTCCGCGACTTCGGCAATCGACATCGTCATTGGCCCTTTCGGCTTGCGATACTCCGCCCTGGCGAGCGCCCCGCCTGCTCGATGACATCCGCTGGCGCGTGTGACAGCCTTGAATGAGTTCACGGTAAACCATAGCCGACAATACGGCCGGCGTGTGAGATGTACCGTCTCCAGTGACCGGACCCCGCCATCTGGAGGCATGAAGGTAGGCGCTCCTGCGCCAGCAAATAACGACCGGCTGGATCGCGCATCCCCGACGCGGGGGGCCGCCGCCAATCGCCGTCAGCGGCCGGGAGGCTCGCTGAAGCGCGCAATGATCGCCGCTTCTACACGGTTCCGCACCTGGAGTTTTTGCAGGATGTTCGTGATGTGGTGCTTGACGGTTTTTTCGCTGATGTAGAGATGGGCGCCGACTTCCTTGTTGCTCTTTCCGGCCGCGACCAACTCGAGGATCTCGCGTTCCCGCTCCGTCAGCCCTTCCAAGGGACCCGGCACGTCCGCGCCCGGCTTCTGGGATGTCATCTCGAAGAGGAGACTTGCGGCCAGCGACGGCGTGACATACACCTCGCCCGCCGCGACCGCGCGCAAGATTCGCACAAGCTCGCGAGCCGGCACGCCCTTCAGGACAAAGGCTCGCGCGCCCGCTCGAAGAGCTGCCGTGACATCATCCTCTGCTTCAGAGACCGTCAGCATGACGATCTTTACCACGGGATATGCCAGCGCAATTTCGCGCACGGCTTCCAGCCCTCCACCAGGCATGGAGATATCGAGAAGCAGAATGTCAGGCATGGCATCCGACGCGATCTGGATGGCCTCGTCAGCCGACTCGCCCTCTCCCACAACCTCGATGTCTGGTTGGGCGCGCAGGGTATGCGCTACGCCCTCACGGAACAGGGGATGGTCGTCGACGGTCACGGGGGCGCCGGTCCTCCGCTGATGTCCACGAATGACATGATCGAGGGTCTGATCGAGGGTGAGCGAGGCAAGATGCGGCAAGAGCAACCCGCTGGACGCGGCGCGCACCTCCTGCAACGAACGGCGCAGGCTTCCCTCGATCAAGCAAACCTGATGCGCGATTTCCGCGCCATCGCCGTTCTGGGCGCTCGTCATGGCCGCCACATGATCGAGGCGGAGCAGGGCCAGACTGATCTCCTGTGCCGGGCCGTCGTGCAGCTCGGCGCTCAATCGGCGCAGCATCTGCTCGTTGAGCGCGGCGGTCCGAGCCGCCGCGCCGCGCACTCGATCGTGAAGCTGTTGGTTCTGCGCAATCACCTCCGTGAGCTGGACCACCTGCTCGGTGAGGGCACGCTGCTGCGTGCGGATGGTATCGCTCACGCGGCGGATGAAGGTCGCCAGGACAAAATAGATCAACAGCGCCGCCCCGCCAACCGCGAGCCAACTCCGGCGTTGCGCGGCTGCCAGGTCGCCAGCAAGAGCCTCGGTCGCGTAGTAGAACTCGGCCGCCGCGATCACCTCACCCGTGTCGCGATCACGGACCGGACTGTAAATTTCGATCAGGTCCCGGCGAGATACGTCTCCAGGGAGTTGATCTCCCCCTTCGGCATGCCCGATTTCCGCGGCAACCTCGCCCGCCAACGCCTCGGCGAGCTGGGCCTCGACGGCAAACTGGTTCCCGGCAAGCTCCTCCATTGTGCTGTAGACAATGCGCCCTTCCCTGTCTCAGACCTGAAAGGCCACCACTTCCTGACCGAGCGGCGTGTCCGCGAAGAGCCAGTCAAGCCGGTTTTTTGGCCTCAACCGTCAAGACATCGCCGCTGGCAAGATCCTGGAGGGACGGCGCGATGAGGCTATCGACATAGAGCGCGATCGTTGACGCCGTCCGGTGAACGACACCGGCCTCGATCTGCTGACTAACCCAGGCCCCGACGCCGGCCATGCCGGCTGTGCCGTTGGGATGCCTGGCGTTGTCGATCATCCTGACCGACGCCTGGCGACAGGGATCCTGGCGACGAGGCGTCGCCATCGCCTACGGTCTGGCTGTCGTGGCGACATTCGCGTTCTTCTTCCCTCTCTATGACGCGCTGCCCTTGTCACCTGACCAATTCGCTCTTCGGCTGTGGCTTCCCAGTTGGCGATGAGCGTCGCTGAGCCTCCCTGGCCACGTCGCGCTGGCGACTTCGCTTACCACGTCTTCCGGCGCACAATGGACATGGATCGGACGGAAAATCCGACCATCTCCACTCCTGATGCATGCAACGTGGTGATGAGTGTCCGGGGCTCAAGTCATGCAGGATGCAGCAGAGACTCCAACGGCCGCGCGGCTGCCATACTTGGGCACTGGCGCGCATCCGCGGTCCACGGCTCAGGCTTCCTGGTGTTCTGCCATTTCCAGAACGCGAGCCTCGTGCGCCAGCAGACGCGACTTGATGTGCACCCCTCCCCCGTAGCCGGTGAGCGACCCACTGGCGCCGACGACGCGATGACAGGGCACCACAAGGGAAATGGGGTTCGTCGCATTGGCCCGGCCCATCGCCCGCGCCGCGCGCGGCCGGCCCAGGCTGGCCGCGATCTGGCCATAGGTGCGCGTTTCGCCAAAGGGAATCCGCGTCAGCGCGAGCCAGACCTCCTGCTGCCACGCGGTGCCGATAAACCGTATCGGGAGATCGAAGCTCTGGCGCTCTCCCCGGCAGTACTCGAGCAGCTCGCGCCTGGCCCTCGCCGTCCGCCCTGGATCAACTGTTGCCTGGAAACCGATCCGCGCCAGTTCGTCCTCGATCGCGCGCGGATAGTCGCCATCGAGGAATTGCAGCCAGAGCAGCGCCCCAGCCTCATCGATGGCGAAGGTGAGCGGCCCGGGCGGCTCCTCGACCACATCGACGTAAGCGAATGGCTGGCCGGTCATGACCGCGCGTGCTCCACGCGGTCGGGGTGGCAAAGCTTGCAGGCGCGGTACCCGGCCGCCCGCGCCTCCTTCGGGGTGGCGTAGAGCACGGTATTCTCGGGCTTCGGCATGCGTGGCGGGCGGCAAGAGGGGAGGCAGTAGATGCCGGTCGTCTTGACGGCAACGATGTACGCGCCGTCCTCGCTCCTCTCGACCGGTGCACTCCGGGAGGTTGCGCCATCAGTGGCGCGGGCGGATGCAGGCAGCATGGTGGAGATTCCTCCTGACATCGGCGCTGATGACCGGCATTGCCTCGCGCGGATCCCCGCGACGCGGCCAAGGGGAACTGTAGACGGAACCGCCCCGAACGGGAGGCGCGATGAACGGATCATCGGCCGATCGAGCGCCGCCGATCGCGGCCGCCAGCCCGAAGCCGCCGACGCGCACGGTCGCCCGGTGCGAAATCGGCCATCCGCGTGATCCCCCTGGAGAATCGGTCATGCCCCGATTGCCCCCTTCCCTGGATCGATCGAGGCAGCCTGGACCAATCGCAGGGCGAGCGCTCAAAGGATCTTCTCCTGGATCAGTCGAACCCAGCCTGAAGTTCAACCACGTGGCATCAGCGCCGAGCATCTCGTTGCACTGGTCGAACAGACGCTGTCCATGCCGGGTGCGCGCCATAGTCTCCTGGCTCCAGCTGGCCTCTGCCGAACGGGAGACGGCGGCTCATGCGTCGCGGCTCTTGCGTCTCCCAGCAGGGCTGGCCGCTGGCAGGGAGTGGTAGCATCCGAGGCTGTGTCCGCGCTGGCTCGCCAAGCTCTGGAGTTTCGCATGGCAGTTTCACGATTCGCGCAGTTCTTCCTGATGGCTGCCATGGCGTTCTTGCCATTGCTGACCATCCATCAATTCTCTCGCGCGCAAGAGGCCACGCCGGCCGCGTCAGCCGAAACGGGAGGACCGGCCAGGCTAGGCGGCGATCTGCCAGGCGATCCGCAAATCCAGCTCGTGCGGGTCGCCGAGGGCTTCACCATCCCCGTCAACATCGCCTTCCCGCCGGACGACAGCGCTCGCATGTTCGTCGTCGAGATGGGTGGGTTCATCCGCATTGTCGAGCCCAACGGCGCGATCAACCCCACGCCATTTCTGGATCTTTCGCACACGGTCTCCCAGCGCCCCGGCCAGCAAGGCTTGCTCGGACTTGCCTTCCACCCCGACTTCGCCGAGAACGGCAAATTCTACGTCCATTACAACCATCTGTATGCCAACGGGGCCATCACCGTCTCGGAGTTTCTGGTCGATCCCAACGATCCGAACGTCGCCGATTCCTCGTCTGAGCGGGTGCTGCTGACGATCGACAAACCATTCCCGCAGCATAATGGCGGCACCCTCCGCTTCGGCAGCGACGGCTATCTCTATATTTCGACCGGCGATGGCGGTTGGCAGGGCGATCCCTTCGACAATGCGCAAAGCCGCTTCACCCTCCTGGGAAAGATCCTGCGCATCGACGTCGATGGCGGCGGGGATGGCATGTCATATGGCATTCCTGCTGACAACCCATTCGCTGGCGATGGCCGCTACGACAATCCGTACCCGGGTCAAGATCCTTCGGCTAAGGTCGCCCCACCCGACGAGACCAAAGAGGAGCGTCGCGCCCGAAGACGTGGCGCAACTCGCGCGGTATCAGCCGCGAACAGGGCGCTCGTTCCACCCGTGCGGCAGGAGATCTGGGCATACGGCTTCCGCAACCCGTGGCAGTTCTCGTTCGACCCGGAAACCAACGATTTCTACGTTGGCGACGTCGGCGCGGCTACCTGGGAAGAGATCAACTTCCAGCCAGCCGGAATCCCGGCCGGACAGAATTACGGGTGGGACTTTCTGGAGGCCTCTCATTGTTACCCCACCGAGATCGCGGAATGTCCGCGCCAGCAGGTCGGCGTTCTCCCAATCGCCGAGTACGAGCATGGCGACGACGGCTGCGCGGTGATTGGCCTCGGCGTCTACCGGGGCGAGGAATTTCCCGATCTGGACGGCATCTACTTCAGCGGCGACTACTGCACAGGCGAGATTCGCGGCCTGCAACGGGACGAGAATGGCGTCTGGCAATTCGAGAACCTGCTCGACACCGCCCTCCAGCTCACCGGCGCGGGCCAGGATGGCGATAACGACCTCTATGTCGCGGGAACGATTGGCGAAGAAGGCCAGGACTCGGTCTGGAAGCTCATCGCCGCGGACCAGATACCCGAGGGCGCAACCACCGTACCAATTGGCGAGCCGCGGCTGGGCGACGTGGTCGTTGATGAGGACGGCGCGATCATCAGCGGGGGCGCCACGGAGCAAGGGGAGCCCGATGAGGGCGCCACGACGGACGAGGACACGTCTACAGGGGCACAAGCAACCGGGGTTGCCGCCACGCCCGCACCCGCCGGGGCGGAGAGTGCCGCCGTGGAGGACGAGGTCGTGATCGAGCTCTACGACATGTACTTCGATCCGGATCGAATCACTATCCCCGCCGACACCGATGTTCGAATCGTGCTCGAGAATCGCGGCGAGGCGCCGCACAACTTCGACGTCAAGAGCCAGGGCATTGACGTAGACGTCGAGCCGGGCGGCTCGGCAGTCGCCATCGTCAATCTGCCGAAGGGGACGTACAAGTTCATCTGCAACGTGCCCGGCCACAAACAGGTCGGGATGAACGGGGTGTTGATCGTGGAGTAACGTTCCAGCATCGGGGTGTCTCGTGCATCGGACCAGCGCCGCACTGATAATCCTCGCCGTGCTGGCGGGAGTGCTGGGAACGCTTTCGCCTCGCGGCATGCCGCGCCAGCAGGATCCGCCACTGCTCGGCTCCCCCGCCACGCTGGCGACGCCCTCCGCGAACGGCAAGGCAACACTGTTCCCACTCGTGGTCCACGCGGCTTCTCAAGCTGGAGCGTTGGCGGAGATGGGCGAATCGCGCGAGCGTAACCTGTTACGCATCAATGCCGGCCAGCAGGCCATGACCGGCGCCCTTGCCGACGTCGATGCCTGGCTTGCTGCCCATCCGTCAGAGATCGACTCTATAGCCGCCGTTACCGCCTATCGGGACGGCGCGACCTCGGTTCGGGAAGCGATGGCCGAGGCACAGTCCGGGTTTCTACGCCTTGATTTCGACCGCGTGGCGCGGGCCACCGAGATGATGCGGGAGGGCGAAGCGGCACTGAACGAGGCCGTTGCCCTCCTCGCGCGGTGAGCCTGGCTATCCGGCCAGCAGCGCCAATGCGTTTACTCGGTACTGGCCGAGAACACGAATCGTTGTTTGCACGTCTTCCGGCTCGATGCCGCTCAATGCCTGGTCCGAGGCCTGGTTGATGGCGGCAAGCAGATGCGAAAAGCGTTCTTCTCCTGCCGGCGTCAACGCGACCAGGCCGCCCGTGCCGTCCGGCTCGACAACGACGTGGATCAGCCCGTGCCGCTCGGCCTGACCGAGGATCTGCTCGGCCGGGGCTTCAGTGACGAACCGCAGGCCAGAAACAAGTTCGCGCACCAGGTCGTCCCGCCGCTTGCCGGGCCCGCTCGTCGCAATCAGGTTGAGCACGATCCAGGTCTCTGACCGTTCTGCCTCGCGCACCATGATCGCGTCGAGGAGATCGCTCGACGTCCGTGTCGCCGCGCCAAGATGCCGGCCAAACGGAACGGGTGGTGCCTGGGTGGAACGCATGCGTATCCTCTCCTCCAGCGTGTTTCATCCGCTGTATCGCGGGCCGGTTGGGCAGAGCCTCGGCCC
>CAYSXO010000057.1:9186-18446 GCA_964434995.1 uncultured Sphaerobacteraceae bacterium
TCATGCTTGGGCCGGCGTCACATCGGCACCGTGCTCGATCGACAAATAAACTAGACAGGCAACTGTCTACAATCTCGATCATATCACATGGACAGGAGGCTGTCTATATCTGACCAACTCGGCAACCAATCACGCCCCTCGTTCGCGATCCTGCTGCGTCTGCTCCATCAGCATCACGCGCAGGCGGTCGATGACGCCTTGCGCGCGGCGGGCTTCACCGAAATCCGGCCACCGCACGCCAATGTCTTTCCGTATGTCCCACCCGAGGGGATCCAGGTCAGCGAGATCGCGCGCCTGGCCCGTGTCCGCAAGCAGACGACCGCGCAGGCCGTCGAGCAGCTCGAGCGCGCCGGCTACGTCGAGCGCCGCCCCGATCCGGCTGATGGCCGCGCCCAGCTCGTCTTTCTGACGGACAAAGGTGCGTCGGTACGCCCGATCGCCATGGCCGCTGGCCGTCGTGTGGAGGAGGAATGGGCCGCGCTGATCGGCCAGGACGACCTCGAGACCCTGCGCGAACTCTTGCAGCGGCTGCTGGCCAGGCTCCGCGAGGAAGACCAGGTCAATGCGTCCGGATAGGGACATGGCACGGCCCGAGGCGGTCGCCACACGCGGCCTTTTCGTCTTCGCGCACGAGTTCAACCTTGATATTTAGTAGTCAAGGATATTGACATGACCCTTGTCGCGATGTTATGTTCCTATCGACGGGGTTTTTCGATTTGGATTGTCGCCGTCGGTCGGCTCGGGGGGTTTTCCATCACTCCTGAATCGCGCGGCGGCCGGAAAGTTGGATGGTCGGATGGAGAGACGGAGGTTGACAAAGATGGTCAGTCCTTTTCCTTTCGGTTCTGATTTCGTCGTACTTCGCGATGCCATGAATCAGCTGCTCGAAGAGAGCTTCGTCCCGGCGCGTGGCGCCCGCGCTGGCGACAGCGCGACCGTACGCTCGCTGCCTCTCGATGTTTTCGCCACACGGGATGAGGCGGTCGTTATCGGCGCGGTTCCGGGTATGACCGCCGAGGACCTTGACATCACGATCAACCAGAATGTCATCTCGCTGGCGGGCAAGGTTCCCACCGCCGCCGAAAGCGAGCAGGGCAAGACGGCGACCTGGTATCTGCACGAACTGTGGCACGGCCCATTCCGGCGCAGCGTGACCCTGCCGTTCGAAGTCGATGCCGCAAAAGCTGAGGCCACGTTCGAGAACGGCATCGTGCGCATCGTCCTGCCAAAGGCCGAGCGCGCCAAGCCGTTCAAGATCGCCATTCGCACGCCCGATAGCCAGCAGGCGATCGAGGCGGAAACCGCGGCCTCGGCGAAGTAGGATCCCGGCAGCCGTGCCTGCCACTCGAGGTGAGTGCGGGAAAAGGTATCGACATAGGTTACGAGGCCGGGCCACGTGCCCGGCCTCGTTTATCCCTCGAACGCGCCCCTGACGCCGAATGCTGGCTGGCCGTCACCTGGGTCCTCCGGCGTTCGTGATAGCGCCGGGACGACCGTGCGCGATTCATGAAGGCTGTACTGCACCAACGGCGGGTGCCGCTCCTAGAACACCAGCACGCGGCGCTCGTTGGCGCAGCGATGGAGCCGCGCCCCCTCCTGTCCGATCAGCAACGACAGCGCCGAACGCGCAATCGGCAACAGCAGCCCATCCGGCCCGGAATCGTGGCTTCCGGAAACCTGGCACACGTGGCCGCTCGCATCGACGCCGGCCACGATATACCCCGCCCGCGGCACGAGGTTCAGCATTTCCAGATCCTCGTCTCGCCGCCGCACTCCGTCAGCCACCGCGCTGAAGATTCCGCGCATGGTCGCGGGCGACCGTCCGGCCGACCTGACTTTCCACGGCGGCCCCGACAAGGCCGTCTATGCCTATCCCGCTGACCATCTGCCGCGCTGGAACGAGGAGCTTGGGACCACCTTCGGCCCAGGAACCGTTGGCGAGAACCTGACAACGCGCGGCTGGCTGGAAGACGAGGTCTGCATCGGTGATGTCTGGGCGTGGGGCGACGCCCTGCTCCAGGTGTCGCGGCCGCGCTCGGCGTTGCCCTCGGGCGAACCCCTTTGGTACCGTGCTGACGGTGGACGTCAAGGGGGAAGGGCACGTGACTTCAGAGATCAATCGGCGAGCCGCCCGGGCGCGGCGCGTTCTTGCCGCCGCGGCTATCGGCGCACTGTTGGCCGGAGCCATGGCTAGTGGACCCGCGCGGCGCTCGGCGGCGCAGGAGGGCACGCCTGGCGCCACGCCCGGAACGCCGGTGGCTATAGACTTCACGCGGCCCGTTTCCGAGCGCCCGGCAGATGTCCGCTCCGGCGCCTGCGACAGCGCGGGGGAGGTTCTGGCCGCGTTGACGCCGCTGGAGAAGCCAGAGGGGGAAGCAACAGGACAACCCACCGCCATTGAAGCAGAGCGCTCCTATTCCAGCATTCCTTTGTCGATGCAATCGCTCTTGTCCGGCAATACGAACATCACCGTCCTGCTCGACAGCGCGGAGGACGCCATCGCCATCGCCTGCGGCGAGATCGGCGGCGTCGTCAGCGAGGGCGGCACGCTGGTGGTGAAGCTCTCCGAGCAGAATGACTCCGGCTTCTCCGGCATTGCCTTTCTGGCCCCGGAGGACGCGGGAACCGCTGGCGCTTCCCTTTTTCTGGCCGGCGAGCTGACGGTTGAGGAAACGCGTGAGCTGGCGGCTGTCGCCACGCCCAGCGAGGCCCTGACGCCGCTGCCGGAGCCAACGCCAACCGCCGAGCCGGTGCAGGTCGCTGACATCGTCCTTCTCGAATGGCTGATCGACATGCCCGACGAAATCCGGGCTGGTCCCGCGCGCATCGTGGTCACGAATGAAGGGACGGAGGCCCACGGCCTGGTCATCGAGGGGCAAGGCGTCCTCTTCGAGCTGCCCGCACCCCTGGAGCCAGGCAACGCTACGGTCCTCTCCGCCAACCTGCCCCCCGGCGAGTACATCGTCTACTGCCCAGTCGGCGATGGCGAGCACCGCGCCGAGGGAATGGAGGGAACGCTGACGGTCGTGCCCTAGGCCAGAATTGCGACGATATACAACGGCCATCCGCCGCGATAAACTGCGAGAAACCCTCGGCAGATAGGCAAAGGTTCGAAGCGGAGCTAGTCATGGCCGCGTATCTCGTCGTCGAAGTCACCGATGTCTCCGATGCTGAAGCGCTTGGCCAATACGCCGAGCAAGTTCCCGCGCTCGTTGAGCGCCACGGTGGCCGCTATCTCGCGCGCGGCCCCGCCACAGTCCTGGAAGGCGAGCATCGACCGCACATCCTGGTCCTGGTCGAGTTTCCCAGCCTCGACCAATTGCAGACCCTGTACGATTCGGACGAGTACGCGCCCTTCAAAGCCCTCAGGCAGCGTGGCAGTTCGTGCAATTTCCTGGCCGTCGAGTCTCTCTAACGAGCTGGCAGGAACAAACGGGGGCAATAACCACTCAGTGACCGCTACTCCCGCCTCCTCTTCGGCGCCAATCGCCACGAGGCCCCTCGTCACGCCCTACCCGCTTTCCTCGGTGGCGCCCAACTTGCACTCACCCTCGTCTCGCCAGCTACAGGCAGGGCAGAACCGAGCTCAGCCAGCGCGCGGCTGATGTCCCAGGGAGAGGCGGCGCCTGGCACGGCCACGATGTGCCGGGTGTGCTGCCAGTGAGGCAACCATGTCAGGAGTTGAACACCGTATGGAACAACGATCATTGGGCACGAGCGGGGTGAATGTTTCGGTCCTCGGCCTCGGCACCTGGCCGATGGGCGGCGAATGGTGGGGCGGCACGGATGATGCCGAAAGCATCCGCACCATTCATCGCGCGCTCGACCTCGGCGTCACCCTCTTCGACACCGCCGAGGCCTACGCCGCCGGCCACGCCGAGGAGGTGCTGGGCAAGGCGCTCGTTGGGCGGCGCGATGAGGCGGTGATCGCCGACAAGGTCGCGCCTGACCACTTCGCGCCCACCCAGATCGAGGCGGCCTTCGAAGCCTCCTGCCGTCGCCTGCAAACTGACGTCATCGATGTCTACTTTCTCCATTGGCCAAACGTTGACCTCCCCATCGGCCCCGCCATGGAGATGCTGGAGCGGTTGCGCGGCGACGGGCGCATCCGGGCCATCGGGGTCTCGAACTTCACCTCGGCTGAAATGCGCGCGGCCAGCGAGTACGGGACCATCGACGTCCTGCAGCCGCCCTACAACATGCTCTGGCGCTTCATCGAAGGGGACCAGCTCCCCTATTGCCAGGAGCACGGCATCGGCATCATGGCGTACAGCGGGTTGGCTCAGGGTCTCCTGACCGGAACGCTGACGGCAGAGACGGTCTTTGCCGAAGGGGACAAGCGACCGACGACGGTCCTCTTCCAGCCCGGAGCCTACGAACGCTCCCTGGCCGCCGTCGAGGCCTTGCGCCCGATTGCCGCTCGCGCGGGCCTCACGGTCGCTCAACTGGCCATTGCCTGGCTGCTCTCCCGCCCCGGCGTCAGCACCGCGCTCGTCGGCGCGCGCGCGGTGCCGGAGATCGAGGAGAACATCCTCGGCGCGACGCGGACGGTCAGCGCGGCAGAGATCGCGGCAGCCGACGCCGCCACTCGCGCGGTCTTCGAATCGTTGCCTCGCGTGCCAGACATGTTCCAGAACTGGGAAAACTGGGAGATGCAACGCCGGCGCTACGAGCGGGACGGCCAGTTTCCGGCAGCGCTGGGCGCAGAGTAATCGTCGGCTCGCGGAAGGAGAGAGATCAGGATGTCCGGCTTCGTCTGGGGACCGACCGAGGCGGCGCGGCTGGCCGCGATCCGCGACGATCTGGCAAGAGTCAGCACCGCCACCGCCTGCCAGTTGCTGATCTCGCACGGCTGGCGCAACCAATACATGCGCGGTCTGCTCCCCCTGGAGGCGCTCGGGCCTGGCCACAGGCTGGTGGGACGCGCGCGCACCTGCCGTTATCTGATGCGACGGGAACCGGAAGGCCCGTACGACCCGGCGGCTCGTCGGGTTTCGCCAGAGATCGTCCTCATCGAGTCGCTGGAACCAGGCGACGTCGTCTGCATCGACGCGCTGGGCGTGCAAACCGCCGGCATCATCGGCGACATTCTCTCGGCGCGAATGCTCGGGCGCGGCGCGCTGGCGGCGATCGTTCACGGCGCGGTGCGGGATGCGCCCTTCATCCGCGAGGTCGGCCTGCCGGTCTACTCCGCCACCGTTCACCCCTCCCACAGCGGGCGCGATCTGGTCGCCGTCGATCGTGACCTCCCAATCGACATGGCCGGGGCGCAGGTGCTGCCGGGGGATGTCATCCTCGCCGACGACGAAGGCGCCCTGGCCATGCCACTCGATCTGGCGGAGTACATCGCCGCGCACGGCCCGGAGAAAGAGGACCTGGAAATCTGGATTCGCGGCAAGGTGGCGGCCGGCGGATCGATCCACGACTACTACCCGCCCAGCCCCGAGAAGGCGGCGGAGTACACGGCAGAGATGGGGAAGTCAGCGCCATTGCCATCGATCGACCCAGAGAGGAAAGAGGTTTGATAGTCACCGATGTCCGCACGGCGGAGATCAGGGGCCACGGCTACTCGACGTATGTCCGCATCTACACCGATGAGGGGCTGATCGGCAACGGCGAGTGCATTCACGGCGGCGAAGGCTGCCCGGAGATGGTCCATGCCCTCAAGCACGAGATCATTGGCGAGAGCCCGCTCAACGTCGATAGGCTCTTCGAGAAGATGCGCCGCGGCAAGCTCTTCGATGGCGCCATGTCCGGCGCGACCGTGACGGCCATGACCGGCATCGAGATCGCTCTCTGGGATCTGGCCGGCAAGGCGCTTGGCGTGCCGGTCTATCAGCTCCTCGGCGGCAAGTTCCGCGACACTGTCCGCCTCTACTGCGACAGTCACGCCGGCAAGGATTTCTCCCCCAAGGCCTATGCCGAGCGGGCGCGGGAGGTGGTTTCCCTCGGCTTCGATGCGATCAAGTTCGACGTCGATGAGACGCGAGCCGGCCATCGCAACGACCCCTGGAATTGGCACGCCTCCAACGCCGAACTCGATTGGATGGTCGAGCGGGTGTCGGCCGTCCGAGAGGCGGTCGGGCCATCGGTCGATCTGGCGATCGACATGCATGGCCGCTACGACATCGCCAGCGGGATCGCGGTGGCACGGGCGCTCGAGCCGTTTCGTTTGCTCTGGCTGGAAGAGCCGGTGCCCCCGGAGAACGTGGCCGCCATGCGCGAGGTCAAGCGCGTCTCGCCGGTTCCCCTCTGCGCGGGTGAAAACCTCTACCTGCGTTGGGGCTTCCGCGACCTGCTGGAGCAACAGGCCGTCGACTACATCATGCCCGACATTCCCAAGTGCGGCGGGCTCTCCGAGTGCCGCAAGATCGCCAACATGGCCGAGGTCTACTACGTTCCCCTCGCCCCGCACAATGTCTGCGGTCCTCTCGGGACGATGGCCTCGGCGCACGTCTGCGCCTCGATCCCCAACTTTCTGGTCATGGAGTGGCACTGGATCGACTACCCCGGCTGGGACGATCTGACCATTCAGGACCAGCCGGTGATCCAGAACGGCCACGTTGTCCTGACCGACAAACCCGGGATCGGGCTGGAGGTCAACGACGAGATTGCCCGGACATATGTGAGGCCGGGGACGGAGTATTTTGGCGAGCGGCCGTAAACGTGGGTGTCGGGGTGTCGGGGTGTTGGGATGAACGAATCCCCTGACACCCCAACACCCTACCACCCCGACGGAAGGGAGCAAAAAAATGCCAACTACAGCCCGCGGAGTCGTCCTCCGCGCTTTCAACGAGCCGTTGACCCTGGAGGAGGCGCCGATCCTCGACCCGGAGCCGGGCGCGCTCATCGCTCGCATCGACCTGGCCGGCATCTGCGGCACCGATGTCCACCTTCATCACGGCAACCTGCCAATCCCGACGCCGGTCATCCTCGGTCACGAGGCAGTTGGCCGAGTTGAAAAGCTGGGCGACGGCGTACTGGCCGACTTCAATGGCGAGCCGCTGCGTGAGGGGGATGCCATCACATGGGCCTCGAGCATCCCCTGCGGCCGCTGCTACTGGTGCGTTGTCGAGAAGGAACGCACCCTCTGCGAGCGGCGCAAGGTCTATGGCATCAACCAGCGCTTCGATGAAGCGCCGCGCCTCTCCGGCGGCTGGGCCGAATACATCTATCTCCAGCCCGGCTCGGCGGTCTTCAAGCTGCCAGACGGCATCACCCCCGAACAGGCCATTGCCCTCGGCTGCGCCGGGCCAACCGCCGTCCACGGCGTGCTGGAATTGGTCGGCGTCGAGGCTGGAGAGACGGTCGTCGTCCAGGGGAGCGGCCCGGTCGGATTGGCGGCGGCCATGTATGCCCAGCTCTCTGGCGCGGCAAAGACGATCATCGTCGGCGGCCCGGCCAGCCGGCTCGCACTGGCGCGGGAGATCGGCGTCGGCGACGTACACATCGACATCTTCTCCATCCCCGATCCGGAAGAGCGCGCGCGGCTGGTGCTGGCCGAGACGCGCGGCGGCCGGGGCGCGGACGTCGTCCTCGAGTGCGCCGGGGTTCCCAGCGCGGTGCCGGAAGGGCTCGAGCTGGCCCGCCGCAACGGACGCTATCTTGTCCTCGGGCAATACACCGACCGTGGCGCCGTCCCCATCAATCCGCACGTCATCACCCGCAAGCAGCTCAAGGTCTTCGGCTCCTGGGCCTTCGCCGAGTCACACTACGCCCGCTACGTCGAATCGCTGCCGCAGCTCGCCGCTCGCTTCGCGCTGGGGCGCCTGATCACCCGCTATCCGCTTGTTGAGGCAAACCAGGCGCTGGCGGAGATGGCTCGTGGGAGCGTGATGAAGGCGGTGCTGGCGCCGTAGACCGTCCATGGCCCGCCGACCACGTGATAAGAAAGCCCTCTCCCGGCGCGGGGAGAGGGCTTGGGATAAGGTTGATTGGGGCGCTACGCGGCCCGCTTCAACCCACCGGCCTAGTCGCCATACTCCAGTTTCGGGTACCAGTCTTTGCCACGCCCCTCGGGCGTCCAATCCAGGATGTTCCACAGCGGTGTGGGGTCCGGTGCGAGGTGTGGATCGAAGCCAGGATCGGCCGTTTCCTCGCCTCCCTCGGCCGCCCAGAACAGGCGCACGGTATCGCCATCTCGCTTCCAGACCGCGACGATCGCCCCTTCCTCACCGTCGGCGAACCCACGATAATCACGAGCAAAGTCGTCGCCCACGGTTTGATAGAACGTGAGATGTGTCCAACCCCGTTCCCGCGCAACGTCGAGCTGCCGCGCGACTGGTGAGCGGCCGATTATCGCCATGGCAATGCGCTGCTCGATGTCGGGCGCGGGCATATCGAGCGAGCCGACGAACGAGGTGCACATGGGGCAGGGTCTCGCGCGCTCTGGTCCGAACATCCAGAAATAGGTAAACAGCGTGTCGTGTTCGCCGAACAGGTCGGCGAAGCTGAGCTCGTTGCCGTCTTTGTCGAGAAATCGATAGTCGGCCGCTTCGCCGCCTGGCGGCAGCGTACGACGCTGTTCGGCAACGCGCTGGATGTGGCGCCGAAGCTCGATTTCCTCCGCGAGCAATCGCTCCCGTGCCTGGCGATACTCGACGCTCTCGTTCGGAAACGGCTTACTGCCCTTGGCGGCAAGGTCAGCGGCGGGCGCAAGTGATCGGGTGTCAGCCATCGCTACTCTCCTCTTCAACTGGTGCTCCTGGTATGGAACAGGGGGCGCCTTGCCCGTGCAAGCTGCCTCGCCCAGCCATTCAGCCTGCTCCAGGTGCGTGATCGCGCTGGGGCGACGTCCGATTGTCGAATGGCCGTGGCGAATATCGACAGAATCCAGCTACACGTGATTTGTGCCAGTGGCCCGTCATCCAGAACCGGCCCTCTCTGCCACGGTCAGGGCGCCATCCGCGAACAGAGCCCAGCAGGTACTGGCAAGATGCCGCGCGAGTCCGGTTCGGACTCCAGATGGCAATACCTCTTCGTCCAGTCGGCGAGGATCGTGGCGGCCAGCGCCGGATCACCGTCGCTCGCGTGATGCCGTTCCCTCGGCGATGACGACCACTCCGCCATGGTCAAGATGGATTCAAGCCACAAGAATCGTCGTCAGATTGCGAACCCATCGAGCCATCGCAGGACATCGCCCTGCCAACCTATCCACCCCACGGCAGCGCCACGTACGGGCGGTAATCCGAGCGGAGCGCCGCTAACCAGAAATGCCGAGCTTCTGCCAATCGCTCTACGGCCCTTTCCCACGAGAGGAG
>CAYSXO010000058.1:0-7665 GCA_964434995.1 uncultured Sphaerobacteraceae bacterium
CCAGCGGCAACCAGCTCCGCGAGAACGTGCAATTGCTGGTTCAGCAGTTCTTCCGAGACGTCGGCGTGGACATGACCATCGAGAACCAGCGCACTGCCGATCTGTTTGGCACCTGGGACCAGGGCGGGCAGTGGTCGCGTGGGGAGTACGAGATGGGAGGCTGGAGCCACGGCCTGCGCGTGCCCGACCCGGAGGTCTCCAACCGCTACCTGTGCAGCGAGATCGCCTCGGAGGAAAACCAGGCGGGATCGCAGTGGTACCACTACTGCAATTCGGAGGTCGACGCGCTGCTTAACCAGCAGGCGACCACGTTCGACGTCGAGGAGCGGCGAGAGCTGATCTTCCGGGTGCAGGAAATCCTGCACGAGGACGCCTACTGGATCTGGCTCTACTCCGCGGCGACGATCTACACGGCGCCTGCCGCGCTGAACAACTTCGTCCTGCACCCCTTCGCCAACTTCTACTGGAACCCGCAGGAGTGGTCGTGGTCGTAACGGTCTGAACAAAGGACAATGCGGTGCACGGGCCAATCTTCTCACCGGCGTTTCACCTTGCGCACATGGAGGGGGGCCGCACGTCTTCGCCTTTGGGCGGAGCCGGGGTTCCCTCTTCCTCGCGCGCTGGAAGCACCGCCGGAAATGACGGTCGTTCGACGCAAACCTGGCGTTTCCGGTGACCGCCTACCTGGCGCGCCGCCTCATCCAGGCCGTGCCGCTGCTGCTCATCATCTCCTTCATCGCCTTCGCGATCGTGCAGGCGACCGGCGATCCCCTGGCCGCGTATACTGTCGACGCCTCCCTCACATCTGACGACATCGCCCGGTTGCGCGCGCGCTATGGGCTCGACCGTCCCATGCCGCTGCAGTATCTGAGCTGGCTCGGCAACATGCTTAGCGGCGACTGGGGCGTCTCGTACTACACGCGGGAGAACGTCGTCGACATGGTGCTTGACCGCCTCCCCAACACGCTGCTTCTGGTAGGGATCGCCTACACCGTGATTCTCGGCGCGGCGATCGCGCTCGGCATCCTTAGCGCCGTCCGCCAGTATTCCTGGCTCGACCACCTCATCACGGGCGCCAGCTTCATCGGCATCGCCATCCCCAGCTTCTGGCTCGGGCTGATGCTGATCGTGGTCTTCTCCGTCCAGTTCAAGGCGGCCGGGTGGCCCTACTTCCCGGTCGGCGGCATGTACGACCAGCGGGTCGGCGAAACGCTCCCCCAGGTGCTCTGGCACGCCGTGCTGCCCGCCACCACCCTGGCCGTCGTCATCACCGCCCGCTACGTCCGCTACATCCGCGCCGCCATCCTGGAGCAGATCACGGTCGACTATGTCCGTACCGCTCGTGCCAAGGGACTCCCCGAGCGGGCCGTGATGCTGCGCCACATCTTCAAGAACGCGCTTCTGCCCCTGATCACCCTGATCGCCCTCGACGTTCCCACCCTCCTCTCCGGCACCATCGTGATCGAGTCGATTTTTGCCTGGCCGGGGATGGGCCGCCTCTTCTGGTCGGCCGCGGAGCGAACCGACATCCCGGTGCTGATGGCCACGATGCTGCTGGTGGCGGTGCTGACGGTGATCGCGAACCTCATCGCCGATGCGCTCTATGCCATCGTCGATCCGCGGATTCGATACCAGTGAGCGGCAGTCCGGCCGCCCGTTTCGCCGCCCCCGTCGCGGTTGGCCGCGACGGCTGGGCCGCCGCGGCGGCGCTGCGGCGCGAGGGCAGGGCCGAGTCCATGTCCCGCCTCGTCTGGCGACGCTTTCGCCGGCATCGCCTGGCCCTCGTTGGGCTGGCCATCCTGTTCGCCCTGTCGCTCGTCGCCTTCGTCGTTCCCCTGTTTGTCCCGGAGGACGCGGCCAACCGTCTGGTCGTGACCGAAATTCTTCGTCCTCCGTCCCTCGCGCACCCGTTCGGCACCGACGACGTGGGCCGCGACATCTTTCTGCGTGTCATCTTCGGCGGTCAGGTGTCATTGCGTATCGGGTTCCTGGCCGCCCTGCTCAGCGTGACCATCGGCATCGCCGTCGGGGCCGTGGCCGGGTACAACCTGGGCTGGATCGACAACGCGCTGATGCGCTTCACCGACGCGCTGCTGAGCATCCCGACCCTCTTCATTCTGATCGTGCTCACCCAGGTCGTCGGGCAGAGCATCGCCGTCATCACGGTCGTCATTGGCATCCTCTCCTGGATGGGGGTCAGCCGGCTCGTGCGGGCCAACGTCCTCTCGCTGGCGCAGCAGGATTTCGTCCTCTCGGCCCGCGCCATCGGCGTCGGGCCGAGGACGATTCTGGTCCGCCACATCCTGCCCAACACCCTGGCTCCGGTGATGGTTGCCGCCACCCTCGGCGTGGGACAGGCGATCATCCTCGAGGCCTCTCTGAGCTTCCTCGGGCTCGGAGTTCAGCCGCCAACCGCCACCTGGGGCAACATGCTCTACCGCGCCCAGAGCTTTCTCGTCACCGCGCCCTGGATTGCCTTTTTCCCCGGCATGCTGATTCTCATCACCGTGCTTTGCGTCAATTTCGTCGGCGACGGGCTGCGCGATGCGTTCGATCCCCGGTCGATCCGGTAGTCCACGAGCGGAGGGCATGAATGTGACGGCTGGGTTGCAGACGATTTCGGCGATGGTGAACGGCGAACCCGGTCACCGCCTCGTGGAGACGCCGGTGACGCACCTCGCCTCCGGCCAGCCATTAGTGATCACCACGCACGTCGTGCGGGGCGCGCATTCCGGACCCACGGTCGGGATCGTCTCGGGGTTGCACGGCGACGAGATTTCCACGGCTGAGGTGGTCCTTTCTCTCGTCCCGCTCCTGCCGCCCGAGGACGTCTCGGGCACGATCCTCCTCATCCCCATGGCCAGCCCCCTCACCTTCGAAAGTGGAACGCGCTCGACGACGGTCGACCTGGTCAATCTCAACCGCGTCTTTCCGGGCAATCCCGCCGGCACCGTCACGGAGATGCTGGCCCACGTGCTGTTCGACCAGGTTCTCGCCGGCTGCGACGCCATCATCGACCTGCACGCGGAACCCGACACCATGGGTATCCGTTGCCTCTACACCCCACCGCCAAGCGATGACCACGGCCGCCGCTCCTTTGCCCTGGCGCAGGCCTCCGGCAACCCGATCCTCTACCTCACCGAAGGGGCGCCCGGCATGCTCATGTCCATCGCTCGCGCCCATGGCATCCCCACCGTGATGCCCGAGACTGGCGGCCCCCTGCCTGGTGCGGACGGTCTGCTGCCCGAGGCGCAAGGCGAGGTGATCAATATCCTGCGCTCCCTTGGCTCCATTCCCGGCGAGCCGGAGCCGGCCACGCACGTCATTGTCGACCGCGTCGCCCACCTGCGCGCCCCCGTGGGGGGGCTCTTCCGGCCCGAGATCGGCTTCGATCGCGTCGGACAGGCTGTCCCCGGCGGGGCGAGGTTGGGCGAGATCGTTTCGGTCTTTTCCGGTCAGACCCTGGCCGAGATCGAGGCGCCCTTTGCGGAATCCTGGCTGATGATGGTCCGCGGGCGGCTTTCGCGGGTTCATCCGGGCGATCCGCTTTCCATCGTCGGCCGCGAAACAGGGCGAGCATCGTAGGCACAGAGGAGGACCCGATGCGCATCTTTCGCGCCGACACGCTCATCGACGGCAGCGGCGGCGAACCCCAGCGAAACATGGAGATCGTCGTCGTCGACGGACGCATCCGCGAGATCGTTCCCGCCGGCCTCGCGTCTCGGCCACCGGACGCCCGGGTCTACGAGCGACCCGGCGCCACGGTGCTCCCCGGGCTGATCGACGTCCACCTGCACCTGATGTTCGGCACCGGTCCTCGCTCGTACGAGGACGTCATCGAGCAGGACTCGGACGACCTCATGCTCCTGCGTGGGGCTCGCAACGCCTACCTCCATCTGCGCGCCGGGGTCACCACCTGCCGCGACTGCGGCGCCCGCAACTCCGTCGCGTTCGCGTTGCGCGATGCCGCGAACGCCGGGCTTTTTCTCTCCCCTCGGCTTCACGTCAGTGGCCGCCCGCTCACCATCACCGGCGGCCACTTCTGGTGGTGCAATGAGGAAGCTGACGGGGTCGACGGCGTCCGGGTCGCAACGCGCCAACTCCTGAAAGAGGGGGCTGATTTCATCAAGATCATGGCCAGCGGTGGCGGCACGCGGGGGACCGACGCCAGCCGCGCCTCCTATTCGGTCGAGGAGATGGCGGCGGCAGTGGCGGAGGCGCATCAGGCCGGCAAGAAGACGACCGCGCATTGCCTTGCCGCCGAGTCAGTCGGCCGCGCCGTCGACGCGGGACTGGACCAGATCGAGCACTTCAACTTCATGCGCCCAGACGGATCCCGGGTGTTCGACGAGGCCGTCGCCCAGCGGATCCTGGAGCGCGGCATCGTGCTCAGTCCCACCATCCAGACCGGATACCGGCAGATCGAGCGGCTCCAGGAGAAGGGAGACGATCTCACGCCTCGAGAACGCAAGCAGCTCGAAGGCAACCTCTACAAGCTGGAGACCAAGCTCGAGTACATCCGCCGCTTCCACGAGATGGGCGCCCCGATCGTTGCCGGCACCGATGCCATTCAGGAGTTCGGCGACTATGCCATCGGGCTCGAACTTCTCCACCGCGCCGGACTTTCCCTGATGGACGTGGTCGTCGCCGCAACGAGCGGGGCCGCAAAGGCGATGGGCGTCGAAGATGATGTCGGCACGTTGCGCCCGGGGATGGCCGCGGACCTGGTCTATCTGGACGGTGATCCGCTCTCCGACATCAAGGCATTCTCCCGCGTGCTCGGCGTCGTTCTTGGCGGTCGGCCGGTCGTCGACAACCGATACGTGCTCGACGACGGCATCCCGGCATTGCCGAGCGGCAGTGCCGTCATGGCGCCCGTCACCCGGTGACAGTGCATGTGAGTTCCTATCAAGACCGATAGGGGCCAAGGCAGACTTGGGACAGAGCAAGCGACTGGTCAGCAACGAGATGCGGGGCAGCGTCGCCCCGCCGATACTCCCGAGCCACCCGCGCGTGCCCGACCGCGCGGCCTTGACCGGGATCATCTTCGTGCTGACGAGCGGTCACCCTTGGGCGATGGCGTCCCAGGCGTGGGGCGACGGCGCGGGCATGACCGGCTGTCGGCGGCGGCGCGACGGGCAGGACGCCGGCGCCTGGGACGCACTGCACCGGCCGCGGCTCGATCGGCTCGGCGAAGCCGGCCCCATCGCCTGGAGCCGCGCCTGCCTGGCCCGCGCCAACATGCCGGCCTCAAGGTGGGCGATCCCGTCGGTCTGCATCCGGCGGATCGCGGCCCACCGGCAACGACGCGCGGCAGGGCGCGCTCCCCCCGCCAGCCCGATTGCCGGTGCCGCAAGCGGCATGCCGCTACGGCATTTGCCAATCTCGGCTGCCGGCAGGCCCTGCCCGGGTGCAACCGCTTGCGGCGGCTGACGGTTCGCGCCGCGACGGGGCGAAATTCATCAGGCCTTCCTGACCTTGGGCGGCTCCCTCATCTACTTCAAGGCCCGTCCCTGACCGGAGTTGGGAGACGCTCTTGGCCTCCCCTATAGACCTGATCGCCAGCCGTAATCGGCGCCCTTCTCTCAATCGCCTTCTGTCGCAATCCGTGGCTTCTTCCTACAGCAACGGCGCGATCGTGGTTGCCGTCTGATCCCAGGTCTGAATGCGGGCCGGGCGCAAGCCGGGGTTCGGCTGCATGGCCCCGACGCTCGTGTCCCGTGGCGTCGAAGCGCAGATCGAAGAGGCCCTGCCGGGGTTCGCGGCGCCCGGCGGCGAACTCGAGCGCCTGATCGCGGACTGGAGCGCCCGCCAGCGCCACGATGCCGGGGCCGGTCCCGAGTGCGCCCGGATCGGGCGTAAGCTGGCCCGGCTGCGCGAGTCGTATCTCGACGGCGACTTCGACAAGACGGAGTACCAGTCTCGCAAAGGCGCGCTCGCTGCTGAGTTGGAGCGGTTACCCGCCGCGACTGCGCCGGATCAGACCACGGGTGCGCGACTGGCTGGCTTCCTTGCCGACGTTGCGAGTTCGTGGCGCGTCGCGACAGCGGCCGAACGTAACGCGCTGGCCCGCGCGGTCTTTGCCGATGTGCGGATCGACAACAGAACGGCCGTGGCGGTCTTGCCACGGCCGGAACTTGAGCCATTCTTCGCGTCGGTTCTGTGTCAACCGACTGACGACATGACGCGGCGGCGGAAGCGACGGGATTCGAACCCGCGATCTCAGCCTTGACAGGGCTGCATGTTAGGCCACTACACCACGCCTCCAGCGCAGTTCAGGATACCAACGATCCTACCCCGGTGTCAACGCGAGCTCATGCTCCGATTGACCCGGGAACGCGCGCCTCGCGCCATATGCCTCTGCAGGGATTTCCGCTACAGGCCCAGAGGACGCCCTCGGTAACATCGATGACGACGCTGCCGATGGTGCCGTAGTCGAGGTCGCTCTCCGGTGCGTGATGCTTGCAGAGGGAGCGCGGGTAGTTGGCATGATCGGCCATCAGGCAGCGCAGGGCCTGGCCATCGAGCTTTCCCCAGTGCCGCTCGACCAGCGTTTCCACCCGCGTCTGACGCAGACGCGAGTTGAGGAGATCTTCGTCGCGGTCCAGATCGGTCATGCCGGGCAGGGAGAAGTGATTGGCGTGCGCAATGTACCCATTTCTGCCGGGCTGCATGGCCCACTTCGAGCCAGAGACCTCGATATCATAGAGATCACCGTCGGCGGTGGCGAAGAGGTGGTTGTTGCCGAAGGCGCGGCGCGAGTCGGTCACCACGCGGATCGCCTGCTCGATGGTTGGTTGGACGATCGCGCGGCGGTACTGCAACAGCTTCGGGATGCCGGGGCGGGCGTCGCGCGCGTAGAGCGCGTTGCCGACGGAGCCGAGCCCTGCCGCGTTCACCCCTTGATGCAGGAGAAGGCCGGCATAGGTAAACGCGACATAGGCGGGGGCGCCGTCCGGTTCGGCAGCGACGAGATACGCCAGGTCGCCCCAGCCGGCAGTGGCATCCTCGTTATGGGCCAGCAGGACACGACCATTTGCCGTACCAGCGCCGGCGATGGCGACGACCGTGCACTCGAACCTGCCAACGGATTGCACCAGCTCGGCGGCGGCGTTGAGGACAAAGAGCGTTTCAAAGGGGACGCCCGACCCTTCGGCCATGCCGTGCAACTCCGCAATGATGTCTGGCGCGGCCTCTTCGGTGATGCGGAGATACGGGCCAATGTTTCCGAGGACATCGACAGGATCGATTCCGCCAAGTTCGGCCCGTGTTGATGCGGCGGCGGCCTGAAGCTGGTCGCGGACGCCGCGCCCGATGTCGTGGCCGATATCGCGCCAGGCGCCGCCGGTTTCAATGAGTGGGATCACGCGCCATCTGCTCCGCGGCCGCGAGGATCGAGCGCATCGCGCAGTCCGTCGCCGACGAAGTTGATCGAGAGGACTGCAATCGTCAGCGTCAGACCGGGGGCGATGGCGAGGAGCGGCACGGTGACATAAAACGGACGCGCCGCGTTGAGCATGTTGCCCCAGGTCGGCGTCTCCGGCGGCACGCCAAACCCGAGGAAGGAGAGGGTCGCCTCGGAGAGCATGGCGTAGGCAATGTTGAGCGTGGCCGAGACAATGATGGCCGCCATGACGTTCGGCAGCAGATGGCGGCGGATGATGG
>CAYSXO010000058.1:7675-18338 GCA_964434995.1 uncultured Sphaerobacteraceae bacterium
GCGATCTGGCACGCCAATGGCCCGCGCCGCCTCGACAAAATCGCGCCGCTTGAGCGACATGAACTCGCCGCGAATGACCCGCGCTAGCCACATCCAGGAGAAGACGCCAAGGAAGACCACGACGCTGATCACTGAGCTGCCATACATCGCAAAGAGAATGAGAAGCAGGAAGATGGCGGGGAAGGCGAGCATCAGATCGACGAACCGCATCAGCAGAGTGTCGGTCAGGCCGCCATAGTAGCCCGCGACCGCGCCAACGATGATCCCCAGCAGCGTGGAAATGAGCGCCGCGCCCACGCCGACCGACAGCGAGATTCGGCCCCCGTAAACGAGGCGGCTCAGCTCATCACGGCCCAGCTCATCGGTGCCAAGAATGTGCTCGTCAGATGGCTGGGCCGTGATGTTGAAGAGGTCGATTTCGTTTTCGCCGTAGGGCGCGACGACGTTCGCGAAGACGGTTGCCATGACCATCAGAACGATCACGATCAGGCCAAGAATCGCCAGTTTCGAGCGCCGGAAACGGTCGAGGGCAATGCGCCATGGACCGCGCGCGGGGCGACTGGAAAGCGCTGGAGCGATCGCAACCGCCGCGTCGGCCAATTCGGCTCCCGCCGCGGCCGTTCGAGCTTCTGATTCGACAGTGGCGGGCGCGCTCATGAGTAGCTTATCCGCGGATCGAGCAGCCCATAGATGAGGTCAGCCACCAGATTGCCGATGACGATCAGGATGGCGCCGAGCACCAGCACGCCCATCAGGATCGGGTAGTCGCGCACGGTTAGCGCATCGAAGAAGAGCCTGCCCATGCCCGGCCAGGAGAAAACCGTTTCCGTCAGCACCGCGCCGGTCAGATAGAGCGGCACGTCGATGCCAACAACAGTCACGAGCGGAATAAGAGAATTTCGCAAGACGTGCCCAATCATGACCCGCCGCTCGGAGAGGCCCTTGGAACGCGCTGAGCGGACATAATCCTGGGAGAGCTGCTCGACGGTCGATGAGCGGACATACCGGCTCCAGCCGGCGATCGAGCCGATGGCGATGGTCAGCGCGGGGAGGACCAGGTGGCGCAGCAAGTCACCCAGGTCACCGCCGTCAGGGCTGTACATGCCCGCCGAAGGGAGCCAGCCAAGCCTGACGGCGAAGAGCAATTGCAGCATGAGGCCGAACCAGAAAACCGGCATGGCCAAGCCGAAATAGCTGATGAACGAGGTCACGTTATCGAAGATGCCGTAAGGTTTTCGCGCTGCCATGATGCCAAAGACGAGCGCGGATACAAGCGAGATCAGCAATCCGGCGGACATCAGAATGACGGTGTTGGGAAAGACCTCCCAGATGACCTGGGAAACCGGGCGGAACTGGCTGTACGACACGCCAAGATCGCCCTGGAAGATGTTCACGATCCACGTCAGCAGTTGTTCGTGGAGCGGCCGATCGAGGCCCATGCTGCGCCGGATGTTGGCGAGTTGTTCTGCCGTCATCCTCCCATTCTTGGCGAAGAGCGCGTCCGGCCCGCCAGGGGCGAGCTGCATGAAGATGAACGACAGAACCGCGACGCCCAGCAGGAGCGGGATCGATTCCAGCAGGCGGCGCGCGACGAAGCGGAGCACGGCAGAATCTCCAGGCGCCGCAACGGACACGGCGCCCTTTGGCGGCAGGCCCGCCGGTGATGCACCACCCGCGGGCCAGATTCATTGTACCGGCGAGGTCATCGCCATGCGGCGCGGCCTCACCGGTACGCGGAGGCTCGAGCTAGACCAGATACCACTCCTGGACGTTCCAGAGCATGCGGTTGAAAGCGCTGGGCCAGAAGCCGCCGATGTTGTTGCGGATCGCCGGGAAGCTCTTGCCCCAGGAGATGAAGATGACCGGCACCTGCTCGTGCAGGAGTTCCTGAATCTGCCAGTAAATCTCCTTGCGCTTCTCCTGGTCGGTTTCCTTGGCGCCAGCTTCCGTCAGCTCGTCGATCTCTTCCTGGAAGTTGAAGTGGTGGAAGTAGGCGATGGCGTTTCCGCCCGTCCCGGTGGGATCGGCTGGAATCTGCGAGGAGTGCCAGTAGTACATGTCGTCCGGGTCGTTCTCGTTGAACCAGCTGTAGAGGCAGGCGGTCATCGTGTCAGGATTCCACTGGTAGCCTTCTGGCCCCCAGAGCGTGGTCACGTCCTGGAAATTGGTCGACGTCTTGACGCCGAGCTGCTTCCAGGCCTGCTCGATCACCTGAATGATCTGCTGCTGGCCGGAGTCGCCCGCGATGCCCCATAGCTCGATTTCGAGCGGCTTGACCTCACCGTCGAGCACCAGCGGATCGTCGGTCGGGACCTTGCCCTCCCAGATGCCCTCGGCGTTCTGGGTCAGTCCGATCTCGGCCAGCAATGCCTTGCCCTGATCGATGTCGAAGGGCCGGCCCTCGATGTTCGGGTTATGGGCCCACGTGCCCGGCTGCTGATCGGCGATCGACCGGACGTACCGCCCCTTGAGCAACTTGTCGACGATGTCCTGCGATGGGGTGGCGAAATCGAGCGCCTGCCGCACGGACGGGTGGCGCAGGAAGAAGACGTGCTTGAGATCGAGATGCGACCAGCCGGGCGATGGGTGCTCGAGTATGGTGAGGCCCTCGATGGTGAGGGCTTCGTCAAGTCGCAACGCGCCAAGCGAGCCCGCGCCGACGGCCATCTGGATCTCGCCGGTGCGCAACTGGACGAGCTGGGTGCTGTCGTCTGGCATGAAGCGGATGATGACCTCGTCAAGGTGCATCGGCTCGCCCCAGTAGTCGGCGTTCTTCTCCAACGTGATTTGCTGCTTGGGAGTCCACTCGACGAACTTCACCGGGCCGGTGCCGATGACGCGATTGCGGCCGAACTCGGTCTTGAAGACCTCCGGACCTTTCGCCAACTCCGAGACCGGGCTGATGACCGAGGCGTTCCCCGCGCCGGCAGTGCTCATGAATGGGGCGTAGATCTCGCCGGTCGTCATCACGACGGTCCGGTCGTCCGGGGACGTGATCTCTTCGATCTTGTCCCAGCCGGTGTTCTGGATTGCCGCGAACTCTTCGTTCATCAGCATCTTCCAGGTGTCGATGACGTCTTGCGGGCCAAAGGCGTCGCCGTTGTGGAATTTCACGCCTTCGCGCAGTGTGAACGTGTAGGTGAGACCATCATCGGAAATCTCGAACGACTCGGCGAGGGCCGGAATGAGTGTCTGGGTGCTGTCATACCGGAGTAGCGGATCCATGACGCCGGTCGTCAGGTCGGAGCCGCCAACGAGCGCGGTGAGATACGGGTTCATCGTGTCCGGCTCGTCGGTCGTGCCGACCGTGACGGAGCCGCCTTCCTGCATCGTCCCTTCCGGGGCTGTTGGCGCGTCAGCGGGCACAGTGCTGGCGCCCTGCGCCGCACGGGCGATCGCGCGGTCACGGCCCTGCGATGGCGCGCCGTAGGCCATGTCCGAGGTTGCGTGCAGCATCACGTTGACGACTGGCGCGGCAATAGCCATGGCGGCGGCCCGCTTCAGGAGCTGTCGGCGGCTGACGATGCCGTCGATGCGCGCCTGAATCAACCCATTGACACTGTCCAGATCGTGACCCTTATCACCGTAGCGGTTCGGCCTGGGAACGAGATCGACCATTACACGTGCCTCCTGACATGATCCAGTCAAACAGGGCAGGGGCAGGCATTCAGCCGCTGCTGGCTGGAGGGCGATATATGCCGGCATTACGCCGGCTCGAATCGGATTTTACCCAGTGTAGACCAGTACTTCGCACCTGGCACGTGGGGAAACGGTTGCTTATTCAGGAGTGGCGGCCACCAGCTCGCTCAGGACGTCATCGGCGGTGATGCCGGACGAATCGGCATCGAAGTTGAGAATCAGCCGATGCCGCAGCGCCGGCGCCACGACGGCGCGGATGTCGTCGTAGGCAACGTTGAGGCGACCTTCCATGATGGCGCGAATCTTTGCCCCGAGCACAATCGCCTGCGCGCCGCGCGGGCTGACCCCGTAACGCACGTAGCGGCGCACCACCTCGGGCCTATCGCCATTTTCCGGATGGGTGGCGAGCGTCAGGCGCACAACATACTCGGTGACTGCCGAGGAGATGGGCACCTCGCGCGCGAGCAGGCCCATCTGCTTGATGGTCGCGCCGTCAGCAACGCCGCTCGCCGCCGGCATGGCGGGCGCGGTCGTGCGGCGGATGATCTCGATCAGCTCGTCCGCGCTTGGATAGGGAACGACGAGCTTGAAGAAGAAGCGGTCGAGCTGCGCTTCCGGCAGCGGGTAGGTTCCCTCCATTTCGAGCGGATTCTGCGTGGCGAGGACGAAGAATGGCTCAGCCAGACGGTGCATTTCATTTGCCACGGTCACCGTGCGCTCGGCCATCGCCTCGAGGAGGGCGGACTGGGTCTTGGGGGTGGCGCGGTTGATCTCGTCCGCCAGAATGAGGTTCGCGAAGATCGGACCTGGCTGAAAGGCGAACTGCCGGCCCCCGTCCTGTTCCTCGAGGAGAATATTGGTGCCAGTAATATCCGCCGGCATCAGGTCGGGCGTGAATTGAATGCGGCTGAAATGGAGATCGAGCGCTTCGGAGAGCGTGCGCACCAGCATCGTCTTGCCCAGGCCCGGCACGCCTTCGAGCAGGACGTGGCCGCCGCCAATCAGGCAGATCAGCACGTCACGCACGATACCGCTCTGGCCGACCATGACCGTAGCAACTTCGTTCTCGATCCGGTCGACGATGCCACGGAACTCCGAGACGGTCATCACGGGCGACCCAGGGGCAGTTTCGATGCTGGTCACGGACAATCTCCCATCTGGATGGCGTGCCTGAGTCGAGCGCGGTATCGATGATTACCGTAGCAGGCCGATGATGACGACGATGGTAATGAGAACCATCACGACGATCATCCCGATGGCCCCGGCGGTGATCAGGGCGATCTGCGCCTGAGCCGGGTTCTCTCTCGTCCAGAGGCGGTTGCGCGCCCACAGGTTCCAGCGTGGCGGCTTTTCGCTCATGGCGTTGTCTGCATTGCTGACGAAACTCCCTGCCCGCGAAACTCGCGTTTGGTGCGCCAGAGGTAGAGACCGCTGCCAACGAGGAGCAGGCTCCAGTAGGTGACGATCCGGTCGAGCACGATGATCGAGCCCGCGGTGACCGGGTCAATGCCCAGCACACCGATGAGCACCGACCCGACGCCAAGCTCCACGACGCCCAGCCCGGCTGGAGTGAAGGGTACGACGGTCAGCAAGGCGCTCATCACGGCGACGAAGATGGCGATCGCGGGCGAGATGCCGGCATCGAGCGAGCGGCTCACGAACCAGACGCGCATGCCGTCGCCCAGCCAGAGCAGGAGGCCGATGCCGAAGACGGGCAATGGCCGGCGAAGCGAGCCGAATACCGCCCCCTGCAGCCGGGAATAGATTTCCTTGAGCCGCTCTGGCAAGATCCTGACGATGGTGTCCCGAGTCAGCCACATGAGGCCCAGCCCACATGCGCCGCCAATCAGGACGGCTCCCCCCAGAATGAAGGCGGGCCGCGCCTCTTCCGGCATCCGCGTCCCGAACACGGCCAGGGCTGACATCACCAGGACGACCACGATCAACATGGCGTCGACCAGGCGCTCGGCCAGTATGGTGCCGAACCCCGCGCTGATGGCGACGTTGGCATCGCGGCGCAACAGGTAGGCGCGATAGGCGTCGCCGAGCTTGGCCGGCGCCAGCGAATTGGCGAAATAGGCGAGCACAATGATCCCGGCGAGGTCGCGCACGGGCGGCACGCGCTGCCCAGGGCCGCTGGCGGCGCCGGAATTGCGGATCATGAATCCCCAGCGCCAGGCGCGCACGAAAAACGCGCCATACCAGAGGAGAAAGGCGACGGCGAGCAGGCCAGGGTTTGCCTCGCGCAATTGGGCCCCAAGCGCGGCCGGATCGACATCGAGCCTCCGGACGACGAACCAGAGCATGGCGGCCGCAATGCCGAAGGACACAAGCGTGCGCGCGCTCGCGGCTCTCCGCCAGAGTGATGGCGGCGTCCTGGCGCCGTTCTCCGGAGCGCTCGTCATGTCTCCGGATGGCCCAGGCTCATCATTTGGGGCGCAAGGGCGCGTCTCGTTTGCTTCGACGGTGGACGATTCTCTCAGGGTTCGGTCCAGTCCGCGTATGGCATCCCGCGTCGGTTTATGCCGGAGCGTAGGGCAAGTCCGCAGTATAGGGCTGCACGGAATTGTCGAACTCACGACGTGTCACTGGCATGGATGGTACGTACCGCTCGCTCGTCAAAAGGTTTCGACGAATTGTCGCCTCCGTCAGTCGGTCCAGCGAGCTGGGTCTCAAGCCCTCCGCGCGGGGCGCCAATCGGGAATCTGTGGCAACTCCGGCCAGAGCTCTCCCGTGCGGCGCTGGAGAATTCCGGCTCCTTCCGCGATGAGCAGAAGTCCGTCAAGGAGCCCCAGGAAAAGCAGCAGCACGCCGCTGCCAAGGAGGAGGTAGATCGGCCATTGCAGTGGGACCGTGCGCTCCACGATCAGGCCGCCGATAGTGAACTCACCCGGCGCGGTCAGCCGAATCGACACGTCATGCGGGCCATCGCTCAGGCCGCGAGCCAGCGGGATATCGACGTCGGCGGCCTGGAATGAGCCGAGCGAGATTTCGCTCAGTTCACCATCGACCGATACTTCGATGTCACCGGCGTCTCGGCTCAGGCGAGCGCGAGCCACCACGCCAGTACCCTCGATAGGAAGATGAAACCGCGCGTCGGCGTCGGAGGTCGTGCGGTACGTGCCGGCCCCAAGGTGCTGGAGATTCCAGTTGCCCTCCCAGACATACTGGTGGGCGCCGACCGGCGCCAGACCGGTTGGCGCCGCGGCCGTGCCGCCACGCGCCGTAAACGCGCCAAGCTCGGTGAAGAGCGCGGTTGGGGAGCCGTCCTCTCGCAGCAACGCCATCGAGGCCGGCGTCCCGCCCCCCAGATCGGGTCCGGGCACGAGTCCCCATTGGAAGAGGGGACCCATCCAGGGCCACTCGGCGCGGGCACGCTCCAGTCCGCCGACGACGTACTTCGCCTGCACCGCCGCGCCGGGCGGGCCACCGCCGGTCAGGTCAGTGCTCCAGCCATAATGCGTGCCCCAGATCGGCGTCGTGGCGTCGCCCGCGTCTTCGATCACGTCGCGAATCAGGATGGCCCGCGAGAGCGTTGACGTGGCAGGATCCGTGGTGCGGTCAAACGGCGTGCGGGTTCCGCCATCGAGCCTCGCCGCAACCACGTCGAAAAACGCGGAGCCGCCTGCCGCGTAGATGTCACGCAGATAGTCCAGGTCATTTGGCGTCTCGCCCATGGGGTGTGGATCGAGCTCGGCGAGGAGTATGACCGCATTCGGGTTGGCGCCTCTGGCCGCGTTTGAGCCGATGGCAAGGAGCGAAACATACGCCATGGCATCAACGCTCGCCCCGCCCCAGTGGTCCGGCTCGTTTGGCAGGTCCCAAATCTGGATGAAGGGCACGGAATCGCCGTAGCGGCTGACAAGCGCCCCAACAAGGCGCTCAAAGGCCGCCAGATCGGCGGGGGGCGCATCAAAGGCGGCGGCGCCTTCCGGCGAGCGGATCCAGGCGGGCGAGTGGTGGATGACGGCGACGGGGGTAATGCCCCGGCGGCTCAGCGCGTCGACGATGACATCGTATCGCTCCCAGGAGTATTCACCTGGCGACGGCTCGATTTCTGCCCAGGAGAAGCTCTGCCGCGCATAGCGAATGCCATTGGCCTGGAGCCCCGCCGTCACGGCTGGGAGCTGGTCCGGTGCGAAGCGGGTCAAGTCGACATTGGCGGCGAGGTCGCGTCCGGTGTAGTGCAGCACGACAGGGGGCGTGGTCCCATCACCCACGCCTCGGTGGATGGTGACGTCCGCCCATGTCGCCACAATGGACAGAAAAACGCCGCAGAGCGCGAAGGCGGCGGCAGTCAAACCGCGCAGGCGCTCCGGGTCATTGGCGACCCGCGCCGCCGATTCCGCCAGCGCGGCCACGGCGCGAGGCGGCTCGATCTGCCGGATCGGCAAGCCAGGCGCTCGTCGCGGACGCGCCTTTCGCCGCCGCGCTGGGCGGGGCTCCGGCTCGGACCAGTGGCGGCGGCGATGCTCGCTCACGGCGCGTGCAGGCGCTCGATTTCCCGCGCCTCCGCGTCCACACATTGCCGCAGCGTGGCCATGTTGCGCCGGTCGCCCTGCTCGTCGTCATCTTTCGGTGTTTCCAGGATGCCAGGGCGATCAGCAAATCGTACGTCGGTCAACAGGAGCCGAAATGCCTCCAGCCCGAGCTCCCCTTCACCAATGTGGGCGTGGCGATCGACTCGCGCCCCGAGACCCTTTTTCGAGTCGTTGAGATGGAAGACGCGCAGGAGCGGCAAGCCGATGATCTCATCGAACGCCTGGAACGTCGCCTGATAGCTCTCCGCATCGCGCAGGTCGTAGCCCGCGGCAAAGGCATGACACGTGTCGAAGCAGACCGCCACCCGCTGCTTGTCCTCGACGCGGTCGATGATGACCGCGAGTTCCTCGAAGGTGCGGCCCAGGGTCGAGCCCTGGCCAGCGGTAGTCTCCAGCAGGACGGTGACGCCCTGTTCAGCTTCGGCGTCGAGCAACTCGTTCAGCCCGTCGGCTACGCGCCGCACGCCATCTTCGACGCCGCTCCCCATGTGGGCGCCGGGATGGGTCACCAGAAAATCGACCCCCAATTGCGCGCAGCGGGCCAGCTCGTCGCCAAAGGCGGCTTTCGATTTTTCCCAGAGCGCATCGTCGGGGGAGGCAAGATTGATCAGGTAGGAGTCGTGTGCGACGACAAAGGCAACCTCGCTCTCCGCAACGCGAGCGCGAAATCCCTCCGCGGCTTCCGGGGCAATCGGTTTGGCCGACCATTGATTCGCATTCTTGGTGAATATCTGGCAGGCGGTCATTTCAAACGTCATCGCACGGTCAATAGCCAGGGCATGGCCTCCGGCGATCGACATGTGCGCGCCGAGCAAACGCATTCTTTCGTCCTTCATCAATAAGGGGCGGATCGCCGCGACGATACCACAGCAGCGCGGCCGGGCTGAAGGTGGTAGTAATTGCGGCGATGAAGACTCCCGGCCGCCTGAGCGATTCTGCAGCGAACCGTCCGGCGCCCGGCATTGCGGCGCACGGGCAGAACCCCAAGCAGGCGCCCCCTTCGCTCTCCCTGGTCATTCCCGCCTACAACGAGCGTGCCCGGATCGAAGCGACGGTGCGCGAAGCGGTTGCCTGGCTGCGGGACCAGCCATTCTCCTCCGAGTTGATCGTGGTCGATGACGGCAGCGACGATGCCACTGCCGAGATCGCCCAAGGCGCCATGACCGGTTTCGATGCCGGCCGCGTGATTCGCATTTCCCACGGCGGAAAAGCCGTCGCGGTTCGCGTCGGGATGCAAGCCGGGAGATGCGAGCAGATCGGGTTCAGCGATGCCGACCTGGCTACGCCACTCGTCTTTTTCAACGATCTCCGCGCCGCGCTGGCGAGCGGCCATGATGTCGCGATTGGATCGCGCGAAGGCCGCGGGGCGCGCAGGATTGGCGAGCCGTTTTACCGGCATGTCATGGGCCGGGTGTTCAATGGCCTGGTACGGGCGCTGCTGGTCCCAGGCGTTCACGACACACAGTGCGGCTTCAAGCTCTTCCGCGCCGAGGTCGCGCGAGACCTGGTGCGGCGCTCCCGCCTGTATCCCGAGGGCGCGGCGCCGGTCGAGGGACCGCGCGTCACCGCGTTCGATGTCGAGCTGCTGGCCATTGCCCGCATGCAGGGCTACCGGATCGCCTCGGTGCCGGTGGTCTGGACCTACGGCGATGGGAGCAAGGTGCGGCCTGCTCACGATACTTGGCACAATATGCGCGACGTTCTCTCCGTCTGGATCGGTACGAAACGAGGCAACTATCAGTGACAGATTCGATCGATATCGCGACGCCCGCGCCCAGCTCAGGGGCTGCTGGAGCCCCGGAGCACATTCTTGTCGCGGTGGCCTGGCCATACGCCAGCGGCCCGCGACATCTGGGGCATGCCGCCGGTGCCTATGTGCCTCCCGACATCTTCGCCCGTTATCACCGCATGGCCGGCAACCACGTCCTGATGGTCTCCGGGTCGGACATGCACGGGACGCCGATCACCGTCGCGGCGGACAAGCGGGGCATCAGCGCGCGGGAATTGGCGGAAGAGAACCACGCCAGCATCGCGGAGAGCTTTCGCCGCCTGGGGCTTAGCTACGACCTCTATACGACAACCCTGACGCCGATTCACTATCGGGTCACGCGGGATTTTTTCACGCGCCTCCTGGAGCAAGGGTATCTATTTCAGGATACCCAGCTCGCGATGTACGACCCGGAGGCGAAGCGCTTCCTGCCGGATCGCTATGTGGAGGGAACCTGCCCCTACTGCGGCTATAGCGACGCGCGCGGCGATCAATGCGACAACTGCGGGAGGACCCTCGACCCGACGGACCTGATCGATCCGCGCTCGAAGCTGACCGGCGCTGCCCCCGAAACTCGCGAAACGACGCACTTCTTCCTCGATCTCCCTCAATTTCAGGAGCGGCTCGCTGCCTGGGTAGACGACGCTTCGCAACACTGGCGGCCGGCGGTCACGGGATTCGTACAGGGCTGGTTGAGAGAAGGGCTGAAGGCGCG
>CAYSXO010000059.1:0-10309 GCA_964434995.1 uncultured Sphaerobacteraceae bacterium
GGTTGCGCAAGGGCGCTCGAACTCGGAGATTGCAGCGGCGCACTTCGTTTCGCCCAACACGGTCAAAAGGCATGTCGCCTCACTCTTTAACGAGCTTGGCGCCCATTCCAGGACGCAACTGGCCACCTTTGCGGTTCGTCATTCACTTATCGCGGCCGAGCCCGTTCTCTCCTGAGGAGCATTGATCCATGACGAAGGAACCCCCTCGATTTCTCAAGCTCGCCAATACCCTCATGACCGCGCTGCTCGAGCGCGGGGTGAAGTTCGGCGCCAACATGTTGCTCCCGTTACCGGGCACAAGAGCGGCGAGCCGCGCACGACTCCGGTCACGATCCTGGCATGCACTGGTGAGCGATTGCTCGCCTCTCGCCATATGGCAACGTCAACTGGGTGCGCAATCCGCGCGCGGATGATCGGCGAGGGGATGGAGCGTTGCAGGATTGCGGATTTCACTCACGGCCTGTCCTTCGCCACGTACGGCTTGCGCGACCTGCGCCTACAAGCACGGCTTTCACGAGCGTGTAACAATCCCGCCATGGCAGCCAGCCAAGGGTAGCGATGAGGAGATGCACCCGGTGGTGAGTCCAACGCCAGAGTCAGCTGCGCCCGTGCCGTTGCTCCCTCCGCCCTGGGACGACGGAAGTCCCTCGCCTCGCATTCGCGATGTGCGCGTGATCCTCACGGCCCCTGACGATATCCGCCTCGTCATCGTCAAGGTGGAGACGGACGAACCGGACCTGTATGGCCTCGGCTGCGCCACCTTCACGCAGCGGCCGTTGGCCGTGATCACCGCCATCGAAGAGTATGTCAAACCTCAGGTGCTCGGCCGCTCGCCGCACGACATCGAGGACATCTGGTCGATGCTGGCGGTCAGCTCCTATTGGCGCGGAGGACCGGTGCTGAACAACGCCATCTCCGGCATCGACATGGCGCTGTGGGACATCAAGGGCAAGCTGGCCGGAATGCCGCTCTACGACCTCCTTGGCGGGCGCTGCCGCGTTGCCGCCCCGGTTTATGTCCATGCTTCCGGGCGCGATGCACACGAAGTCGAGGACGACGCGCGCCGCTATATGGAGCAGGGGTTCCGCCACATTCGCTGCCAGGTCGCGGTCCCGGGCGCATCAACGTATGGCGTTTCGGGCCGCCCGGATGATGACAATCCCCAGCCACACCACCTCCGGCTCAGTCAGGACGCCTGGGATCCCGCCGCCTACGCTCGCATCGTGCCGAGGCTCTTCGAGCATCTGCGCTCGACCCTCGGCGACGAGGTCGAGCTGCTGCACGACATCCACGAGCGGGTGCCCCCCATCACCGCCATCGGCCTGGCGAAGGCACTGGAGCCATATCGTCTCTTCTTCCTGGAGGATCCCTTTGCGCCGGAGGACAACGGCTACTTCCCCCTGCTGCGCCAGCAGAGCGCCATCCCGATCGCCATGGGCGAGCTCTACGTCAACATCAATGAGTATCTGCCCCTGGTCCAGAATCGCCTGATCGACTTCATGCGGGTCCATCTCTCCGACATCGGCGGGATCACGCCCGCGCGAAAGCTGGCCGCCCTTTGTGAGCATTTCGGCGTGCGCACCGCCTGGCACGGTCCCGGCGATGCTTCGCCGGTCGCGCACGCGGCCAATCATCATCTCGATCTGGCCGTGCCGAACTTCGGCATTCAGGAGAGCTACCTCTTTCCGGATCGGACGCGGGAGGTCTTCCCCGGCGCGCCGGAGATCCGCGACGGCATGATGTGGGCCAACGACCGGCCGGGGCTCGGCATCGACATCGACGAGGCCGCCGCCGTGAGGTATCCCTTCCCGGAGCATCCATTGAACGGAGCATGGCCTCCGGTGCGCCTGGCCGACGGCACGATTCAGCGCCCGTAGTGAGATTAGGGGAATCGATGAGCGCATTTTCGATTCAACTGGCCGAAATTCTCCCTCCCAACCCCAATACGACCTGGGAGTTGGCGAAGCAGGCGGGCGTAACGCACGCCGTCTCGAATGTCCCGCCCGCTGGCGTGGACGGCGAGGGATGGGACTTCCTGCCGCTTCTGCGCATGCAGCAGCGTTTCTCCGACGCCGGCATCACCCTGGCGGTGATCGAAACCGGCTTCCCCTGGCTCCACCTGGGCAAACTGGGGCTGCCGGGCAGGGATGAAGAGATTGAGCGCTGCCAGACGCTGATCCGCAACCTGGGCGCGATCGGCGTGCCAACGATCTGCTGGAACTTCATGGCCGTCTTCAACTGGATGCGAACGTCGACGACGATCCCCACCCGGGGCGGCGCCTTGGTGACCGGCTATGACCATGCCCTGATGGCCCACGCGCCAAACACCGACGCTGGCATCGTCACTGAAGACCAGCTCTGGTCGAGCCTGGAGTATGTGATGAAGGCGATCGTGCCGGTCGCGGAAGAGGCGGGCGTCTTCCTGGCGCTCCATCCGGACGACCCGCCGATCTCCCCCATCCGCGGCATCGGGCGCATCCTGACCAGCCCCGATGCCATGATGCGCGCCATCGACCTCGTGCCGAGCACCAACAACGGCGTTACCTTCTGCCAGGGGACGTTCGCGACCATGGGCGCGGACATTCCAAAGGAGATTCGCCGCTTCGGCGAGCGCGGCGCCATCGGATTCGTCCACTTCCGCGACGTGCGCGGGACGCCAGAGCGCTTCGAAGAAACGTTTCACGACGAGGGCCAAACCGACATGTTCGAGGCGATGCGCACCTACCGTGACGTCGGATTCAGGGGCGTCGTGCGGCCCGATCACGTGCCAACCATGGCCACCGAGGTGAACGACGCCCCCGGCTATCAGGTTCTCGGCCGCCTGTTCGCCCTCGGCTACATCAAGGGTCTCGTCGAAGGTGCAGCCAGGAGCACATGAGTCGGGAGTCGGAAGTCGGAAGTCGTGAGCCGGCGAGTCGCCAAGCCACCGGCCAATAGCCAATGGCCAATGGCCAACAGCCACGTTAGGAGAGCGCATGAAGATCACGCGCGTGAGTACGGCGGTGGTGTCGGGGAACTTTCCCTGGGTGCTGGTCAAGGTCGAGACAGACGAGGGCATCACCGGCCTTGGCGAGGCGTACTGGGGTGTTGGCGTGGCCGAGTTGGTCCACAAGGCGGCGCCGGTCATCGTCGGCCATAACCCGTTCGACATCAGCCGCCTCTACGAGATGATGATCCGCTGTCTCTCCGGTGAAGGCTCGCAAGCGGGCGCCACGGTGACCGCCATCAGCGGCATCGAGATTGCCCTCTGGGATTTGATGGGCCGCGCCCTGAACACGCCAATCACCACCCTCTTCGGTGGCCGCTTCCGCGACAAGGTGCGCGTCTACGCCGATTGCCACGCGGGGGCGACCCCCGATCCGGCGTCGTACGCCGAGCGAGCACGCGAGGTGGTTGCTTCCGGCTTCACCGCAATCAAGTTCGACCTCGACACGAAGAATCCCTACACCGCCGACCTGAGTGATTTCGACTATCCCCGCAAGCAGTGGTGCGAGCCATTCAACCGCACGATCGGCCCCCAGGAGCGGCGCTGGATGGTGCAGGTGGTTGAGGCCGTGCGCGAGGCCGCGGGCCCCGACGTGCTGGTGGCGATGGACTGCCACTGGAAGTTCGCCGTCAACGACGTGCTCAAGCTGGCTTGGGACCTGGAGGAGTTCGACCTCCTCTGGCTCGAAGACCCCGTGCCGCCGGAGAACATTGCCGCCCACAAAGCCGTCACGTCGCGCACGAGAACGCCAATCTGCGCGGGCGAAAACCTCTATCGCAAGCAGGGCTACCGCGAGCTGATCGAGACGCAGGCCGTCGACATTATCGCGCCCGATATCCCCAAGATGGGCGGCCTGCTGGAGGCGCGCAAGGTGGCCGACTGGGCAGACACCTATTCCATGAACGTCGCACCGCATAACGTGGCCAGCCCGATTGGCACCGTCGCGTCGGCACATGTCTGCGCGGCCATCCCGAACTTCCTCGTCATCGAGTACCACGCGCACGATGTTCCCTGGTGGAGCGAGATGGTGGATGGTGACCCGCCGATCCGGGATGGCTACATCGAACTCGGCGACGCGCCGGGGCACGGCATGACCCTCAATGAAGATGTTGTCCGGGCGCATCTGAAGCCCGGCACGTCCTACTTCGGCGATTCGCCCTATGCCTGAACATGACCGCAATGGGCATGTCATGCTGAGCGTCAGCGAAGCATCTCGGCCCTCGGCCGTGATCGCCCGCGTTGTGCAGAGTTCCCTCCTTCGTCGGGATGACACAATGCTTGCGACGGGTCGTTGCGCATTGGGCGGCGAAAGAATCGAGCAGGAGTCGAATCGATGATCTTCAACTCCCCGGACCGGGTTGCCGCGCTCACCGCCCTTTTCCGTGGCGAGCGGATGGACGATGGCCGCCCGCGCGTCTCCGACGACATCTTGCAGCGGATGCGGCTGGTCACCAACGACGAGGCCTGGGGCGTGATCGAGCGCGGCCATGACTATCACTTCCAGTTCGAGGGCGACTGGCTGAACATTCATCCTGACCGCGTCCTGGTGGGACGGGCGGTAACGGTTCGCATGGTGCCGCTGCGCCACGACTTTCACGGCGTCGTGCAGAGCGAAGGGGAGCGGGACGGCCGCTCGGGAGGCCAGAACACCTGGATCATCGACACACTCCGCCCTGGTGACGTGCTCGTCGTCGACCTCTTCGGCAAGATCGAGGATGGCACCTTTATTGGCGACAATCTGGGGACTGCCATCGCCGCTCGCGCCGGCACGGGCCTGGTGGTCGACGGCGGGATTCGGGACTACGAGAGGGTGCGGCAGCTCGAGGATTTCAACGTCTTCTGCCGAGGGGTCCATCCCTCGGCGATCCTCGACGTGACGGTGGCCGAAGTCAACGGACCGATCCGCATCGGCAACGCCACCGTCCTGCCCGGCGACGTTATCCTTGGCGCGCGGGAGGGCGTCAGCTTCATCCCGCCACATCTGGCCGAAGAGGTGGTGACCCGCTCCGAGGACGTGCGGCAACGCGACGTCTTCGGCAAGCGCCGCATTGCCGAGGGCATCTACACCTCCGGGCAGATCGATGTGTCAGACTGGGCGGAAGAGATCGAAGCGGACTTTCAACGGTGGGTGATGGGGTGACAGGGTGCCAGGGTGTCAGGGAGCATGAAAAACCCCACGTCCTGACACCCTGATACCCCATCACCCCGACACCCTCGTACAGGAGGTGTACACATGGCGTCAGTTGTGACATCGACCGCGCTGGAAAAGATGATCGAAGAGCTGGGGCTGCCCGATCAGGCGATTCAGGCGGATGAGCTGCCCTGGGTGCCGCAGGGCGAAAACGTCTGGTTCAAACCGCTGCGGTTCGATCTGGCGAATGGGCGCTGGGTCAATTTGCTGAAAGTCACCAAGAGCGGCAAGGTCAATCGCCATCGCCACAGCGGCGGTCAGGTGCTTGGCTTCGTCATCGCCGGCTCCTGGCACTACCTGGAGCGGGAGTGGGTGGCCCGGCCCGGCACCTTTGTCTACGAGCCGCCGGGAGACATTCACACCCTGGTCGTTGACGGAGCGGAGGAAATGCAGACTCTCTTCATCCTGGAGGGGGTCATCCAGTATCTCGACGACGACGACAACGTCAGTTACCAGGACGACGTCTTCACCAAGATGGAGCGCTACCTCTCCTTCTGCGAGCGCGAGGGCATCCCGGCGCAGGACCTGCGGTACTAACGCGGCATGTTCAGAACGGGTCATCCTGAGCGATGCGAACGATCTCGACCACAACACGCGCGCATCCAAACCGTTCCCCCTTGCCCTGCGCGCAGGGAGAGGGGCCCTCGAAATGGGCCGCGGTCAGGGGGCGAGGATCTCCCAGGCGCTTCGCTCGATTTCGTCGCAGGAGGTTGCCATGACCAGCACAAGCGCGGTGTCGGTCGACACCTTGAAACAGATCCTGGATGCGTTCAACCGCCACGACCTCGACGCGATCATGGCCTTCTTCACCGAGGACGCGGTACTCAACATGCCGCGAGGATCCGACCCGTGGGGCAGCCGCTATGCCGGCAAGGCCGCCGTGCGCGAGGGCCTCGCGGCGCGTTTTACGGGCCTGCCCGATGTCCACTACTCCGAGGACCAGCACTGGGTGAGCGGAAACCGGGGAACGTCGGAATGGCTGCTGACCGGCACCACGGCAACGGGGCAGCGCATCGCGGTGCGCGGGTGTGACCTCTGGGAGTTCCGTGACGGTTTGATCGCCCGCAAGGACTCCTATTGGAAGATCGTCGAATAGCCCTCCGCTGGTTCCCGCATGAGCATGAACGATCAAGGCCACTATCTCGATCAGTTTCGGCTCGATGATCAGGTGGCCATCGTTACCGGGGCCGCGCGCGGTCTCGGGCAGGCCATCGCCGTTGCCCTGGCAGGGGCAGGCGCCGACGTGGCGCTCGTTGATATCTTGCCGCTCGGCGGGACAGCGGACGCTGTATCGGAGTTGGGAAGCCAGGTCCACGAAATTCGCGCGGACCTGGCGGAGATCGATCCCGAGAGAGCCGCGGCAATCGTGGATGATGTCGAGGCAAACGTTGGCCCACCTCAGATCCTTGTCAACAATGCCGGCATCATACGCCGCGCGCCCGCCGTCGATCATGGCTGGCAGGATTGGCAGGACACGCTGGCGCTCGATCTCTCGGCCGCGTTTCTGCTCAGCCAGGCCATGGGCAAACGGCTGATCGAAAGCAGAAGCCCAGGCAAGATCGTCAACGTCTGCTCGATGCTCTCCTTCCAGGGTGGCTACCTAGTCCCCTCCTACACTGCCGCCAAGAGCGGTCTCGCCGGGTTGACCCGCGCTCTGGCCAATGAATGGGCCGGGCACGGGATTAATGTCAATGCAATCGCCCCTGGCTACATGGCGACCGAGTTGACCTCCATGCTGCGCGCCAACCCCGAACGGGCGCGGGCAATGCTCGGGCGCATTCCGGCAGGGCGCTGGGGTGAGCCGGAGGATATTCAGGGTGCGGTCATATTCCTCTGCTCGTCGGCGGCGGACTATGTCCACGGAGCGATGCTGCCGATCGATGGCGGATGGCTTTCCTGGTGAACGACTCACCCCCGTATCACCTCTCGCCGCATGGCGCGCTCGAGCTGCTTGGGCCAACGCGGGCCGAGTTGAAGTCGCTGGAAACGCGGTTGCGGCACTACCGCCAGCACATTCCGTTGCAGTCAGATGAGGTTGACGCGGCAATTGCCGCCGCGAGCGAGGCGCTTGCCCAGGCTCAGGCCGCGATCGCCGAGGCAATGCGGACCTACGAACACAGCATTGTCTCGACCGAACTGACCGCCCGGAGGCGCGTTCTCATCACGGGCGCGACCGGCAGGATCGGCGGCGACCTGGCCAACCGCCTGCACGAGCGCTATGCCCCGCGGCTGATGGTCCATCGCCGCCTCCTTGAACGTCCCCCACAGACGATGTCGTCGTTGCCAACGCGGCGCACATCGACGACGTGGCGGCAGCCATGGACGGCATCGATACCGTGGTGCACATGGCGGCCGACCCACACACCAAAGCGCCGTGGGAAAGCGTGCTGGCGAACAACATCATCGCCACGTACAACCTCTTCGAGGCGGCGAGGCGGGCGGGGGCGCGTCGCGTCGTCTTCGCCTCGACGAACCACGTAATGGGGATGTACGACCGCGACCGGCAATGGCCAATTTACGTCGACCAGCCGGCTCGGCCCGATTCGCTCTATGGCGTCTCCAAGGCGTTCGGCGAAAACCTGAGCCGCTACTACCGCGACCAGCATGGCCTCAGTGTGATCTGCCCGCGCATCGGCTGGTGGCAGCCGGAGCCGACCGATGAGATCTCCCGCTGGATGTGGCTCAGCCCGCGCGATTGCGCCCAGGTCGTTACTCGCGCCATTGAAACCGACCTCGGCTACGGCATCTTCTACGCCATCTCCGCGAACAGCGGACGGCACTGGGACATCACCTCGACGATGGAGCAGCTTGGCTACCGGCCAGAGGATGACGCTGAGCGCTACTTCGCCGCACCGGGAGAAGCGCCCGGCTCATCAGCGACCGATCTCTGAATCAGCTCGTTGCCGCGGCTCCCGTCAAGTGACGCAAGTTCGCCAGGCTGCGGCGAATGTCGCGGTACGCGTTGGCGACATCGTCCTCCTGCTCAACGATCAGCCACTCCGTCCCGGCCGTCCTGGCCGCCAGCAAGAGCTTCGGCCAATTGGTCACGCCATCGCCAATGGTGGTATCAAACTCTACGCCAGGTTTGGCCAGCTCCTTGGCATGCAGCGTCGGTACTCGGCCACTGTTGGCCGAGACCAGTGCAACCGGATCGACGCCCCCCACTAACGCCCAGAATACGTCGATCTGCAGATCGACCAGGCCAGGATCGGTGAGGGTGGCAATGAGGTCAAACATGGTCGAGTCCCCGAGCGGCGAAAACTCCCAAGCATGATTGTGATAGCCAAAGCGGAGTCCCGCCGTCCGGCAATGCTCTCCCCAGCGGTTGAAACGTTCGACCAGCGCCGGCGCCGACTCGAGATTCCGCGCGTCGTTCGGCAGCCCCGGCACGACCGCGTAACTGCATCCCAGCGTTTGCAGTTCGTCGATGACCGCCGCTGGCTCCTGCAAAAAGCGCTGGTACCCGACGTGCGAGCTGACCGCCCGTAATCCAAGATCATCGAGAAGGGCGCGCAGGGGCACGGCATCCATGCCGCCATAGCCCGCGAACTCGACCGCCTCATACCCCGCGGCCGCGACTCCCCGCAGCATGTCAACGAAGTCAACCTTTGCCTGTTCGCGCAACGTATAGAGCTGCAACGCGATCCCGATAGTCATGGTCCCTTCCCTCTTGACCCGACGGGGTGCCGGGTGTCGGGAAGCGATCGAGAGGGCGCTCCCGCTCCCCGACCCATCACCCGTCACCCGTCACCCGTCACCCTCAATACGCCACGTCGACACGCTGGCCAGTGCGCAATGACTCGCGCACGGCATCGGCCACCGCCAGATCACCCACCGCAATGCGCCCCGATGCCATCGGCTCCAGGTCGTGCTGCACGCAGTTCGCGAAGTGTTCGACTTCGCCCAGATAGTTGGCGAACTCGGGCAGCCCCGCTGGAATGACCTCGTGCATCACCCGCTGCGACACGGCGCGCGGTCGCGCATCCCGCCAGATCTCGGCGTCAAGACGGCCCGCGATCAACTGCGTGATATGCCCCCGCAGATCGAGGCGCCCCTTTGTCCCCTCCACTTCGTAGTTCGATGAGCTGAAGGTGAAGTTGGCTTCGAACGATCCAGGTGTTCCATCTTGTGCGATGTAGCTGACCACGATTGCATCGTGGTTCGTGGTTCCATGCAGGCTGGTCAAGGACCCCACGGCAGCCACGGAGGCGGGACGTGTCCCGGTCAGCTCGCGCAGCGTAAAGATCGAATAGACGCCGACATCCAGCAGGGGGCCGCCACCAGACTTGGGATCGAGCCGCCAGATGTTCGCCGGTGATAGGGAGTCGGGATTCATCCGGTACGAATGCCGGCCCCGCGCCGCCACGATGGTCCCCAGGGTCCCCGCGTCAACCAGGGCTTTGGCAGCCTGAAACGCGGGATTGAAGAGCGTCATGTAGGCGGCCATCAGTTTGACGCCCGCTTTGTCGGCCGCCGCGACCATGTGCCGGCCCTCGTCGGCATTGAGCGCCATCGGCTTTTCGACCAGGATGTGCTTCCCTGCCTCGGCGGCAGCGACCGCCTGTTCGGCGTGCAGATGGTTGGGGGTGGCGATGTAAACCGCCTCGACATTCTGGTCGGCGAGCAACCCTTCGAGCGTGTCATACGTAGCCGCGTCAGGCGCCTTGAGCAGCGCGCGTTCGATGCGCGATGGATCGGGATCGAACAGGGCCACCACGTCGCAATTGGCGGCCATGTCGAGCGCGGGCAGGACGCGGTCATGTGCAATTTGCCCACAGGCAATGATGCCCCAACGGAGCGGCTTCGGTTCCGTCACCATGCTTCCTCTCATGATCCGGACTTATGCGACGTGGGCGCTGGCCATGCGCCGGGACCAGTCAGCCATATAGTGCGCGCACTCGCGCACGGCCTCGTCCTCGACGTCCGGACCGCCGGCATCGAGATCCATTTCCATCGCCAGGACGAAGCGATCCCGGCTCTCGCCAACCTGCACCAGTTCGTCCAGGATCGAGGGAAAATCGATCACCCCTTGGCCGATCGGGACGCTCGAAAAAACCCCGTCCACCAGCACATAGTCGCGCACATGAGAATGCCAGGTATAGGGCGCCATCTTGCGGGTCGCCTCCAGCGGA
>CAYSXO010000059.1:10344-18219 GCA_964434995.1 uncultured Sphaerobacteraceae bacterium
GTGGTGACCACCATTCCAAGTTCGGCCGCGGCGTCCGCGAGCCGAGCCACCTGCTCGACTGCCAGCCGAATGCGCCCCTCTCGCGTGACACGTCCCCCGTATCCAAAGTAGAAGAGCCCAATCGGTGATCCGAGGCGCCGCGCGATCTCCAGATTGGCGATCGCCGCCTCCAGCGGCGGGTCGCTCAGGCCTCGATCTGCCGTGAGATTGAGCGAGCCGACGATCACGGTCGGGATCAACTGCATGTCATCGAGCCGGGCGCGCAACTCATCGACGTACACCGGGTCTCTGCTGGGGAGCGCGCCGACGCCGAAATCGACGCCGAACGGATGCATGTCGATCTCATCCGCGACCGCTGCAACCTTCTCCAGAATGATGTCGATTTTGGGCCGCTCCTGCGGTTGGCGCAGTTGGCGGCGATAGGAGTCGCCGAGGACTCCCAGCGTCACACTCATCAATGGGCTCCTTGGAACAGGCCGGGTCGGCGCTCAGGCGGTAACAGCCTGCAACGCCCGGATGCGCTCCTGAACGTAGGGCACGTCGATCTGGTAGTAGGCAAGGGCGTCTTCGGGCTTGACGTGGGGCTCGAGGGTCACGTAGCCGGTGTAGCCGTCCCGCGCGAGACGGCGCAGGACGCCATCAGCATTGACCACCCCATCGGGGATGAAGGTGTACCCGATGAAGCGATCCTCGCTGCCGCGCATCGTCCCACCCTTGTGATCACGCGGCCGTGTTTCCGGGTCATAGAGACAGCCACCCTTGAGGTGGACGTAGCGCACATACGGCTGGACAATTTCGTACGCTGCCGGATATGGCTCTTCATTGGCGTGATAGTAGTTGCAGGGATCGTACTGCGTGCCGAAGTGGGGCGAGCCGATCGCCTCGACAATGGCGCGCACGCTCGCGGCCGGCCCGGAGTCGTCGTGAGCCTCGTTTTCGAGGACGATGGTTACGCCGGCAGTCCCGGCATATTCCGCCGCCGGTTGCGCCGCCGCCACGAACAGCTCGGGCGAGATGCCAGCGAGGTAGCAGTTGACGATGGGGGCGCCGAAGGCAGCCGCCGCATCGACCGCTCCCTTCAGGGCGTCGGTCCCATATGCGGCGCCCGCTTCCTTGCACGTCCGCAGAATGCCAAACCCGAGGGTTACACAGGCGACCGCCATGCCGCGATCCTGCAAGAGTTGCCGAGTGCCGGCGATATCCTTCTTCTCGTACCGTTGCGACTCTTCCGGGCCTTCGCCACCGGGCACGTTGCGCGGCCAGAGCTCGATGGCGTCAACATCGAGCGCTTGCAGCACATCGACGATCTGGGACAACGAATGCGTACCTGACAAGAGTTGGCCAGAGACCCCAAGTCTCACGTTTCCTCCCCTCAATGGAGAACCCCTAGCCTCGGCCCGCTCCCCGTGCGCGGTGAGAGGGAGTGCGAGAGGCCCGTTGCTGAAGAACTCGTTCTAACCCGGCTTGCCAGTGGGTGGGCGGAATGCCTCTTACCTAACTGGCCACGAGCCCCTCTCCCTGTGCGCAGGGAGAGGGGGCAGGGGGTGTGGGTTCTCTTACATCTCAATGCCATCCAGGAATGCCTGCGTCTCCTCATGAACTTGCTGCAGAATCCCCGCGACATCGGAGGTGGCATTGGCCCAGAGCTGGTCCATGTTCTTCTTGTAGATGGTGGACGCCCACTGCTGGTAGCCGGGAAAGTAGAGCGGGGCCACGCCATCCTGGGCGCCGAGGGTATAGAAGACGTCTTTGTAGACCTCCGGATCGGCCTGCTCCGGATCGGGCAAGGCATCCTCCCAGAACGCCATGCGCGAGACGAACATCGAACCCATCTCGGCCGTGACCGGCGCGTTGGCGGGGTCGGTGGCGGTGAACATGAGGCATTCGTACGCGACTTCCGGAAAGGCCGCGTTGACTGGGATCGAGAAGGCCGACCCACCAACAAACTGGAAGCGTCCGCCGGAGCCGGTCGGCGTCGGAGCCATCGTCCAGGCGACGTCTTCGCCCACCACCTCACCAAAGACGAACGCCTCGTCGTTCAGCGAATAATTGATCCCGGTACGCCCGCTGGCAAAGGCGACCGGCCCGGCCATGCCCATCGTCTCCAGCGCCTCGGGATAGACCATCACCTGATGCACGTGCAGCGCGTCGTAGAGATACTGGTAGGCGGCGATCGTTTCGGGGCTGTTGTAATGCGAGGTCAGCGGATCGGCTGTCACCTGCTCGCCGCCGAAGCTCTTCACAATCCATTCCGTGCTGTGCGATTGGGTGGGCAGCACGAAGCCCCACTGCTCGTCCGGGTTCTCCGCGCTCTCCTTGATCTTGATCCCCATCTCCAGCAATTGCTCAAACGTTGTCTCCGCGGTCGGAACCTCCACCCCGGCGCGATCGAGGACATCGAGATTGATGTAGAAGCCGCCGGATGCCCAGTCATAAGGGATGCCATATTGCACGCCGTTGACCTTGAACGCATCGACCTGAGATTGATAGAAATCGTCCGGCCACCCCTCCGGGGGCGATCCGGCAATGAATTCGTCGAGCGGCATGAGCATGCCGAGGGCGGCATAGGAGGGGCAGCGCGAATCGTGCATCCAGCACATGTCGAGCGGCGCGCCGCCGGCAATGGTGGTTTGCAGTTTGGTCCAGTACTCCTCCCAGGAGATGCCGTAGTCGATCTGCAGCTCCATGTCGGGGTAGTTGTCTTCGAAGAACGTATTCATGTGCAGCAGCCACTTGCGCATTTCGGCCTCGCCTTCCCAGCTCATGGCGCGGAAGGTTCCGGTGAGGTCGGATTGCCGTGCGGCAACACTGCCGGCGAACTGCCTGGGCAGCATCAGGCCAGCCCCGGCCAGGGCTCCAGCCTGCATCAGGTTGCGGCGATTGATGGCGCGGCGGGAAGAGTGCGGATTCCTGGGCGTCATCGCGTGTTCGCTCCTTCGCGTCGATCGTGGCCATCGCGGTCGAGATAGACAAAGGCATACTGCCGCGCCGGCATTGGCTTCGCCGGCACGTGAAATCGTCAGGCCGATGTCAGGTTCGGGCTCGGTGTAGGGCTAGTGCATCCCTTCCCCTTTCACGTGGCGAGCGATCGGCTGTTGGCCCTTGGCGTTTGGCCTCATCGTGCTCCCTGACGCCCCAACACCCAGACACCCCGTCACCCATCACCCCTTCAGCCCGGTCGTGGCGATGCCCCGCACGTAGTACTTCTGCCCGAGGACGAAGACGATCAGCACAGGGAGGACCGAAAAGGTGGCGGCGGCCATGACGAGCTGCCAGGGAGTCTTGATCGGGATTTGGGCCTGGAACATGGTCAGCCCCAGCGGCAGGGTCTTGTTCTCGACGGAACTAATCGTGATCAGGGGCCAGAGAAACTCATTCCAGCTCGCGAGAAACGTGAAGATGCCGAGCGTGGCAACAACAGGGCGGCTCAGGGGCATGATGATCTGCACGTAGATGCGCCAGAAGCTGGCGCCATCCATCCGTGCCGCCTCCTCGATCTCGCGCGGGATGGAGAGCATGAACTGGCGCATCAGGAACGTGCCCCAGGCGGTGAAGGCCGCTGGCAGGATCAGGCCAGGGAGCGTATCGACCAGCCCGAGCTGCCGCATCAGAATGAAGAGGGGGATGATCAATACCGGGAAGGGGATCATGATCGTGCCGAGGTACGCAAGGAAGATCACGTCCCTGCCGGGATAGCGCAGCCGCGCAAAGGAATAGCCGGCCATGGAAGAGGTCACGACCACGGCGATCGTGGTGGCCACCGCCACAACAAGGCTGTTGAAGAAGAAGCGGGCGAAGGGGACAGCCTGCCACGCCTCCAGGTAGTTCGACCAGCGAATCTCCTGAGGGATGAAGCGGGGCGGGAAGGCGTAGACCTCGTCCAGACCCTTGAATGACGTCGAGACCATCCAGAGAAAGGGCGCCATCCAGAGAATGCCGAGCAACGTGAGCGCAACCCAGGCCGCGCCATCGCCGACGCGCTGTCGCTCCGTCATGCCCAGTCCGGACTTCTGGGCCGCGTCCTCAAATTCGGCGTTGCTTGCGAGGTCGCCGCTGCTCATGTCTCAACCCCAGGCCGTGGGCCAAACACTCCTGCACCGCTCACCCAGCCTCGACCTCGTGGCCATAGGCCCACGACTTCGCCAGCTTCCATTGCACCACCGTGATCACGAAGATGCAGGCGAAGAGAACGACGGCCACGGTCGCGGCATAGCCCATCTGGAACCACTCGAACCCGTTCTGGAAGATGTACATGACCAGCGTTGTGGTGGAGTACGCCGGGCCTCCCCCGGTCATCACGTAGAACTGGTCGAAGGCCTGCATCGCGCCAATGAACGACGTCACCAGGATGAAGAAGGTGGTCGGGGCAATGAGCGGTAAGACAATGTGACGCAGGCGCTGAAACGACGATGCGCCATCGATCGTGGCCGCTTCCAGCAGCTCCTGGGGGATGGCCTGCAACCCGGCCAGGAAGATCAGCATGGCGTAGCCGATGCCTTTCCAGTTGCTCATGATGATGATCGCGGGCATCGCCCAGGTCGTACTCTGCAGCCAGCGCGGTCCGTCGATGCCGATCAGGCCCAGCGCGTAGTTCACCAGCCCCATCTCTGGGTGATAGATCCAGGCCCAGACAATGGCGATGGCGACCGTCAGGGTTACATGCGGCAGGAAGAAGATGGTGCGGAAGAACACGACCCCGCGCATCTTGCGGTTCAGCAATAGGGCCAGCCAGAAGGCAACGAAGACGCCAATGGGCACCGCGCCAACGGTGTAAACGACGGTATTGCGCGCGGTCTGCCAGAACAGCGTGTCTTCGATCAGTTTCTGGTAGTTGGCGAGACCGACGAAGGCCCGTTCCCCCACCAGATTCCAGTCGGTAAAAGTCAGGCCAAAGGTGGCAATGATCGGGATCAGGCTGAAAATCAGAAACCCGATCAAGTTCGGCAGAAGGAAAAGATAGCCGGCGATGGTCTCGCCCCGGCGGAGCCCGCTGAACGGCCCAGGACGCGGCGCAACTGCCGTGACTGGTCCCGGCGCGGCGGCCTCGCGTCGGAGCGCCAGATCGTTCACGCCGCATCTCCATGCCGTCGCCACGCTCTGGACACCGCCTGGCGCCAACCGACCTGCATCGAGAGATGCTCCCTCCGTATTTCATGCCATGAAATGGCATTTCAGGATGTCGTGGTTTTCAGTCTAGCGATGGCCCTCCCGGGTGTCAAGCGTCGTCCGGTGACAGCTAGGAGATGGCTCGGCCGCGCAGGGCAAGCCAGTCAGCCAGACGCATGTCGGGCTGCCTTCCCGGATTAGCCAGCGTGGATCTGAAGCACTGTGGATTGGACGGCAAGGCGTGAACGTGCAACACCACCATTGCACGTTCGAGCCCTTCATGGCGCCACGTTGGCGGGCGTGGCGCCAAGATTTGCGGATACGCTGTCGGCAGCTCTCGCAACAAGGCGTCTCAGCTCCTCAGTCCGCTCCGCCGATGCCACGGGATAGGAAACGCTGACCGCCGCGACACATTCGCCGCTGCCAGAGAAAACGGGAACGGCAACGCACTCCAGCCCGACGTAGTCCTCTTCCCGATCCCGCGAATAACCCTGCGCTCTGATCTCCGCCAACTCCTCGAGGAGGCGGGCGGGATCAACGATCGTGTTCGGCGTGAATGGGGTGAGTTCGCTGGCGGCAATCAGCGCCGCGGCCCTTTCAGGTGGCATGTAGGCGAGCAGGAGCTTTCCCGTCGCGGTCGAGTGCAGCTTGGACTTATCGGGCCGATAGATGCGCCGCGCCTGGACCGGATTCATGCCGACCAGCGAGATGATGGCAGCGACGTCCTGCGCCTGGAAGACGGAGAGATAGGAGGTTTCGCCGGAAAGATCGCGGAGCTCTTCGACCGGGCCGATGCCGGCCGGGTAGAGATCGGTGCTGGAGAGAAAGGTCCCGACCAGGGCCACGAGGCGATAGCCGATACGATAGACCTTCGTCCGCTCGTCCTGCGCTACCAGGCCACGCTGCTTGAGCGTGGCAATCAGGTGGTGCGCCGTGCTGGGGTTGAGGTCAAGCCGCCTGGCAATCTCGCCGAGCGCAAGCCCGTGCCCTTCCCGGGCCAGCAGTTCCAGAATATCAATGACCTTCTCGACCGAGCGGATGGTGCCGGCCGATGCCTCGCGAGGCGTCTTTCCACCCTTTTCTGATGAAGAAATCATATTTCACATCCTCAATTTCGAGTCTAGGCCTGTTGCGTGCCACGGTCAATGCCTCATTCTTCTGGGCGTCGTATCCTTGCTCCCATGATGAACTCGCGGATGAACTCGTCGCGTGCGCCACACAAGGGGATACCAGCCAGCGATTGCCTCAGATGACTTCGGCAGCACCCCTCAACGTCGTCCTGATCTCCACCTACGAAATGGGCCGGCAGCCATTCGGCCTGGCCTCGCCCGCCGCGTGGCTGCGCGAGGCCGGAGCCACGGTCGCCTGCCTCGATCTGGCCATCGAGCGGCTCGATCCCGAGGTGATTGCCGCTGCCGATCTGATCGCCTTCCACGTGCCGATGCACACGGCGACCAGGCTGGCGGCCAGCTTCGTCGAGCGCGTGAAGCGTATCAATCCGCGCGCGCATCTCTGCTTCTACGGCCTCTATGCGCCGGTCAATGAGCGCTTTCTCCGCGACATCGGCGCCGATTCCATTCTGGGCGGCGAGTTCGAAACGGAATTGGCTGCCCTTGTCGAGCGGCTCGCCCGCTCAGACATGCGCGAGGCCTCCCTGCCGCGTGACGCGGCCCCGGCCATTTCGCTGCGCCGGCAGCAGTTCATTGTGCCCGATCGCCACGCGCTGCCCGATCTGAGCCGGTATGCTCACGTGACAATGCCGGACGGCACGGCGCGCGTGACCGGCTACACCGAGGCAACGCGCGGCTGCAAGAACCTCTGCCGGCATTGCCCGATCGTTCCGGTCTACGGCGGCCGTTTCTTCGTGGTGCAACCGGAGATTGTGCTGGAGGACATCGCGCGACAGGTCGAGGCCGGGGCGCGCCACATCACCTTCGGCGATCCCGATTTCTTCAACGGCCCCGCCCACGCCATGCGCATTGTGCGAGCCTTGCACGAGCGATTTCCAGACGTCACGTACGATGTGACGATCAAGATCGAGCATCTCCTGAAGCACCAGCGCCATGTGCCCGAGCTGCGCGATACCGGCTGCCTCTTCGTGACCAGCGCGGTCGAGGCGGTCGACGACCGCATCCTGGAGATCTTTGACAAGCACCATACGCGAGCCGATTTCCTGCACGTCGTCTCGCTCTTTCGCGAGGCCGGCCTGCACCTCAACCCGACTTTCGTCACCTTCAACCCGTGGATCAGCCTCGAGGGGTATCACGATCTTCTCTCGGTTATCGTCGAGAACGACCTGGTCCGCAATGTCTCCCCGATCCAGTACGCCATCCGCCTGCTCATCCCGGCCGGGTCGCGCCTCCTGGAGCTGCCGTTCGTACAGGAGTTTGTCGAGCCATTCGATCCGGCCGCTCTCGCCTGGCCCTGGACACACCCCGACCCGCGCATGGACCGCCTCCACGCCGAAGTCATGGCGCTCGTTGGCCGCCAGGGGAATGCGCCGGACGACCGCCGCGCTACCTTCCAGCGCATCTGGGCGCTGACCGAATCTGCTGCCGAGCAGGCCGCCAGCGATCCTTTCGCCCTCGTTGCCACGGCCGCGCTCAGCCGGGAACCGATCCCGCACCTGAGCGAGCCCTGGTACTGCTGAGCGGAGCCCACCGCGGAGCAGTTTGCTCCCGATCGCGTTTAGCGGAGACGCCGCCCATGCCCGGAGTCTGCACGATGTCGTGGTGGCATCGCGCTGCAAACCGCATGTTTCAAACCATT
>CAYSXO010000060.1:0-17231 GCA_964434995.1 uncultured Sphaerobacteraceae bacterium
TCAGCTTCACCATCGTCTCGGCGTCGCCCCACTCGATCGGCACCCCGCCCGTATCCTCGAGCGAAATTTCCCCCCTTGCGAAGGCGTCCATTGCCCAGCCAATGGTGGCGCCCAGGGCAATGGGGTCCATGCCCTCCTGATTGCAGATCTGGTTCGCCAGAGCAACGCGCTCCAGGTCCGAAATCATGCAATACGAGCCAAGCGTGGCCAGGTTCTCATATTCCGGGCCGCCGAAGCGCCCCTCGACGCCAAGCTCCTTGACCTCGACCACTCGCTTGCAGCGCACCGCGCAGGCGTAGCAGGTGTCATTCTTGAGAAGGATGGTGTCGTACATCTTCTCGCCGGAAATGTCTTCTGCCTTGTCGAAGACACCACTATCCCAGTTATGAGTTGGCAACCCGCCCACCGACTGCTGCGCCATCACGGTTTCCGCCGTGCCGTACTTCTGCAAGCCGGCCATCGCCACATTGACGCGCACGTTCTTCGCGCCCCATTGGGTGAGTTTCTTGAGCGCTTCGGGATCTTTGATCACCACTTTGCCGGTGCCGCGCACGACGATCGACTTGAGGTTCTTGCTCCCCATCACCGCGCCGGTGCCGGTGCGTCCCGGCGCTCGCGACGTGAAGGTGATCGGGCAGGCGAACTTCACCAGGTTCTCGCCTGCCTTGCCAATGGTCATCGTCTGCAGCTTGTTGTCGCCAAGTTCTGCCTGGATCGTGTCCTCGAACTCGCCAGTGCCCATCCCCCAGTAGGCGGAGGCATCGCGCAGCTCGTACTGGCCATCCTTGATCCAGATGTAGACCGGCTTTTTCGCCTTTCCCTTGACCACAATGGCATCGAACCCAGCCATCTTGAGCTCAGCCGGGAAGAACCCACCTACCTGGGCGTCGCCAATCAATCCGGAAAGCGGGCTCTTGCAGTTGACGCTCATCCGGCTCTGGCCGGAGATCGCCGTGCCGGTCAGTGGCCCTACCGCGAACACGAGAACGTTCTCCGGTCCCAGGGGATCAGCCTTCGGGGGCACCTCGCGCAAGATATAGTCCATGCCCGCCGCCGCGCCGCCCATGTACTTCCGATACCACGCGTCGTCGTGCTCATCGACAGCAAGTGTCCCTGCCGTCAGGTCGGCAATCAGGATCTTTCCGGTATAGCCAAATGCCATGGTCGTTCCCTTTCACCTCGAGCCGTCCGCGTCCGCTGGTCCGAGCAGTGACCGTCTGATATCCACCTAATGTTGTCTGACCGCATCGTTGCCAGTACGCTCCGGTCGGGTCAAGGGCGAAAATCGGGAACCGAACCGGTTGTCTGCCGAAAATCGTTGTGATACCGTGCGTTTCGTTCAACTCGGCGGGCGTGAAACAGGCGAAGCGTTATGCATGGCGACTCCGAACGGGACGCGGCGCCCCTCGAAATCCGCTCCAAGATCTGGATCGAGCGCGGAGAGGATGTCGTCCTCTCGGAGTGGCGTGTTTCGCTGCTGGAGGCGATCGACGTCAGCGGCTCACTCAGCCGCGCCGCCGAGACGCTCGACGTGCCTTACCGGACGGCATGGGATCGGGTAAAGGCCACGGAGGCAGAGCTCGGGATCCGCCTCCTGGAGAGCGAAAGTGGCGGCGCGGACGGCGGCAGCAGCCGCCTCACGCCAGAAGCCCGCGACATCTGCCGGCGCTTCCGCCGGGTCTCCGGGGGGATTCAGGAAGTGGTCACCCGCCGGTTCGCGGCGGAGTTTGGCGAGAGCTCGGGATAACCCATCGCTTGGCGCGAGCGTTATGCGCGAGCCTGCATAACGCGGTGCGAATGGGAGGAAGGCATGGAAACGTCGCGGACGAATGACACGATGAGCCGTCGCCGGCTGGCGTCAGGTCTCGCGATGGCGCTGATCGTCTCGCTCATCCTGGCGCCTCGCGGCGCGCAAGGGCAGGATGCGACGCCAGCCGCTGCTGGAGACGTCATCCTGGCGACCACCACCTCGACCGCCGACACCGGCTTGCTCGACGCCCTGGCGCCCATCTTCCAGGAGGAGACCGGCTATACGCTGAAGCCGATTGCCGTTGGCTCTGGCGCCGCGCTGGAGCTCGGTGAAAAAGGAGAGGCTGATGTGCTCCTCGTCCACTCGCCCGCCGCCGAGATTGCCTTCATGGACGAGGGACTCGGAACCGAGCGGCATACGGTGATGTACAACGATTTCATCATCGTCGGCCCGGCTGACGATCCGGCCGGGATTGCCGACGTCTCATCCGCGAACGAGGCGATGACCCGTATCGCCGATTCAGAGGCGACCTTCGTTTCGCGAGGTGATGACTCCGGCACGCATGCGTTGGAGAAGCGGCTCTGGGAATCGGCCGGAATCGCGCCAGAGGGTAACTGGTACACCGAGGCCGGCTCCGGCATGGGCGATACGCTCAACATTGCCAGCGAGCGCGACGGCTACACGATCAGTGACCGCGGCACATACCTGTCCCTTCGCGACCGGCTCGGGCTCGACATTCTGCTGGAGGGCGACCCCTCGCTCCTGAACGCGTATCACGTCATCCTGGTCAATCCTGACAATGGGCAGGCAATCGACACCGAGGCTGGAGCCGCTTTTCTCGCCTTTCTGCTGGAGCCATCGACACAGCAGTTCATCGGCAGCTTCGGCATGGAGGAATTTGGCCAGCCCCTCTTCACCCCGTGCGCCGACAACTCCTGCGGCGTCGAGGCGACCCCCGTCGCTGGTTGAGCCGCACGGACGTGTCACTCTCGCGCCCCAAAGCAGGAGGTCCGGAATGCTGAGCGATGTCTGACATGGCGGCTGGGCTCGGCGAAGCGTTTGCCCTACTCCTGGGGGGCAATCCCGAGGTGTGGACAATCATCCGCCTCTCCCTGCGCGTCTCCCTGATCGCGACGGCCATCGCCCTCCTGCTCGGCATCCCCCTGGGGTCAGCGCTGGCCCTGGCCCGGTTTCATGGCCGCTCCCTGGCCGTTGGCGCGGTCTATGCCGGCATGGGGTTGCCCCCGATCGTGGCCGGGCTTGTCGTCAGCGTTTTCCTCTGGCGCAATGGACCGTTCGGCGCGCTTGGGCTGCTCTACACGCCGACCGCGATGATCGTCGCCCAGGCGCTGATCGCAACACCAGTGGTTGCCGGTCTGACCCTGGCGGCCGTCGGATCGCTCGATCCGCGCTACAGGCTGCAGCTCGTTGCCCTCGGCGCTGGCAGAGTGCAAACCGCCTGGTGGCTGCTGCGCGAGGCGCGGCTGCCCCTGATCGCCGCGGTCATCGCGGGGTTCGGCGCCGTCATCTCTGAGGTCGGCGCGGCGATGATGGTTGGCGGCAACATCAAGGGCGAAACGCGCGTCCTGACCACTGCCACGGTTCTGGAAGTCAGCCGGGGGCATTTCGAGACCGCCTTTGCCCTCTCCTTCGTTCTGCTCGGCCTGACCTACCTGGTGACGATGGCGCTCACGATCCTGCAGCGGCAGCACCAGCCCGCGCGACGGTGACCTCGCCAGTTCTCCAACTCGATGGCATCATGGTTACCGCCTCCGAGCGCGCGATCCTCGATGTCCAGTCGTTCCAGGTCAGCGCCGCGGAGAGCGTCGCCCTCGTCGGGCCGAACGGAGCTGGCAAATCGACCTTGCTCCATGTTGCTGCTCTCCTGAAGCAACCAGCGGCTGGTGAGGTGACAATCCTCGGAGAGCGCGCATCGCTGACAAACGCGGCCGCGTTGCGCCGGCAGCTCTCAGTCGTCTTCCAGGATCCTCTGCTCTTCGATATCCCGGTGCTCGCCAATGCCGCGGCGGGCCTCCGGTTTCAGGGCTTTTCGCGCTACGAGGCAGAGCGGCGCGCGCGGGCCTGGCTGGATCGCTTTGGTGTCCTGCACCTCACCACTCGCAAGGCGCGCGGCCTCTCGGGCGGTGAAGCGAGCCGGGTGGCGCTCGCTCGCGCATTCGCCACGGATCCCGCGCTGCTTCTCCTGGACGAGCCCTTCAGCGCGCTCGACGCGCCGACACGCGCCGCGCTCCTCCCGGCCCTTCGCGTTCGCCTGCGAGAAACTGGCGCGGCAGCCGTGCTGGTGACCCACGACCTGGAAGAGGCGTTCGCGTTCACCGACCGCGTTGTGCTCATGGACCAGGGGACGATCGTCGCTTCGGGGAGCGCGCCACAACTGATCGCGCGGCCGCCCTCGCGGCGGGCCGCCGAGTTGCTCGGCATTGAGACAATCCTGTCCGGCCTCGTGGTCGGCGCGGATGGAGACACGCTCACGTTCGTCGCCATCCCAGGTGAAGTCCCTGTTCGGGCGTGCGGCGCATTGAGCATTGCGAATTCCGCGAGGTTTCCCGCCACGCTGACGCTGCCCGCGAGCGCGGCGCGTATCCTGCGCCCAGACGAGCGTCCACCCACCTGCTGGAACGCGCTAGCCGGGACGGTAAAGGCGGTCGCTCCGCACCGCGCTGGCTGGCGGATCGTGATCGAGACCCCGGCGGAGCTCGTCGCGATCTCTCCCTGGGAACAGACTGCGACGCCCTGGGCTCCCGGGGACCGCGTAACGGTGACGTTCCCTCTCGAGGCGGCGCACATCGTGCCCGGCGACAACAGCCAGGTGATGCCCTCACACCAATCTCTCGGTATCCTTGGCAAAGAAAAACTGTCCACGAGCGCGTAATGTGAAGGCAAGAGGAATCACGGCAATGTCCGACTGGAGCGACAGTGCATCGGGCGCCCCGGAAACCCGGATCAACGCTCTGCTCAGTCCCGCCAACCAGGGCCGACCGGCTCTGGCGATCGCGACGGCGGAATCGTGCACGGGAGGCGGGGTCTCCGCGCGCATTACGGCAGTCGCTGGCGCATCGGACTATTTCCTTGGCGGAATCGTCGCCTACTCCAACGAGGCCAAGGCCAAACACCTCGGCGTCTCGGCGGAAACCCTGGCCACGCGCGGCGCGGTCAGCGCCGAATGCGCCCGCGAAATGGCCGAGGGCGCGCGACGGGCGTTCGACGCGGACCTCGCGGTCTCCACAACCGGGATTGCCGGCCCTGGCGGCGCCACGGCACGGAAGCCGATCGGGCTGGTCTATATCGCGCTCGCCTCCGACGATGGCGTCGACTGCGAAGAGTTCCATTTCCCCGGCGGCCGCGCCGTCGTTGTCGACGCGGCCACCGAGGCAGCGCTGCTCATGCTCTACCGGAGCGTCGAGAAGCGCCTCGGGCGTTCGTAAGCTGTCCTATCCCCCGGCTGGAACTGGGCACCCCTCTCCCTCGCAAACAATGCGGCCCTGCAACTCCGGCGCCAGCGCTTCGCCGGGCAGTGCCAGGGGCGACTGCCCGGCGACGTAGCCCGCGACAACCGGCGCCAACACGTCGCGCGAGTTCGCCCGCGAAATCAGGCTCGGATAGCCATCCCCTCCCGAGGCGGTGAAGTCGTTGGTCGTCAAGGTGTAGGTCGAGTCCGCGGTAAGGTCGATCGCTTCTCCGCTGCAGGATCCATCGTCTGCTTGCCGCACAACGCTCGTGACCCGGTTGCCCGGCTCGGCGGCAATGTCATAGGTGAAGCAGAGCCCTGAGACCTGGGGGAAAGCGCCCGACGCCTCGGGCATCCGGCCAACGCCCGTCTCCAGCATCGACTTCAACTCTTCGCCTGTCACCTCCAGCGTCACCGCAACGTTGCCAAAGGGAAGCACGGTTAGCACCTGGCCTTCGGTGATCTGGTTCGATGCATCAGCCGGGCAAAAGTCGCCGCCTTCCGGCGGACACGTGAGATCGGCCCGGATGCCTCCCGAGTTCGTGATGGCGAAATCGGTGCCATAGGTAATGCGCATCGCATCAGTGACGACATCGCCAATCAGCGACTCGCACGTTCGCCCGGTTGGCATCCCGCAGGAGTCAGCGCGCGGGATCGGAAACGCGCCCGCGCCGATCACTGTCCCTAGCACCGGCGCGAGCTCAGCCTGCAAGACTTCGAGTTTCTCGGCAATACCTGCATCAGGCGTCATGCCGATCACCCACGGCCGATGATGGTCGGCCGAGCGATAAACGACCTCGCCCGTGGCGCTATCGACCACGACGGTTATCCGCGAGAACATCACGCCCTTCGAGCGATTCTCGACCAGCAACACGCCATTCGGGCGGATGGCAGAGACCTGCACGTCGGTGTGGTCGCCAACAACCACATGCACGTTCTGTAGCTGATCGGCTACATCGACCACGGGACCGGTTGGCTCCGTCAGCGTGCCGCCAGTAGCGCCCATATGTCCCATGGCAATCACGATATCAACCCCTGCCTCGCGCAATCGCCGCGCTTCGGCATTGATCGGTTCAACCGGGTCGATCACCCGATAGGGATCGAGCGCGCCAGGCCGCGTCAAGAGCGGTATGTCCGGGTTCGAGAATCCGACCAGCCCGACGCTGATGCCATCCTCCTCGATGACCAGTGATGGCGCGAACGGCGCGTCGCCCGTCATCGGCGTCGCCGCGTCGGCGCGGGCCGGAACGAGGTTGACGGAGAGATAGGGGAACTCTGCCAGCGGCGCCAGCGTGCCGAACATGTAGCCCGCACCGGCATCGAAGTTGTGGTTCCCCAGAGCATCCGCCGTGAATCCGAGCGCGTTCATGATCTCGATGGTCGGGGTGTCGCCGAAGGCGGTCGACATTGGCGGCGTGGCGCCGACCGCGTCGCCCGCGGTCACCAACAGCACCGGGCCGGACGCCTGTTCGCGGAAGCGCTCGAACCAGGGAGCCAGAACCGCCACGCCGCCAACGTCGTACGAGGGGCCCACACTGTCCGCGGCCGCGCCGAGCGGCGGCAACTGGCCATGAAAGTCGCTGATGTCGAGAATGGTCAGCTCCCGGAGGGCAGCGCCATTGGCAACCACGTCCAGAAGAATGCTGCCACTGGCGTTGTACGGGCCGGGGATGCGGAGCAGGAACGCGGCGGTCGGCGCAACGTCGGTCGCGGCGGCATCGAATGCCGCGCCATCAGCGATGGCTGGCCCTGCCAGATAGAGCGTTCCGTCGCTGGCAGCGGCCGAATAACCATCAACGCCTAATGGCGCCGCCTCGGCAATCGCCTCGCCTGCGACCGGATCGTCGAAGCGATACAGCGGCGCAAGGGTGACGACGACATCGCCGGTGCGATTCGGGTGAAGCGCATCGACCCCGTCGACTTTCCGCAGATCCTCCTTCAGGACGGCGCTGGCAACAACCGTGGCATCTGGATTGTTCGGGTCAACCAGAGCGCTGAATGCGCGGACGATTTCGGCTCGCGCGGCGTCGTAGTCGTCTTCGCTCACGGAGCCAGCCGCTTCCCGGCCATTGAGGTTGACGGTGACGTGCGCCGTCCCGCCAGACCAGCATGCCTTTGCGCCCGGCCCGGCCGGGAGCGCCTCGGGGTCGGGAGTCCCGGCAGGCATCGTGACCGTGCCCGGCACGCAGTTCGCCGGCTGATCGGTCTCAACGAGTCCGGCATCGACAAGCACCTGGCCAGCGTTGACGGCCATCGTGGTCGCGGTCACGTTGTCAAACGTCGCCGCCAGCGTCGCCGCGTCCGGCCCCAGCAATTGCTGACCGGCCGCGACGAGTTGATCGGCCATCGAGTAGGCGTCACGCATTGAGCCCAGCGCGGCATCAGGGTCTGCTGCAGAACCAGGGGCAACCGGAGTCGCCGTGCCCTCCTCGCCTCGCGTCAGCGCGGAGAATTGCCTGGCAGCCGCGTCCGGGAATGATGAGCTGAGCAAGAGCAGATCGGGCTCCACCCCCAGCGTCTCGCCAATCAGGCGAACGGCATCGACCGCCTGCCAGGCGCTAGTCGTCGCCTGAGCCACGAACGTCGCCGGATCGATGAGCCCAGCGTTGACCGGCGCCACGTCGATGGCAACCGCCGGCCCGATGGTTGCGTTGACAAGGTTCTCGAAGCCTTCCGCCTCTGCGCACGCCGCCAGCTCCTTACAGCCAGCCCAACTCGCCTGATAGCGGCTGATCGGCGTGTGGTAGATCTGGAAATCGCTCAAGTCGGGCGAAAGCGCCATGACCTTCAGCCAGAGGCCAGCGGCCTCTCCGGCATGCTCTCCCGCCAACTCGACCGACAGTGATGCCCACGCACCCGCGCCGATGGGCGCGGCATCACTGGCCGCGTCCTTGGCAGAGGCAACTATTACCTGGTCATAATTGGTCTCGCTGTCATCGGTCGAATCGAACACGTAGACCGGAAACGTACGGTCCGGGTTTGGCCCAGCGGCGTCGAGGGACTGGACCGTCAGGTCGGTCTCCTGTGCCGGACTGAACGACTCCGGCGCGCTGTCCCAGCTCTCGGCCGGCCGCATTTCGGCCACGTCGTAGGCCAGGCTATGCGCCTCCGCGGCAGCGGGTTGATTCGGCAGTGCCGTGGTGGTGAGCAGCCCCGCCCGCGAGTAGGCCACCGCCTCGCCAACCACCGGGCCGTTCAACGCCGGATCGAGGCTCAATAGGCCGCCCCAGCCAACCGCGGCGACCTGCAGGCCCGCGCGCTCGGCGGCTTGCGGCAGCGTATCCGCCTGGATGATCCCGGCATCGTCCCACCGCGCGAACTCCGCAAAGTCTTCCGCTCCGGCGCGATGGAACAGGTCACCGACAACGCCATGTTCCGCGGGCCAGGCGCCGGTCAAGATCGTCGGCAGGATCGTGCCGGTGGTCGCCGGGAATGGCGCGAGCAAGTTGCCGGCCGCGCCGCCCTCCTTCATGGCGGAGAACGCGGGCAACGCGCCTTCGGCCGTGAATGCGTCGATCAGGTCCTGGTCCATGCCGGGAGCGGCAAAGAGCAGAACCGGCTGCCTCGCGGCGCCTGCCTCAGGTGTCGCCTCCTGAGCCCGCGCCTGCCTCGCGCCGAGCAGGGCTGGGAAAGGCGCGACGAGCGACAAGGCCAGAACGACGGGTAGTAGCGTGCGGACCCAGGGTCGGCGCATCGGGCATTCTCCCTACTGGGGCGGACGACTCACGCGGCTCACTCCGAGCCGATTATCACCCGGAACCAGATGCCGTGCCGAAAAATCACGCCACTGGGCGATCAAGCCAACTCGTAGAGCGCGATCTCCTCGAAGGAGACGTGGAACGGCTCCGTTCCTTCAGACGTCATCAACGCCCCAAAGCTGAGGTTTCCCTCATTCCCAATTTCGGGAAGCGGCGTCCCCGCCAGCGCCGCGACGTCGATGTCATTGATGAGGAGAATCGGAAAGCCGTCGCGCACGCGCAGCTCCACGGACCCCAGCGCGGGAGAGGTCCCCTCCTCCGCGTAGGAGAACGGCCCGGCCCAGGGCAAGAACCGGCCCTGGGCCATGTCGAATTGCAGGACTTCCCAGGTTTGCCGGCCGGGATCGACCGCGAAGACCCACTGCCCGCCGGCGGGGTCGGTCCTCGTTTCGATCGTCACCATGCCATCCCCGCTCGCCGCGCCGATGCGGAGGAGGGCCGCAAAGTCCTCCCCTGCCAGGTCCGCCTGCGTCATCGGATATCCTGAGACGAGACCCGGCCTGGAGATATCGAGCGCGAATGCGCCGCCCTCATAGACGCTGCTGGCCTCGCCGTCGCTCGCCTCAACGAAATGCTTGAGCCCATCGAAGCTGTCCCGCGCGATCACGCGCGTGTAAGGGGCAATCCTTTCAAGCGCCACTGGGGCGTCGGCGCGGCTGGGATCGGCGGCGATGGCGCTGGAGAGTGCGGTCCGGGCTGAATCAAGCCGCCCGGCAGCGGCCTCCTGTTGGCCAAGGGCAAGGTAGGCATCATAGAGGGAGCCGAGGATGGCTGGATCTTCCGGCGCGTTCTTCAATGCTTCTACATAGAAGTTCGCGGCGCACCGCCAGTCGCCACGCGCCGCGCATCCCTCGGCGGCGGCAATGTCGCGCGCCAGGGTATCGACTTCGGGCGTCACGCTGACGGCTCCTCCCGAGCCAATCTCCGCGACAATCGACGCATCGACCGAGGCCAGCAGCGGCCTTGCCAGATCGATCGGCCGAAGCTGCGTCAGCGAGCCGCCCGTGGGGAGACAGCCCATATCCTCCGGGCCGATCGTGCCGTCGCGGTTGGTGTCGCCAGCGCGGCAGTCGAGCGCCGAGCCGGACGTCGGTATGCCGATCAACTCGCCCGCGCCATTCAGTGCCGCTCCGCCCGAGTTGCCGCCGGACGTGACCGCGTCGGTGTTGATCCATGCCGTTCCGTCGATCGCCTCTTCGAAGAGGAAGCCGCTGACGACACCGGTCGTGTACGTCAGCGATCCGCTGCCGATCCCTGGAAAGCCGAAGACATGTACCGGATCGCCAAGATTGACACGATCGGAATCGCCCAGGGGAAGAAACGGGAGGTCGAGCACAACGCCATCGAGTGATTCTCCCCGCGCGGAGCTATCGACGCGCAAGACCGCCAGGTCGAGATCGGGGTCGCTCGCGGCCACCCAGGCGAGGTATCGCGGCTCCGGCAGGCGCCGGCCATCGGAGATCGCCACCATGAACTGCTCGGGATCGACCTCCAGGTCGGCCTCCTTGCCCTCGGACGCCAGTTGCATCTCCAGCTCGGCGAGCTTCTCGGCGATGCCCGCCGGGGTTATCAGGTGATGATTGGTCAGGATCAAACCCTCGGGCGATACCATCGACCCGCTCCCCGCGGCGTACCAAATCACCTGCTCCTTGCCATCGACGCTCCCACGCACGACGATCGAGAGTTGCACGGTCGACTCGATGGCGCGGCCAAGGACCAGCGGGTCAATCTGCGCGCTGGCATCGCGGACATCAACGGTGACGACGCTCAGCAGCGCGACGACCATTGCCAGTCTCATGAAGTGGTAAGGGACCATTGCTCGAGGGATGCTCCATCGTGATGGCACGGCACGCCTCCGCAACGGTGGCGCGAAGCGACTGCATCGAGAACGCGCGAGTACCACGCCGCGTATCACGCGGCCGGTTCCCTACGCGGAAAGCTCGACCAGGGTCACGCGGTCGATGACGACGGTGAAGGTCTCCCCAAAACCGGTCAGGCTGTATGGATTGATCCCCGCGCCGAACCCGGCAACCAGGCTGCCCCTCATCTCCGGCATGGCGATTCCGGTTGGCGAGACGACATCAACCCCGTTGATGAGCAGGACCGGGCGGCCATTCTTCACCCGGACTTCGAGTCTTTCTATCGTTCCCGGGACAATTCCCGTAAATTCGCGAGGCTCGACCCAATAGAAAAGCTCGTTCGTGTAAATGCTCGTGCGGTAGAGACTCCATTGGTTCGTCACCGGGTCGATGGCGAAAAACCACTCGGTGTCGCCGGTTGCCGTGCCGAGCCGCAGCGTAATCTCGCCCCACCCCGAGGTCGAGTCCACATCCACCGCGAACGCGATGTCTCTCCCCTCGGAGGGCATGCCGTCGAAGACGAAGCCATCGAGGCCGCCTGCCTCCAGAATGCCCAGGGTCATGCGTCCGTCGCTGACCTGGACCGTGCTGACGTCCGTACCTTCCGGCGCCACGCCGGGATCATCGAACGGCTCATCGATGCCCCACGCGAGTGGCGCCGGCGAAGGGGTAGGTGTCGGCTGGGGCGGTGGCGGTGTGGGCGAAGAAACTGGCGTTTCCGTGGTCACGCTGGCGCCGCTGCCGTGCGGTTCGAGGAGCCACGCGGCGGCCGGGAAGGTCAACGCACTGCAGCCGCGCTCCAGGCAACTCTCCTGCCGCGCGGCAATCTGGGAGATGACTTCGAGCGGCGCGGCGGCGGCGGCCCCGACCTCGATCGACGCCACGGTTCGCCCAACACGAATGGTTGTCGCGGTACGGAATTCCGGATCGACGTCGCTCCACCAGTCCGTCTCGAACTGGAACGTACGCGACTCATCACCAAAGTGTGGCGCGTCGCTCAGCTCGCGCACGGACATTGCCCCTGAGCCGCGCAGATCCTCTTCGAAGGCCGAGACGAACGCTGATGCGTCGGACTCTGTATCGAATGCATAAAGACGCACGCCGACCCTCGCTCGTGGGCCGGTCACTTCTGGGTCAACGGGAAGGAAGATCTCTGTTTCGTAGGCGTCGTGCACGCCGAGTTGCCGCCAGTAACCGGTCCACTCCCGGGCAGTATCCGGACTGGCGAACCAGTAGAGCGGAACAGCCTCGCCATCCTGCATCAGGTAGTAATCGCCGCCACTGCCTGCGCCGTCATCGACGACCCGGACAATGCGCGCCGAGAGTGGTGCTTCGGCGCTCACGCTCTCCACCAAAGCGGCGCCGAGCCGGTCAGCAAACGCGAGGCTCAGCGTTTCGACATCATTTCTGAGCCGCGCGTCCTCTAGCGAAGGGCCCGCCACCCTCACCGCGGCAACGACATGCTGAACGCGAAACGTCATCTCGACCGCGGTCATTGGCTCGCCGGTTGCCAAATCGGTGAACGTCCAGGTCGTCAGCTCCGATTCGTCGCCAACGGCGTAGCCAGCAGGTTCATCTGTCGAAATCAGGGTTCCTTCGATCTGCCGCTCGACCAGATCGAACCCCGTTGCCGCCGCCGCGTCGTCCGGGTACTCCCAGAGCGTGGTCGTTACATACGTCGAAGCGCCAGCATCGAGGGGCGGGAAAACGTTCCTCAGGAGATAGATTTCCCGAACCCCTGTCTCCGCGAGGGGAGCGCCCCACGACGAGTCGATGGCGAGCAACGTCGACGCACCGGCAGCATCCGTGAGCTGTCCCCAATCGACGGCATATCCGGCAAAGCCAAGCCGCGCGAGGTCTGCCGGATAGAGCGCCAGGCGGGGGAGATCGAGATCGTGCTCCTGGGCGGGCTCTGGTTCCGGTTGCGGTGTTTCGGCGCCGATGAGACGGCGAGGCCGGGGCGTCGGCGTCAGAGCGGGTTGCGCCGCGACCTGCAACAGGGCAAGCGCCTGATTGCTGGGCCGAAGCTGTCCGAGCGACCCTCCGGTAGGAATGCACCCGATATCCTGGGCGTCGATCACGCCGTCGCCATTGATGTCGCCCGGCCGGCAGTCGAGCTCCGAGCCCTGCGTGGGAACGCCGATCAACTCGCCCGCGTCGTTGATGGCCGTGCCGCCGCTGCTGCCGCCCGAGAGGACGGCGTCGGTCGTTATCCAGGCGACCCCGTCGATGCCCTCCTGACGCTGAAACCCGCTGACCGCGCCTTCGGTGTAGGTCAGGACGTCGCCGCCAATCGCGGGATAGGAGAAGACGTGCACGCGGTCGCCAAGACCCATGGCATCCGAATCGCCAAGTGGCACAAATGGAAAGACCACGCCCTCTATGCCTTCCGGCCCGCCGGAGGCATCGCTAATGACGCGCAACACGGCCAGATCGAGGAGAGGATCGCTGGTGACCACCCGCGCGGTGTAGCGAGCAACCGGGGGCAGATTCCCTTCGGACACCAGAATCACGAATTCAGTCGATGCCAGTTCGACGGTCACTCCCGGCATTTCGCCAGCCAGATCCTCGTTCCACTCCCCGATCAGGGTCTCGACCTGAGAGAGATCGACGACGTGGTGGTTTGTCAGGATGAGGCCATCGTTACTGACGATCGTGCCGCTGCCAATCGGCAATGGCAGCATCAACTCGAAGTCGTTCTCTGTCCAGCGCATCTGGGCCGCTATCTCGACCGCGGCAGGCGCGACCCGGTCGCGAATCTCGCGATTGATCTGCGCCGCCGCGCGCGACGGCAATACCAACAACGCCACGGCCAACACCATTGGTGTCAGATAGAGCCAGGCACGCGATGATCGGATCATGTCGCCCTCGCAATCTGCCAGTGGGCATCAAGAGGCGTGGATCATACGGCACAAGCACGATGCAACATACGAGTATCCGGGACAATCATGAAGCGAATGTAAGGTACACCGGCTGAAGGCTGTCCGAGCGATGACCTATGTCGGGATGTCGGTCACGGCTGGCGTCGACCGCTCAACCAACAGGAGATGGTCACACACGAGCACGGTCTCATGGCGCTGATTGAGCACCTCGAGATGTTCGATGACAAACCCGCGGTCGGGGCGCTTGTGATCGCGCGTCTCTCTGATCGTTACCCTGCCACGGATGGTGTCGCCAATATAGACCGGCTTGACAAAGCGAAGCCGGTCGTAGCCGTAGGAGAACGCGCGGGGATTGATATCGCCAGCGGTCATGCCCACCGCGACACTAAAGACGAGGGTTCCGTGCGCCACCCGCTGCCCGAACTCCTGCGTCCTGCACCATTCGGCGTCCATGTGATGCGGGTAGAAATCGCCCGTCTGGCCGGCATGGAGCACAATGTCAGCCTCGGTAATCGTCCTGCCCAGCGTCTCTCGCCATTCACCCAAGGCGTAATCCTCGAAGTGTCGTTCGCGGAACTGCATCTCAGCCTCCTCAATCGCCCACACCATGCAGGTCGGCAAGTCCCGCCGCGGCGGTGATCTCGCGGGCGTGCCGCCGTAGTGCGGGCAGCGTTGCCGTCACCCATCGTTCGTGTTCTCGCGGCAAGGCGGCGATGGCCAATGCAGCATGAATGGAGCGGCCGCGCCCGCCGACGAGCACGGCAAGGTCGCTCACCCCGGCCACCGTCTCGCCTCGGGCCGTGGCATGCTCCTGCTCGCCGATCTCCTGGAGCCGCGCGATTTCGGCGGCGCGCGCCGCATCACTGAGTGACTGCCATCCCGGATCCTCGCGCAGCAGGCCCAACCGCTGCACGGGGTCGAGCGCGGCCAGCAGGAGCCGGCCAGAAGCCGAACCGCGCGGCAGGATCGAGCTCCCGACCGCAACCGAGAGTCGCACTCGCGCCGGGGCGTCTTCCTGCGCCAGCACGACCAGTTTTCCACCATGCAGCACTGAGAGATGGCAGCTCTCGCCGGTCTCGACCGTCAACGCCCGCATCGAGCGCTCGGCCGCGCGCAGCAATCCTTCGTGCGGCTGGTGACGGCGGCCCAATTCGGCCAGACGTAGCGTCAGCGTGTATGCGCCGGAGAGCGGATCGCGGTCGAGATACCCCCGGCGGTCAAGCGCGGTCAACGTGCGGAAGACTTCGCCCGGCCGCCTGCCGATCGCCCGCGCGATCTCAGCCTGCGTCATGGGCAGGCCGGGGCCGGCCAGCAACTCCAGAACATCCAGGCCGCGCTCCAGGGCCGGCACACGATACGATGGACTTCCTGGCGCGTTGCCGCGAGCTTGCCGCCGGGTTGACATGATTCACCCGCAAAGCGATGATTCGTCCACCAACGCATTGATCCTACCGCATGCGAGCGAGCTTGGACATCAAGGTGGCAGCCTTCCATTCCTCCGTCATCGGCCAGGGTGGCCGCCTGACCTTTCCGCGCGCCGCCGATCGGGACGACCGATGATTGCGTCCCGGGTGACCACGCCGTTGCCGCCAGCCGAGCGCCCGCTCTCCGGGCTGCTGGTCCTCGACCTGAGCCAGTTCCTGGCCGGTCCTTCGGCCGCGCTGAGGCTCGCCGATCTCGGCGCGCGCGTGATCAAGATCGAGCGTCCGGGCAGCGGCGACCTCTGCCGCCGCCTCTACATTTCCAACCTCGAGCTCGATGGCGACAGCACCCTCTTTCATTCCATCAACCGTAACAAGGAGAGCTTCGCCGCCGACCTGAAGGATGAGGACGATCTGGCCGCCGTACGCGCGCTGATCGCCCGGGCCGACGTGCTCATTCAGAACTTCCGGCCCGGCGTCATCGAGCGAATCGGCCTCGACTACGCGGCGGTCCAGGCCCTCAATCCCCGGTTGGTCTACGGCTCGATCACGGGCTACGGCGACCGTGGGCCATGGCGCGACAAGCCCGGTCAGGATCTGCTGGTGCAGGCGCTCTCCGGCCTGACGTGGCTCTCCGGCGAGGCCAACCAGGGTCCGGAGCCAATGGGTCTCGCGGTCGCGGACATGATGGCCGGGGCGCATCTGGTGCAGGGCATTCTCGCCTGTCTGGTGCGACGGGGCATCTCCGGCGCAGGCGGCCTGGTTGAAGTCAGCTTGCTGGAGAGCATCCTCGATCTCCAGTTCGAAGTGCTGACGACGCATCTGAATGATGGTGGCCGTGACCCGGAGCGGAGCATGGTCAACAACGCGCACGCCTACCTGGCCGCGCCCTATGGCATTTACGCCACCGCGGACGGCTACCTGGCCCTGGCCATGTCGCCAGTGCCACGGCTCGGCGAATTGCTCGCCTGCGAACCGCTGCTGGCATACGATGAGCCGAAACGCTGGTTCAGCGAGCGGGATGCGATCAAGGCGGCACTGGCCACGCATCTGCGGCAACGGACAACGGCCGAATGGCTGGCCATCCTCGAAGCGGCGGACATCTGGTGCGCGGACGTCCTTACCTGGTCGCGGCTGCGGGCGCACGAGGGATTTCAGACCTTGGGGATGACGCAGCGCGTCGCGCGCGCCAACGGCGCCGCCCTGGAGACGACGCGTTGCCCGATCCGGATCGACGGCAAGGTGCTGACCTCCCCGCGTGGCGCTCCAAGCGTCGGCGAGGATACAGAGACCATCCTGGACGAGCTGCGCGTTTGACGTTGCCTACTTGATGGAGGAGGCGTGCTGAATGGCTGGCCGGGAAGAGACATTTCGCATCGCCATTCGCCGCTTCGACCCCTTTTCCTCGGCAATCGAAAAACAGTGGGCCGACTTCCAGGCGAAGACCGGCTGCCCGCTGCGGCTGGAGGCGGAATCGCTCGATCTCAATCCTCTCGTCGCCTCGCTCTTCGCCAACCATGGGCTGCAGGACGGGACCTGGGATATCGCCTTCATCGTCACAGACTGGCTGGCCGATGCAGCCGCCACCGGGGACCTGCGCGATCTTTCTCCATTCATGGCAGGCAACCCTGTACCCGACTATCCGAATGGTTGGGCGTCATCCCTGACCGGAATGCAGCAGTTTGGCGAGCGAATCTACGGCCTCCCCTACCATGATGGCCCAGAGTGCCTCGTCTACCGCACCGATCTCTTCGCGGATCCCCGGGAGCAAGACGCATTCGCCCAGCGGTTCGGCTATGCACTTGCCGCGCCCCGCACCTGGCAACAGTTCGAGGATGTGGCGCGGTTCTTCACCCGGCCCGGTGATGGGCTGTATGGCACGGTCGTCGCCGCGTTTCCCGACGGACACAACACGGTCTACGACGTCTGCCTGCAGCTCTGGAGCCGGGGCGGCGAGCTCACCGACGGAGCAGGCAACCCCACCCTCAACTCCCCTGAAGCCGTGTCCGCCCTCGATTTCTACCGGCGCGTGGTCAATGACCGGTCAATGACGCCTCCCGGCCTGGAGGAGATCGACTCGGTCAGGAGCGGC
>CAYSXO010000060.1:17241-17976 GCA_964434995.1 uncultured Sphaerobacteraceae bacterium
CGAACTTTTCGCCTCTGGCGCGATCGCGATGATGGTCAACTGGTTTGGCTTCGCCGCCGTCTGCGAGCAGCCTGGCTGCCCGGTGAAGGGGAAGACCGGCGTGGCGCCAGTACCTTCCATGGAAGGCGCGCGACCGGCGTCGCTGATCGTCTACTGGCTTCTGGCAGTTGCCGCCGGCAGCCCGCATCCCGACATCGCCTACGACTTCATCAGGCACTGCTGCTCACCAGAGATGGATAAGCTGACGACCCTCGAAGGGGGTATCGGCTGCCGCCTCTCAACCTGGTCCGACCCCGAGGTCAACGCCCTCATCCCCTTCTACTCCGATCTGGCCAGGCTGCACGAGGGAACGCGGACACTGCCCCGTTCTCGGCAACTACCCGCGCTCGTTCACATCATCGACGAGGCGGTTCAGGCCGCGATCGGCTGCGAATTGCCGAGCGAGACGATCCTGACGCGAGCGCAGGAGCGGGCAGCCAGACTCCGGCTTCAGGATTGAGCAACGCCAACCTGGTTGGCGGAGCAGGCCGTGGGACCGGTTCTCCCGTTTCGAGCGCCGTGCCGTTCCCGCGGACCAGATCGGAACCAGACGACGATTTCCCCATTGATACGGTATCCGGATGATCAATTCCCCTGTCGCCCACTTGCCTCGGACGCCGCGCTCCCCGCTCCCATCGCAATGGCTGAGAGGGGGGAGGTATGCCGGGTTCTCCGCGATCGCGGCGGGCACACGCC
>CAYSXO010000061.1:0-5227 GCA_964434995.1 uncultured Sphaerobacteraceae bacterium
TGTTAGGGTGTTAGGAATCGAGCGTAACACCCGTCATTCCCATCACCCCATCACCCTGTCACCCTGTCACCTTCGTCTTCGGCTCCCACGCGGCGAACCGTTCGTCGATCTCGGCCATGGGCGGGATGAAATCGTCGATCTCACGCACGGTATGCTTCGTGTGCCGCCGTGGTCGCTCTCGGCAGGACTACGGCAGCCGATGCGCCAGCACATCGGTGGGATCCTCTACATGGTGAGCTCCACATTCATAGCGGAGAACCGGGCTGCCATTCTGCGCATTGCTCACGCGAATGGCGCCACACGTGTTCGCATCTTTGGCTCGGTCGCGCGGGGCGCCGCTCGACCAGACAGCGACCGCGATCTCCCCGTCGAGTTCGAGCCCGGCTGATTGCTGCTTGACCTCGTGGCGATCAAACAGGATCTGGAGGATCTGCTCGGCCGTGAAGTTCACGTCGTGATTGAAGCGGCAGTGAGCCCGTTCATGCGCGATGAAATCCTCAAGGACGCAACCCCCCTGTGAGTCGAGATACCGTTTATCTCGAGCATATCCTCGGCGCGATCGCAGGATTGAAGCCTATGCCGCGGCAGGCGAGAAGCGGTTCTTTCGCGAACCCCCGCGACAGGACGCGATCATCCGACACCTGGAGATCACCGGCAAAGCAACCAAAGCGTCAGGTCACCGCGATTCTGGACGAGGAACGTCGATAGCGATCGGCCCAGAACCCATCACCGATCACCCCATCACCTTCACCTTCGGTTCCCACTCCGCGAATCGTTCGTCGATTTCGGCCATGGGCGGGATGAAGTCCGGGCCGACGCCGCGCAGGCTGAGCGCGGCGACGAGGTTGGCGAACTGGCCGGCGGTGACGGGCGAGACATGCTTGTCCGCGGCTTTGAGGAAGAAGGCGGCGGCGAAGACGTCGCCGGCGCCAGTGAGGTCGACGGTCTTGACCGGGTAGCCGGGCAGCTCGGCGCGGTGCCCAGCGTAGATCAGCTTGCAACCATTGGGCCCGAGGGTAACGACGCCGATGCGCCGCGCCCCAACCCATTCCACGACCGAGCGCGCCTGGGCGATCTCCTCGTCCGAAACGACGATGGTGTCGGTGCGCGCCAGCAGCTCGGGCGGCAGACGTAGCGGCATGTGGTGCACGCGCCCGCCGCGCTCCATCGGCCACTCCCGCATCCAGCCCTGTGGCGTGATGCCGAGGAAACCTGGCTGCAGCGAAAGCGCCTGATGCGTGTCGATCTCGCGGGCAACCGGCCCGAGGTGGATGACCTTTGCGTTCGCCCAGTGGGGCGGCAGGCCACGCAAGTCGATTGGCCCAGCCCACTTGCGGATCGTCTGCGTGCGGCGGCTGCCCTGATACTCGTTGACGAAGAAGGTTGGCGTCTCGGCGTCCTGGGTGATGATGGTGAGCTGGTCCGAGTAGGGCTCCAGCGAAGGGACGTCGATGCCATCGATCCGCTCGCCATAGCGGCCGCGCGTCAGCACGCCAACGCGCGCGCCGAGCCGTGCCGCTGTTAGCGCGGAATACAGCGCGGTACCGCCCAGTACGCCGCTGCCGTCCGCCTGGATGTCGCAGACGATCTGCCCGATCACCAGGTAATCGGGCGCGCGCTGCGCCTGCATCCCCGTCAGTGGGCGAGCCGCGCTCAGTGATTGCCGCTTGCGGCCCCGCTTGTCGCCGCCGCGCGTGATGCGTGGCGGCAACGAGGGATCACGCGGTTTCTTGGGCCGAGAGACGGAGGACGGAGGATGGGAGTCGTGAAGAACGCTCCTCCGCCCCCCGTCCTCCGTCCTCCGTCCTCCGTCTCCCGCCTCAGCCACGCGGATGCACCGTGACGCGGCGCATGTTGCCTTCGCCGGTACTCTCGGTCGAGACGTCCGGGTTGCCGCGCAACGTCAGGTGGACGATGCGGCGCTCGTTCGGCGGCATCGGCTCCAGCACGATCGGGCGGCGCGAGCGCGCCACCTGGCGGCCGACGCGCTCGGCGAGACCGACCAGCGATTCCTCGCGCCGGGTGCGGTACCCCTCGACGTCGATGACGACGCGCGTCCAGCTCTCGAGGCGGCGATTGGCAATCAGGTTGACGAGGTACTGCAACTGCGAGAGGTGGTCGCCGCGGCGGCCAATGAGCATCCCCAGATCCTGCCCCAGCACATCGATGAAGATGGTGGGGGGATCCTCGGCGTCGAGCGGCATGGTTGAGGGATTGTCGACCGCGACCACGTCGGCCTCGATGCCCATGTGCCCCAGCAGCTCGCGCACGATCTCCTTGGCAACCTGTTCCTCGGCCTCATCGACCCGCTCGAGGTCTCGCGGGCGCGCGGCGGCCGGCCGGGCTCGTTCCCGCTCGCGGTGCGCGGAGCCGCGGGAGGATGGGCGGTCGCCAGGAACGCGGCGCTGGCCCGGCGGACGCCGCTCCCGCGCCAGACCCTGCCCGCCAGATTGGCTCTGGCGAGCCCCGCCGGAGGCGCTCCGGCCCCCGCCACGCGGGACAGGCTGCGAGGCCTTCCCCTTGGCGGTGACGCGCACCAGCGCCTCATCCCCTTCCTCCGGCCCGGCGTCGGAGAGGATCTCGATATCGACGTCGGGCTCGCCGAGCCCCAGTTGCTCCAGAGCGAGGCGCACCGCCTCGTCGACGGAGTACGCCTGGATCTCGACGCTGGTCATCCTCCGCTGGTCCATCGATCAACCTCGTTGAGGGTGAACGGCCGTTCCCATGGCAGGCTCCCCACCCGTGTGGGGCCGCGCTGCACGCGACGCGCTCACCTGGTTACTCCGAGCTGTTGGTACTCGCCGGGCGTGCCTTGCGCTGCACGATCACCGCCCCGGAAGGAACGCTGGCCGCCGCGCCATTGCCGCTGTTCTGGGCCTCGGGCGCGGGGGCGGCAAGCTTGCCGCCTCCCCCCTTCTTGCCCTTCCCCTTGCCGCGGCGGGATGCCCCGTTGGCGCTCCTGGCCGGCACGGCTTCGGCCTCGATGACGTTTGCCGTCTCCTCGGCCGTGGCGGCGCCCGGCGGCTGCACCCCGGCGCGCTCCATCGCCTGCTTCTGCGCCTCGTTCATCTTGCGCTGCATCCAGCCCATGGGGCCAGGCGCGTAGACGGGCTCGCCGCCGCTGACAACCACCACGTCATCGAGATCACGCGGCGGGCGGTAGCCCAGCCGGCGGTGCTCTGGCAGCTCCGGCAGGAAGGGCGCCCACTTCAGGAAATTGCCCCAGCCGGTGATGAACCACTGCTGGATGACGCTGTAGACGCTCTGCGTCGCCCAGTAAAGGACTGGGCCGGCGGCAAAGCTCCAACCGAAGAAGACGACGGTCAGCGGCATGATGTTCATGACCGAGTTCATCATCGCCTGCTGCGGATCGGTGGACTTCGGCTGGTTTGCCGGGCGCATCATCTGGGTCTGCACGAACTGGAAGAGGCCCGCCACGATGGGCAGGAGGTGAATGGGGTCGGGTTGGGCCAGGCTGGGCAGCCACCAGAAGCCCTGGTTCCAGAACCCCGCGCCGGAGGTGGAGAGGGTCATGATGGCGTTGTAGAGGCCGAGGAAGATGGGGATCTGGATCAGCATCGGCAGACAGCCGGCCATCGGATTGACCTGATACTGCTGGTAGAGCGCCATCGTCTCCTGCGAGACGCGCTGGCGGTCGCTGCCATGCTTCTTCTGCAGCTCCTTGATCTTCGGCTGCAGGTCCTGCATGGCCTTGGAGGAGCGGATCGACTTCACCGTCAGCGGGAGCATGAGTGTCTTGACGATGAAGGTGAAGGCGATGATGGCCAGGCCGGCGCTGTGGAAGGTTGTCGCCAGCCAGTCCAGGGCCAGGACGAGCAGATGAACGTACTGGTTCCAGATAGGGATATTGACATCCATCGTACGGTTCGTGTCTCCTCCCGCTCCGCGCGGGGTGGCATGAAGGTGCGTGACGCGCTGGCGCGAACCATCTCCGCGCCGCATGGGCAAAGCCAGGCTTTGGCCCGGCCCTACGGAACGGGATCGTAGCCGCTGCCGCCAAAGGGATTGCAGCGCAAAATTCGCCAGACAGCGCGACGACCGCCGGAAAGGATACCGTACCTGCTAATGGCCTCGTACCCATATTCCGAGCAGGTCGGCACAAATCGGCAGGCGGGCGGCAGTACCGGCGAGATGAGCCGCCGGTAGAACCCAATCAGAAGCAGCGCGACCCACGCGCCGGGACTGGGTGCATGGCGCGGCAGCCACGGCGGCGTGCCGCACCAATCGCAGTGATCGGACGCCACGGGGGACGCTGAGTGGGATGCGCTCATGTCGTTTGCTCGATGGGGAGATCCGGCTGGGCCTGCAGCAGCCCGGCGCGGCGCAGCATGCGCGTCAGAATGGAGGCCGCGGCGGCGGACCCGGGCAACTCGTCGATGGTTCCACGAATGATGACGACCAGATCGAACCCGGGCGAGAGCGCCGGGTGCAGCGCGCGCAGGGCCTCGCGCGTGACCCGTTTCAGCCGGTTGCGCTGCACCGAGCCGCCGCTCTTGCGCCCGGCGACGACGGCGTAGCGGTTTGCCGGGGGGTCGGAGGCGTTTCGCAGATAGCGGATGACCAGCGGGCCATCGGCGATGGAGCGCCCCCGCGAGCGGGCCGCCCGCACCTCGCTTTCTTCTCGTAAGCGAAGCTGTCGTTCCACGCCGCACGCTCCGAATGCGCAATGCGGCCAGCCTGCACCCGGCTCCGGGCGCATGTCGCTGGCCGCAAGACGCCAGGGGCCAGGCTTTAGCCGACCTAGCGATTCTGCGTAAACTTGTTCTCCTCGGCCACCGTCAGCGCATGCCGGCCCTTGCGCCGCCGCCGCGCCAGCACCGCGCGGCCGTTGCGGTCGGCCATGCGGGCCCGGAAGCCAAACTTGCGGATGCGCTTGATCCGCTTTGGCTGATAGGTTCGCTTCGTCATGACCGATCACCCTTTCCAAATCTCATGCATTGCGTCAGTCACACGGTTCACGGCTCGCGCGGCATCGGGCAGTGTGGCGAAGGCCGCGCGTGATGTGCTCGAGCTCGTCATGGACAAACACCGTGGGCACACACAAAAGTGTTCCGGCGCAACGGCCAGCATCCAGACCGCCCGGCGGAACCGGTGAAGTATACGGGTGCGGGCGACTGGCAGTCAAACCCGGGCGTGACCCGAGCCGCCCGAAGTCGCCGGTGGATGTATGGACAATGGAGGACAGACCTGATATACGCTGTCTAAT
>CAYSXO010000061.1:5237-11638 GCA_964434995.1 uncultured Sphaerobacteraceae bacterium
TCCTTCTTACCGTGCCGTTCATTACTCTCCGAGAGGGAGTCCCACCATGGCCACTCCTCCGTTCGGCAACATCATCTGGCACGACAGCGATTCGGGCGAGACTCAGATTTGGTTCATGGATGGCCACCGCATCGTCAGCCGCGCCACCGTCGTTGATGAAACTGGGCAAGCGATTTTCATTGGGGCGCCGTTCAGCATCAAAGGTGTCGGTGACCTGAATGGCGACGGCGAGCCAGATATCGTCTGGCATCACAGCGATTCGGGCGAGACCCAGATCTGGTTCATGGACGGAGCGCGGATCGCGAGTCGTGGCGCCGTCGTCGATGAGAACGGCCAATTCATCGCCATCGGGCCGCCGTTCGGCATCGTTGGTGTCGGCGACTTCAACCGGGACGGCAACGCCGACATCGTCTGGTACAACAGCAAGACGGGCGAAACCCAGCTTTGGTTCATGAATGGCCACCGCCTTACCGGCAGAGCGACCGTGGTCGATGAGGCAGGGCAGTTCATCCCCATCGCCGCCCCCTTCAGCATCAAGGGGTCAGGCGACCTCAACAGCGATGGCGTGGCCGACATTGTCTGGTACCACGCTGAGTCGGGCGAGACGCAGATCTGGTTCATGGAGGGAGGCCGCATCGCCAGCCGCGCCACCGTCGTCGATGAGGCTGGGCAACCCATCTTCATCGGGCCGCCATTCAGCATCAAAGCCGTGGGGGATCTGAATGGCGACGGGAAAGGCGATCTCGTCTGGCATCACAGCGACACCGGCGAAACGCAGATCTGGTTCATGGACGGAGCGCGGATTGCCAGCCGGGGCACGGTCGTCGACGAGAACGGCCAGTTCATCCCTATCGGGCCGCCCTTCAGCATTAAAGGGGCGGGCGATCGCGGCCGGGACCTGACGCAGCTCATCCATGTCCACTACCTGGCTCATGGCGGCCGGTTTGGTCCCTTTGGCTATCCCGTGTCCGACGTGCGCGTCGATGGGCAAACGGCGGCCCGCGACTATCGCGGCGGGACCATCCAGGTGCTTGATAACGGGGCAACCAAGGGCCTCGTCACGGAGCAAGTCAGATTCACCTTCCTGGGGTTCCGGTGCAATGGGGAGTCCGACGAACTTTCCGCATCCGACGAACCGTACTTCGTCATCGCCGTGGACCAATTCAACGGAGACCCAGACGTCAGGACATTCACCTTTGAGAACATTGATGCCGGTGACGAGATCGGCGTCGGCGCGTTGCTCGTCAAGGACGTTTCGCCGAATCCGACCGCCATTCGGGTGATCGCCTTTGAACACGATGAGGGCGATCCGGAGGAGACCGCGGCGGCGCTGCAGGAGAAGCTCGTCGAGCTATCCAACGAAGTGGCGTCGATCGCCGGCGCGGCAGGTGCCGACGCGGCGAGCGGCCCCGGAATTGGGGTCGGGGCGGCCGCGTCCAGCGTCGGAGGCGTTCTCGGGGGACCGATTGGCGCATTGATTGCTGCCGGAATCGTGTCCGTACTGGGTCTCGGCGACGACTTCATCGGCCAGGACGTGACGATGCAGTTCAACCGGCCGGAATCGACGGAGACCCCGTCTCCCCTGGGTAACTTCCGCGGCAACCCATTCAACGCGAAGCTCGCAATCAGCAAGGAAGACGAGGGAAGCTACGAATTATTCTTCGACGTGCATAAGACCAGGACAACCATAGAGACGGATTAGCGGTCAGCACCTCCAAGTTTGGGACGGTCGACTGAAGGTATGCACGAGACCACATCGTTCCCGGGAGCGGCCCGGTTCCCGGCCCGCACCCAAGAGGTTGCGCGCGGTTCGTTGGGGGAAGGCAATGGAGCACCCGTTCAATGTGCGCGACGAAGGATGCTGGTCGTGCATCGTCGAGCAGTTGGAGCAATCAGACGATCCCGGCATGCCGGCTACGGTGGAGGCTCTGCAGGGTGCCCTGCAGAGCCAGTATCGAGACCGAGAGTTGACGGTGTTCGGGGCGGACCACCCGGCCGAACGCCCGGCCATCGAGGCCGCCTGGCAGCTGTGCCGTCATCGCCTGGAGTGCCACTGAGGGGCAGTCGCGCCCGAGGGCGGGACATGCTTGTCCTACCCCACGGCGTGGCGCCCCGGCGAGTCTCGAGAAGGCATCTGAAAATGGTCATCGGGCCAGGCGGGCCAGCATCAGGCTGATCGTGGCGAGATGGATACAGGTCTCCTCCGTGGCCGGTAACGCCTTGTCTTTCTTGCTCAATCGGCGATAGCGTCCCAGCCAAGCGAAGGTCTGTTCGATCATCCAGCGTCGGGGCGAGAGGGGTGGCTCCTGGTCGGTCGGGCAGCGGACCCACCGCAGTGGCTTACGCACCACCGCGACGGTGAGCCCCAATGTCTGTTCGATCGAGCACACCGCCCAGCCCGCGCTGTCGGCGTCGATCCACAGATGACGCAGCCGGGAGGAGCGCTGCGCTATCCCCGCCAGCACCAGGGAGGCCCCGTCGCGATCCGAAATTTGCCCGCGGTGACGCCACCAGGCAATATGGCCATCCGGTAGGGTCGTGAGCGGTTCGTGCGATATGCAGAACAGCCCGAAGCGACCGCCGTAGATCTCGGCGATCCAGTTGTTCCCAATATGGGTCCAGGCGTTCGGACTGCCATCGTAGCGCCACAGTGCGTGCCGATCTGGGGTGAATGCCGAGATGGTCGAGGGCAAGGAGCCCTCTTGGATGCGCGCACGTCAAGTGCTCCAATTTTTGGACCCACGGCATACCCGAGGTCCTGTCGCATCGCCACGCGACGCATCTTGAGCATTGGGTGCAACCGCAGCAACATCGAGGCAGACCTGGCGGGCTGAATCTCTTGTCCCGTCAAACCCGACGCCGCCCGACACCCGGTCGCCCTGCCATGCGTTACGGGTACGTACACCGTCGCAGGTTCAGGAGCCGTGTGCATGCGTCATCTCATCTCGGCCGCCGCGCTGATCGTTCTGCTCGTGAGTGGTCTGCTCGCGGGCCGGGTGCAGGCGCAGGATGGCTCGCTACTCGATCTTCTCCCCACCGCCAGTGAGGTTGGCCAGGGGTTCGCCCTCATCGAAAGCCGCTCGCGCACGCTCGGCGAACAGGCCACCGGCTTCTCCAACGCGAACGAGGCCGCCGAACGGCTCGCGGACCTGAACTGGCAGGAGAACGCGCTGGGGCGTTTCGCCTCGGACGTCGAATCGGTCGACATCAGCCTGACCCGCTTCGCCACCGCCGAGGATGCCGCCCTGGCCATGCCGTACTTCCTGGAGGACCGCGCGGCGATCCTGGGGCAGCAGGAGTTTTTCAATCCTGGCGCCATCGGCGACGAGGCGAGGGCGGTGAACGGCTTTTACAACGGCCTCTACGACTACACCCTCTATGTCCGCTCCGGGCCGCTGCTGCTGCGCATTAGCGCCGCCTCAGCCTCCGGCTCGCCGCACGCCTCGCCCGAGCGTATCGCCCAGGGGATCATCGACCGCGCCGGAACGTCTCTGGCGGCCGAGACGGCCGATGTCGCCAGCGAGCAGGCCGCGAATGTTGCCCTTCCCGAGAGCCTCCCCATGACCGGCGTTGCTTGCTCCCGCATGGAGGATGAAGCCGATGTGGCGGCGCTGATGGAGCGCTTCGACGGCATCGCCAACGCGGCGGCCACCCTCCCCGCGATGGGCTGGCTGGAAGGGGCCTCCCGCCAGTTCGGCTGCGACGATCCGCCGCCCGGCCACGTCGGCTGGGTGAACATGAGCGTCCACCGCTTCAGCGACGCCGGCTCGGCGGCCGGCGCGGTCTACACCTTCGCCGATTCCCGGGCGCTGGTGACCAATCTGCAGGCAGCCCCGCCGCTGGCCCTCGGCGACAACGCCGCCGCGCTGAGCGGGCCAACCGTCAATGGCACGGAGTACACCCTCTTTGTCAGCCGGGGCAATTTCCTCTTCCGCGTCACCGGGGTAGCGCCGAGCGGCAACCCGCAACCAGACGTGGAGTCGATCGTCGCCGCGCTCTATACACAGAACACCGGCGAGCCGGTGGAGGTTGCCCTGGCCCCGACGGTAGCGCCGGTGCTGGCGCAGCCGACGGCCATGCCGACCATCGCTCCGGTCGCGACTATCGCGCCGCCAACGGCCACGCCGCTGCCAGCCATCGCGCCACTGCCGACGGCCACGCCTGTCCCAACCGCGACACCGTTGCCCGCGGTCGCGCCGCGGCCGACGTCGACCCCGCTGCCATCCGCGGCCCCGCCGCCGCGGCCGACCGCCGTGCCGACCACGATCTCGGTGGCGATTCCGACGGCGATTCCGACCACGGCGCCCTCCGGCTCGCCGCCGACGCCAACGCCGCGCGTCATCCGCCCGCCAACCCCGGTCGGTGGGTGAGGGCGGAGAACGAACCGACAGGATTCACCAGGGCGACGAGGCAATTCATCCCATTGGGCGACGACCGCGTCATGGGTCGTGCGCTTTCCTCATTATCCAGATGCGGGCGGGCCCCGGCGCGATGCCGCATCGCTGATGCCACCAAAGGCCTGGCGTGCAGGCGACGCGCCAGAGCCATGTGATGAAAGGATCGAGTCTCGATGCCAAAGCCAGGAACCATGTCCACGAGCCAGCTTTCCCGCCGCGCCATGCTGCGAGCGGCGCTGGCCAGCGCGGCGCTGACCGCCACGGGGTTCGCTCCCGCGTGGCCCGTGGCCGCCCAATCAACGGCCAGCCCCGTTCCGCGGGACGACGCGGATGCACTGTTCCGCGACCTCGAAGATCTCATCACCGCGGGTATGGCGGAATTGCAGATTCCCGGCGTCGCGCTCGGGGTGATCTTCGGCGACCGCGACCATGCGGCCGGCTTCGGCGTGACCAATCTCGATCATCCCCTGCCGGTCGACGCCGAGACGCTCTTTCAGATCGGCTCGACCGGGAAGACCTACACCGCCACCGCGCTGATGCGCCTGGTGGAGCAGGGCAAGGTCGATCTCGAAGCGCCGGTGCGCGACTACCTGCCCGAGTTCCGGGTGGCCGATGAGACCGTTTCGGAAGAGGTGCGCGTCCGCCATCTGCTGACGCATACTGCCGGCTGGTTCGGCGACGTCTTTACCAACACCGGAGACGGCGACGACGCGCTGGCCGCTTATGTGGCCGCGATGGCCGATCTGCCGCGGATCGCCCCGCTGGGAGCGTACTTCAGTTACAACAACGCCGCGTTTTCCGTGGCCGGGCGGGTCATCGAGGTGGCGGCCGGGCAGCCGTATGAGGAGGCGATGCGGGAGTTGGTCTTCACGCCTCTGGGGCTGGAGCACACCTTCTATTTTCCCGAGGAGATCATGACCCGCGCCTTCGCCGTTGGCCACGCCGGTCCTCCGGACGATCCGGCTGGCGCGCCGGCGGTGGTAACGGAATGGGCGCTGCCGCGCGCGGTCTACCCGGCTGGCGGGGTGATTTCGAGCGTGGCCGATCAGCTTCGCTACGCTCGCTTTCATCTCGGCAATGGCGAGGTTGATGGTGATCGGGTTCTGGGCGCCGAGACCCTCGCCGCGATGCAGCAGCCGCATGGTCCTGGTGGCGCTCACGGTCCCTACGTGCTGGACGGCGTCGGCTGGGCCTGGCTGCTGACCACGATCGACGGCGAGCGCCTGGTGATGCACGGTGGGAGCACCAATGGCCAGCAATCCTCCTTTCTCCTCGTGCCTGACCGGGGCTTCGCCATCACCGTCCTCACCAACGCCGACGCCGGCGTTCTGCTGGCCGAAGAGGTCGTTCTCTCGGCGCTGGATCGGTTTCTCGGGCTGCGCCTGCCCGAGTTGACAACGCATGCGCCGACGCCGGAGCAATTGGCGGAGTACGTGGCCGATTATGACTTTGGCGAAGGACTGGTGATTTCGGTCGCCGAGGAGAATGGGAGCCTGGCCGTTTCCACCCTCGCAGGCGGCGAGCCGATGCCGGGCGGCGCGGGACCGCTGCCATTAGTAGCCCCCGACCGCGCCGCCTTCGATTTCTTCGGCGCGGCCATGCTGGTCGATTTCGTCCGCACCGGCGCCGGCGAGGTCGGCTGGCTCCGCTTTTCCAGCCGGCTGGCGCCACGCATGGCGTAAGCGTCGTGGGGTGGACGCTCACTTGAGAATGTCGACCGCTCTGCACCATGATGTCGCCCTGGGTAGCACGGTCTACGGACAGTGAAGCCGGGCGCGGTATTCTCTCTGGCGCAGTTCGGCGCGCCTGCCACGTCTGGCCCTGCCACCTGTTCAAGGAGAGACCCCATGCCCCTCGTCCCGCCACTCACCATCACCGAGACGCCCGCCTTCATTACCGACTGGTTCGCGCGGTTGCAGCCGCGGCCGCTGGCGGAGGTTGTCGATCCGGCCACTTCGGCTCTCTTCAGCAGCGACATGGTCGTCGGCTTCTGCGATCGCGGCA
>CAYSXO010000061.1:11648-17754 GCA_964434995.1 uncultured Sphaerobacteraceae bacterium
TCGGCGCGCGTCGATGCGCTCACCGGGCCAGTGGTCGATCTCTTCCAGCGGGCCCACGCGCTGGGGGTGCGTCACTTTGTCTTCTTGCAGGACACCCACCATCCTGAGACGCCGGAGTTCGAGGCCTGGCCAATCCACTGCGTGCAGGGGACCGACGAGTCGGAGATGATCCCGGAGCTGAAGGCGCTCCCCGTTTCCGATACCTTTACGGTCATCCCGAAGAACTCGCTGCACCCGGCCCTGGAGACGGAGTTCGATGCCTGGCTCGATGCCCACCCCGAGCTGCGCACCGCCATCGTGGTCGGTAATTGCACCGATCTCTGCGTTTACAGCCTGGCCATGCACCTACGCATGCGCCACAACGCGCGCAACATCGCGGGAGTCTCGGTGATCGTGCCGGCCAACGCGGTGCAAACCTATGACTTGCCCGTCGATACCGCGGCCGAGATCGGGGCGATGGCGCACCCCGGCGACTTCTTCCATGAGGTCTTCCTTTATCATATGGCGCTGAACGGCATCGACGTCGTTCGAGAACTGACTTAGCGGGCCCGTGAATTGCCAACCTGACGAAGCAAAGATCTCGTTCAGCACACGCGGGAGACGAGATCGGTCGCTCTGCTCAGGATGACAGCCCGGTCGCAAGGCGCAGTTGCGGACGGGCAACTCCGGCAAGCATCATCCAGATCAGACGCGTTCCGGAGCGGCGGCATCACCCGACGCCAGCCGCGAAGGCTCGCGTCTTGCCGTGTGCGTCTTCGCTCTCGTTGAAAGGACTCTCGTGACCGCCCTCCTTGACCAGACGCTTGACGCCACCGTGGCCGCCGAGGCCGCGCGGCGGCGCACCTTTGCCATCATCTCCCACCCGGACGCCGGCAAGACGACGCTGACCGAAAAGCTGCTGCTCTACGCCGGCGCGGTTGAGTTGGCCGGCTCGGTGCGCGCCCGCGCCAACGGGCGGCATTCGACCGCCGACTGGCTGGCCATCGAGCGGGAGCGCGGCATTACCGTCACCTCGACCGCGTTGCAGTTCGATCACCGCGGCTGCCGCTTCAACCTGCTCGATACCCCCGGCCACCGCGACTTTTCGGAGGACACCTACCGCACGCTGCTAGCCGCCGATGGTGCGGTGATGGTGCTGGATGCCGCGCGCGGCATCCAGCCGCAGACGCTGAAGCTCTTCGAGGTCTGCCGGCGGCAGAACCTGCCGATCGTCACCTTCATCAACAAGTTGGATCAGCCCGCCCGCGAGCCGTTGGAAATCCTCGACGAGATCGAGCGCACGCTCGGTCTGGCGACCGCGCCACTCAACTGGCCAGTGGGAGATGGCCAACAGTTCCAGGGGGTCTACGACCTGCGCGCCCAGCAGATGCTCCGCTTCACCCGCACCGAGCGCGGGCAGCGCCGGGCCCCAGTGGTGGCCAGCGCGCTCGACGACCCGGAACTGGGCGCGTTGCTTGGCGAAGCGGCCTGGGAGCGCCTGCAGGAAGAGGTGGCCCTGCTCGATGCCGTCGACGCCTCGTTCGACATCGATGGCTTCCGCGCGGGCGAGCAGACGCCCGTCCTCTTCGGCAGCGCCCTGACGAACTTCGGCGTCGGGCCCTTCATTGACGCCCTGGCCGAGCTGCTGCCGGCGCCGGGCGCGCGCGTGAGCGATCGCGGCCTGGTCGACCCGGCTGATGAAACCTTCTCCGGCTTCGTCTTCAAGATCCAGGCGAACATGGACCCGCGTCACCGCGACCGCATGGCCTTCCTGCGCGTCTGCTCCGGCCGCTTTCGCAAGGACATGGAGGTGAAGCACCCCCGCCTGGGCCGCTCGGTGCGCCTCACCCGCCCGCACCGTCTCTTCGCCCAGGAACGGGAGACGGTCGATGAGGCCTGGCCGGGCGACGTGGTCGGGCTGATCAACCCGGGGCTCTTCGCCATTGGCGACACGCTCTGCGAGGGGGAGGCGATCAGCTTCGCCCCAGTGCCGCGCTTCGCCCCAGAATGCTTCGCCCGTATTGCGAACCGCAGCACCGGCCGGCACAAGCAGTTCCACGCCGGGCTTTCGCAGTTGGAAGAGGAGGGCGCCATCCAGGTCCTCTTCGCCATTGACGGCGCGCGCGAGCCGATCCTGGCGGCAGTCGGCGAATTGCAGCTCGACGTCACCGCCGCCCGCCTGCGCGACGAGTACGGCGTGGAGACGGATCTCGACCGTCTGCCGTACGAATCGGCTCTCTGGGTCGAGGGTGCGGACGACGTCAGGTCCATCGTCTGGCCGACGCGCGACGTGCTGCGCGCCGAGGACCGCGACGGCCGCCTTGTCGCCCTTTTCGCCTCCGACTGGGTGCGCCGCTACGCGGAGGAGAAGAATCCGGGGATCTCGTTCCGGCCAATGGGGTGATACGGACTCCGGGTCATCACCACCGCATTGCCAGCGCGAGCCCTCACCCCCGGCCCCTCTCCCCGTGCGCTCTGATAGGGGGAGGTAGTGACGCAGGCAAGGCCGTTGCCGCGACGACCCCTCAGCCCAACCCCGCTCCCATGGCGATGGGAGCGGGGCGTGTGCCCGCCGCGATCGCGGCGAACCCGGCCTGCCTCCCCCGCTCAGCCTGTGCGCGGGGAGAGGGGAGCGCTGTCAGGAATGCCCCCTCCGTGGCGGAACGCATCATCCGGATTCCGTATGAGAGGGGTAGAAGTGAGTCAGCCGGCAGGGTGCTGGAGCAGCCTGCTCGTCTCGCTCCCCTGCACAGCGATGGCCTATCGCCAAAACGGCCGTTCCTGCAGCAGGTACAGTGCGCTGAACGAGTCTCGCCTCCGCCATCTCGGGCATGCGGCCAGCCCTCCTGAATCCGGAAGGATCGCCGACGTCCCGGTGCAGGACAAGGGGTTGGATGAAGATGGCTCACGCACCCTTCGGTTTAATGAGCGGAAACGCCAGCAGCGTTTCATCCAGGCATTGCCGAGCCGGGGTGTTGCGACAGGTGCGATAGATCCGGCAGCAATTGGCGAATGCGGCCGAGCAGTTCGCGAGCGTCTGGGCATCCTTGCCGTAGAAAAGCTGACAGACCATGGCGAAGTCCGCGGTGCATGCCCGGATGGTCCGCTGGCCATGTTTCTTGTGCCGCTTCGTTTTGTGCTGGCAGTGGTTCCCCTTGGTGACAATCGCGGCGCACGTTCCCCGCGCGGTACAGCGCTCCTTCGCCGCGCAGGCTCCGCACGTTCCCCCACAGCCGTCGTCTCCACACCCCTTGCCGATGCAGTTCGGCGCGCAATCGGCTGCCTGCACGACGTGGCCAGGAAGTGCGGTAGCCAGCATGGCTCCGCCCAGAAGGCGAAGAAGTGCGCGCCGCCTCGGAGCTAAAGCGGCGCGGCTCAGGCGATCGAATGCTTGCGGGGCGAGCCGAACGCGTTGGCGGGCGGGTTCACCGCCACACCTCATCACCTGGCCTGTCTCGTCGCCTGGACCCGATTCCACCATCCCTACGAATCCCCAGCCGAAGCCTGCCGCACGCCCCACGACACGGCCGTCGATCCCCGCTCTCCTGGCCATCGTATCTTCGGCGAGATCGATCCCGTTGACTTCGTCGCGCTCCGACGTCCACGTCTCGTGGCGCGGTTCGACCCAGCGTCTTGAACCACGCCGGGAAATCGTCAGCGTCGGCGCCAGCTCGGGGCTCGGAGCCCAGCATTGGCAACGATTTCGCCACACGATGGCTCGGAGCCGCGCTCCTGGCGGGCGGCTCCGAGCCGACACCTCGAGCACGACGGGGGGGCGCGGCCCCAGGGCAGCTACGGCGCCGGCGTGGCCGCCGCCCCGGCCGGCGCGAAGGGGTAGACGAGGTCGGCCTCGCCGGGGCCGCCCGTCATCGCCAGCAGCAGCCGCGGCCCATCGGCGGCATCCCGCTCGAAGGTCACGGTGAACTCCGGCGGGAAGCCGCCCAACGGCGGATCGACGAACAGGTAGCCGGCCACCGCGCCGCCCGCGTCGAGCTGGGGGCGCATCGGGGAGCGGTATCCGCCGACCTCGAAGGTCAATGTCTCTGCCTGCAGGGCCAGCGTCGCCTCGCCCAGGTCCGGGTTGGCGTACTGTCCCAGGTACGGCGTCACTGCCGCCGGATCGATCTGGCCGAGCTGGGCGAGAAGGGCGGCCCGCCCCGCGGCAACCGCGGCGAGGCCGGCCGTCACCGTGGCGTCAATCGCGGCCGGCAACTCGAACAGCAACTCCAGCAGCCGGATCGTCACGGCGGTGTTGAACGGGCCGGCCACTCCCACCGATCCGTTCGTCAGCACGACAACGCCGAGGCCCGCCTCTGGCAGAACGGTGACCAGGGAGTGGAAGCCCAAGGTAGCGCCGCCGTGCCAGACTACTCGCTGCCCGCCGAAGGCGCCGACGACCCATCCCAGGCTGTAGTGCTGAGCATAGGTTGCCGTCTCCGGCGGCGCGCCCGCGGGCGGGGCCGGCATGGGCGTCTCTGGCTGCCAGGTCCGCTCCAGGTTTTCGGCTGACACCACGCGTACCCCGTTCGGGGCAACGCCATGCTGCAACTCGGTCTGGACGTAGCGGACCATCTCCCGCGCGCTCGACCAGAGTCCGCCAGACGGCGCCACCGGGACCACCCAGTCGTCCTCCAACAGCGGCAGCGGGCGGAGAGCGCCGGCGATGTCCGCGGCGTGCGGCGCCGCATAGTCGTTGCCGGCCACCACGTCGCTGAGGTCCAGCGTCGAGCGCTCCATGCCGATCGGATTGAGAACTCGCTCGCGCAGCGCGATCGCGTAGGCATGGCTGAGGTCATGCGGCGAGCCGCCGTCCGCGATCGCGGCGGCGAAGCCGCCGGCCGCGACCATCTGGTTGCTGTACTGGTACTTCTCCCCATAAGGGGCGGTGAGCGGTAGCCGCGCCATGCCAGCGATCACGAGCTCGGGAGTGAGGGCGTGGGCATTGACGACGATCTCCCAGTCGCGCCGGGGCAGGCCGGTGCAGGCGCAGAAGGCATCGGCCACGGTCAGCCGCGGCGTCAACGCCGGGTCGGCGACGGCGAAATCGGGCAACAGGTCAACGAGGGGCGTTTCCCAACTGATTCGTCCGGTGTCGACGAGGGTGGCCGCCAGCAGCGAGCTGAACGACTTGGTGACCGAGCCGATCCGGAGCAGGGTTTCGGCGGTGACCGGCGCCGGCTGCCCCAGCTCGCGGACGCCGAACCCCTGCAAGAAGGCGACCTCGCCGCCCTGAACGACAGCTACGGCGGCGCCGGGCACGCCCACCTCGGCGAGCTTCGCCGCGATGTAGGACTCGAAGGTGGCCAGCCGCGCGCCGGTCAGTGGCAGAGGGGCGACGCCGCTCAGATCGGGGAACGCATCCGCCGCGGGAGTAGCCACCTGGGCCATGGAGGGCCGGGGAGCCGGGACCGCCGGGCTCAGGGCGGCGGCGGCCAGTCCGGCCACGAGGCCGCGCAGGGTCGAACGACGCGAGAGCTGGCCGCCGACCAATTCGGTCCAAGGGGAGACATGCGGGCGATCCATGCTCGATCCTTTCCCGCGCCCGTGGGCGCGACGCCAAACGCGCTATTCAACTGTTGCCTCATTACGCTACGCCCGAACTCGCACGGATGCAATCACCTCGGCCACGGCGCCGTCAGATCAGGGAACGACTCCGGCGGAGACGACGATCAGCCCAATGATCCCACCGCCTAGGACCAACCAAGCCGAATTGACCCGGTAGCGGATCAGCAGAATAGCGGCGAGGAGCGCGAGGGCGGCAGTGAGGGGATCAACGATGGCGTCCCGGCCGAGTTGCCAGGCAACGCCCGCCATCAGGCCGAGCGCCGCCACGTTCACCCCGTCCAGCAAGGCCGCCGTCCAGGGGGAGTTCCGCAGCCGGGGGACCAGCGGATGGAGCAAGGCGACAAAGAAGAATGAGGGGAGGAAGATGCCGATGGTAGAGAGGACCGCGCCGGGAACGCCAGCCACGAGATAGCCGACGAACGTCGCGGTGGTGAACACCGGGCCGGGGGTGAACTGGCCGACCGCCACGGCGTCGATCAACTGCTGATCGGTGAGCCACCCCAACCGCTCCACAAAATCGCCGCGCAGAAAGGCGAGCAACACGTAGCCGCTGCCATAGAGG
>CAYSXO010000062.1:0-1585 GCA_964434995.1 uncultured Sphaerobacteraceae bacterium
ACGCGGTGGTGAAGGTCTGGCTCTTGCGGGTCGGGATGGTGGTGTTGCGCTCGATGAGCGGGGTGGCCACGCCGCCCAACGTCTCGATGGAGAGGGTCAGCGGGGTCACGTCGAGGAGCAGAATGTCCTTGACCTCGCCGCCGAGCACGCCACCCTGGATCGCCGCGCCAAGCGCGACAACCTCGTCGGGGTTGATGCCGCGATTTGGCTCCTTGCCGAAGAAGCTCTGCACCTTGCGTTGCACCGCGGGCATGCGCGTCTGGCCGCCGACGAGAATGACCTCGTCGATATCGCCCTTGCTCTGCCCCGCGTCCTTCAGCGCGGAGTCCATCGGGGGCACCGTGCGGTCGATCAGCGGCTGTGTCAACTGCTCGAGCTTGGAGCGGGTCAGCGCCATGTTCAGGTGCTTCGGGCCGCTGGCGTCGGCGGTGATGAAGGGCAGGTTGACGTCGGTCTGCTCGACCGAGGAGAGCTCGATCTTCGCCTTCTCGGCGGCCTCCTTGAGGCGTTGCAGGGCCATACGGTCCTTGCGCAGGTCGATCCCTTCCTGCTTCTTGAACTCGTCGGCCAGATAGTCGATCACGGCCTGATCGAAGTCGTCGCCGCCGAGGTGCGTATCGCCGTTTGTCGCCTGAACCTGGAAGACGCCGTCGGCCAGATTGAGCACCGAAATGTCGTAGGTGCCGCCGCCGAGGTCGTAGACGGCGATCTCCTCGTCGCCCTTGTTGTCGAGGCCGTATGCGAGTGAAGAGGCCGTCGGCTCGTTGATGATCCGCTGCACATCGAGGCCCGCGATGCGCCCGGCATCTTTGGTGGCGTCGCGCTGGGCATTGTCGAAGTAGGCCGGGACGGTGACAACGGCCTGATCGACCTTCTCTCCGAGATAGGCTTCTGCATCAGTCTTCAGCTTTTGCAGGATCATCGCCGAGATTTCCTGCGGGCTGTACCAACGGTCGCCCATCTTGACCTCGACGTCGCCATTCTTGGCGGCGCGGATCTGATAGGGCACCAGGTCCTTGTCGCGCTGCACGGCCGGGTCGTTGAACTTGCGGCCCATGAAGCGCTTGACGGAGAAGACCGTGTTCTCCGGGTTGGTCACCGCCTGCCGCCGCGCGAAGCGGCCGACGAGGCGCTCGCCATTCGGGGTCACGGCCACCACGGAGGGGGTGAGCCGCTCGCCTTCAGCGTTGGGGATGACGGTCGGCTCGCCGCCTTCAATGGTGGCCATCACCGAGTTCGTCGTACCCAGGTCAATTCCAATCGATCGTCCCATGCGCGTCCTGCTCCTCTCTCCCATCATGACGTTGGTCTGGTTGCTGCCACGAACGTCGTGACAGTCGGGTTCGTGCTTGCTGTTACTCGGTTGCTGGTCCGACCTTGACCATCGTCGGGCGAAGAACTCCGTCGCCCAGCCGGTACCCTGGGGCGTAAATCGCGGTCACGGTGTCGCCGCCGGCCGGATCGGCCTCGATCGCCTCGTGCACCGAAGGGTCGAACGGCAGCCCCAACGATTCGATCGGCGTGACGCCGTGCCTGCGCAGCGTGTTCAGCAGCTTCTGTTCGACCAGACGCATCCCCTCGGCCA
>CAYSXO010000062.1:1595-17629 GCA_964434995.1 uncultured Sphaerobacteraceae bacterium
AGCTTCGAGTCCTGTTCGCCGGCGGGTATCGCGTCCAGACCGCGCTGAAGGTCGTCCAGCACCGGGAGGACGTCGCGCAGAAGTTGCTCGTTCGCCGCCAGCCGTTGCTGGGCGCGCTCCTGCTCGGTTCGGCGCCGGAAGTTCGCGTAGTCTGCCGCGGTTCGCTGCAGTTGATCGAAATACCGGTCCCGCTCCGCCAGGGCGGTCTCGAGCGCCTCGAGCGCGCCATCCGGCCCCACGGCCGCCGCGTCCTCCGCTGCTGGACCAGCCTCGTCGCGAACTTCTCGCGGATCCTTCACGTAGTTGCTCCCAACCCCCCACCAGGGGGAAACTCGCCGCGTCGCTCGCGTAGATCGCATGCGCTCGGTCACCCTCGCTTGTCGGCCGGCCGCGAAGCGACCGCGCCCGATTTATCCGCCATGCAGATCGGCCATCAGATCGCTCATCAGCCGCGCCATATAGCGCACCGACGAAATCGAACGGTCGTAGGCCATGCGGGTCGGGCCGACGACGCCGAGAACGCCGACCACCTCGCCATCGACGCCGTACGTCGAAACGACGATGCCGAGCCGCCGCAACTCATCGGCGGGGTTCTCTTCGCCAATATAGACCCGCACCCCGGCGCCGCCTTCCAGATGCGGCAACATGACATTGAGAAACGAGCCGCCGCCGAGCAGAGCCAGCAACTCCTGGACCTCGCCAGTGCCACTGAACTCCGGCTGCGACAGGACATGTTCAAGCCCGGAGTGATGCATGGCGGCGGTATGGGCGGTCATGCCGCGAAGCGCCGCCTCAATCTGATCCAGCGCCGCGCGGGCTAGCCCGCGCGCCCCCTGGCCGCGGCCTGCCACTTCATCTGGCCCAAGCCCTCGCAATGTCAGTGCCAGGCTGTCGGCAAGGGGCGAAAGGATCTCCTGGCTGGCGTCTTCCGGCCAGTGCGCCATAACCTGACGCACCGCTCCATCGGCGGTTACGATAATGACGAGCCCCAGTCGAGGCTGCAGCGCCACCAGTTCGATATGGCGCAAGCGAGGCGCCTGCGGCATTGGCGAAGAGACGACGGAGACATTGCCGGCAGCTTGCGCCAGCGTGGCCGCCGCCAGTTCGACCCATTGCTCCAGTTGCAGCTCGACCTGACGGAACTGATGCAGAATCGTCAACCGCTCGCTCGAGGGAAGCTCGATATTCCCCATCAGATTGGCGACGAAATACCGGTAGCCCCGGTCAGTGGGGATGCGTCCCCCGGACGTATGCAAATGCTCCAGGTAGCCGAGCGCTTCGAGGGCCGCCATCTCGTTGCGGATCGTCGCCGACGAAACCCCGATCCTGGCTCGATCGCCAATGGCCTTCGAACCCACGGGGCGGCCGGTGGCCACGTATTCGCGCACGATAAACCGCAGAATGGCCCGCTGCCGCTCTGTGAGGGCGGGTTGCAGGTCATCTGAAGCTGAGCTGGCGCTGGCTCTCGTTGCGTCCACAATCTACTCCCGGCGTCAGTTTAGCACTCTCGGGAGGAGAGTGCTGATGGCAAGAATAGAAGATGACATAAAACTATTCAAGGGCGAGTTCGTGCGTCATGTCCTGTCCCCGGCGTGGGCATGGCGCGGATGCTGCCGCCGGCCTGCCAGCCGTTCGAGGCAGTGTTGGGGCCGCGGCACCCGGCGAGTATTGGGGGCCGCGGGTACCTGATTCCCTAACGGAGCGGGGGCTGTTCTTCGTCTCGCATCGACGCGCTTATCAGAACGTCGGTCCCAGGACCAGCCGGCATCGCCAGCGGTGCAAGGCTGAACAGGAAGGCCGGCAGGTCTGCATCGCGGGCGATGCGGAAGCATCCGGCGTGACCGGGGATGTATCCGACGACCCGGCCCGCGGTTTCGTGCCAGGTGATCTCGCCGCCACTACCAAGCGTGGTCTTTGCCGATGGTGGGCGGCTCGGCGGCGGGCACCGTTCGTGCCAGTGCTCGCCCAGCCAGTCATCGAAGGCGTGAACGGCGCGCAGTGCTGCCAGGGCTTCGCTGTAGCGCCGCGCAAGGTCCATGGCGGATGGCATCGCTTCGATTCCCCTGCATATCGCTGGCGGTCAGGAGACAGGAGCGTTTGGACCCTTCAACCAGGTTGTGCAGTTCGGGCAGCGGTTGGCTTCCGCCGAAATCGAGCTCAGACATTGCGGGCAGATGGCCGGCTCCGGCTCCGTGGCCTCGGGCGTCACCTTCGCCATGAGCGTGTTGATCGGCTTGACGACCAGAAAGAAGATGACCATGGCGATGATCAGGAAGGAGATGACCGAATTGATGAAGGCGCCGTAGCGAAAGACGCTGTTATTGACGGTGAAGGTCAACCCGGAAAAGTCGGGTTGGCCGCCGATCGCGGCAATGATCGGGGTGATGATGTTCTCGACAAGGGAGGTGACAATCGCGCCAAACGCGGCGCCGATCACCACTGCCACCGCGAGATCGACCACGTTGCCGCGAAGAATGAACGCCCTGAATTCTTCCATCAGGCTTTTCATGGCATGCCCTCCCCAGAGACCACGTGCGTGGGCCGGCATTGTCGCCGGTACCGTCTATCCTGCCACGCCGCCGCGAAGAACGGAACCCCCAGGACGGACCGCCTCGGGCATCACGCTACACGTGTCGGCAGTCGTCGTTTCGGGAGTCAGCCGCGGTTGATAATCCGCTCCGGAAGTGCGAGAAGACCTCGCAGCACCTCTGTCATTCGGCCCAGTGGACCTGGAGGGAAGGTCGTTTCCGCGTAGCTCTCAGCGGCTGGGGCAGGGCCGATGTCATGGCCCAGCGCGCGTTCGATCTCCCAGCGATGGCGCATCACCCAAAGATAGACGTCCGCTTCGGTCTGGTGCGGGAAACGTTCGGTCAGCCCCTGCTCGCGCGCGACGTCGACGATCGGGCAATAGATGTATTCGTACCAGTCCGCAACCGCCTCGCGGTTGCTCACGGGCTGGTGCCGAATCGCCGACAGCCAGTCGCGGTGTCCCTCGATGTGCTCCCAGATTTCATCGTACCGGCCCAGGGCCGACGGGCGGATGTCGTGGTCGGGCTCGAGTTGATCGAGGTCAGTGCGGCGCAGGAACTCGGCATACTCTGCCTGCAGCAGCAGTTCGTTGGGCTCCATGCTGGCATCGAATGGGGCGCGGATGTGGCCTTCGATCACCTCCGCGTCGATGAACTCCTGGCCGCGTTCGCGGGCAACACTGACCCGGTGGTTGCCATCTTTGACGAAGTAGACGTCGCCGACCTTGTAGAGCTGCACCGGGGGCAGAAAGACATCCTGATAGTAGGCGCGGTCGACGTTCTGCCATCGGCCAGCGGTGAAGCGCTGACGTGGGAAGAACTCCCGGTTGAAGTCCTGAAACCGGTCCATGCTGCCGACGATCTGTGCGAGCGGGACGGTCTGCACGCCGCGATAGCTTTCAGCGTCAGGTGAGAGGCGCTGCCGGACCTCGTGATAGGGAATGAGATCGCGTGCGCGGCGAGCGATGATGGCACGGACGTCGGCCAGAAAGGCCCGCTGCCGCGCCCGCTCGAAGTCTTGCCGGACCTCCGATTCGAACGGGCGGCTCACGGCGTCGCCTCGAGCGTTGGCCAGGAAGCCAGGTTGGCCAGCTCCAGGTCCAGGAGCCGGTAGGGGAAGACATTGATCACGTCGGTGTCTCCAAATCGTTGCTGGAATGGTTGCGACCGGTCGTAGAGATGAATGTGGCCATGGAGGTGATAGGGAGGGCGCCAACGCTCGAGAAATCCGCGCAGCGACTCGAAGCCGCGATGCGCTGGATCGAGCCGGTCGTTGATCCCGCGCGGAGGGGCATGGGTCACGAGCAGATCGAGCGCGCGGCCGTGCCGTATGCGATTGAGCTGGAGGCGGGGGGCCATCTTCGCCGCCATCAAGCCAATTTCCCATTCGGAATACTGCGCTGGCTGATCGTCTTCATAGCGCAGGCACCCGGGAAATCCGGCCATGATCAGCCCGGTCGCGGGATCGGTCACCACCTTGCCACTCAGGTCGATGGCCCCGGTTGGCGCGCAATCGGCGCCGTTCGCGCAGCGGCGCTGATGGTTGCCGGGAACGTAGTAGAGGGGGCGATTGAGCGCGTCGGCAACGAACTCCAGATAGCTGCTGGGGAGATCGCCGCAACTGACCGAAAACGCGACATGCCCCATGCGTTCGCGCAGCGTCGCGCTGTGGATGCGGGGATCGGCTTCATCGGTGATGGCAAGTATGGGAATCGACATCGGTTCCAACGGCGGTGATGGCATAGAAAGCCGGACGGCCAGTGCAGCGAGGGAGCGAGGCCATGCACCATGGTACCCGATGTCGATTCTCGCCCTCAGCGTTGCGCGTCGGCCGCCACGATGAGATCGCGCAGCTCCGCTGGCGACAGGCCGGCGACGGCCTGGCCAATCAGCATCTCGATCTCCCGAGGCCCATTGAGCCCACGCTCGCGCGCCCATGGCCAGAACGCGCTCCAGGAGTAGTCGACAAGCTCGGCGTCCGCCGCGGCCGGCGAGGGGAATGCCGCGGTTGCCGTGTGCCGTGGCTGGTGTTCCGGCTTCGCGGGTGGCCGCTCGGATCGCGGTTCCGGCCCATCGTCCCGCCGCCGGAGCGCCACCGGACGCGGCGCGGGAGCAGGCGGCGGGGCACTAGCGCGGTCGCCTTCGCGCGACATCGAGGGATCGTCGGCACGGTCGCCGAATTGCGCGCCATAGCCGAGCGCGTTCAGGGCGCGCCCAATCGCTTTGGTCTCGGCCTTCTCGATGAAATCGGGGAAGTCGCTGGCCGTTTCACTGCCGTAGCCGGTGGCCTTGCCGCCTGTCGGCACGGTCACGGTGGCCTTGAAGATGGCCATTTGTGGATCGTGCTGAACAAGTTCGGTAATGATCTCAGCGTCAGGATGCTCCTTCCGCAGCCAGAGGAGGCGCCACTTGACATCGAGATAGTCGCCGCCGCCCCGGCCTCGGAGCTGCCGGATGTAGGGGGTAGGGTCGAAGCCGCTCCCCTGCCGTGCCGGGCCATCCTCTCGAAGCAAGCGTTCTGGCTCTCGTGCTTCTGGCGACGGATAGTCCCGCGCGAGCGTTCTGTCTTCCGCGTCGTCCGTTGCCAATTCCATTTCCCGCTCGCTACCATCGCTCGTCATCGCCCACTCCTCGGTGAGAATTCCGGCGTCTTGCGCGGGGCGCGCTCCTCCGCCACCAGTATACGAAGAGAACGCATGTTCGCAAGTGGGGCGTTGGGGTGTTAGGGTGTCAGGGTGATGAGGTGTCGGGGTTTCGGGGTGATGGGCACGCCGGGCGTTGCGCTCACCTCCTAACACCCTAACACCCTGACACCCGCGATGAGGTCGCGATGTCTGACGAACGGATTGTTGCCGAACCGGATGAGCCTCGTGAGGCGAGGGCGCCTCGGCCGCGGGCCGGCATGGACGATCTCCTCGATATCGTCTGGCCTGAAACCGGCCTGCAAACGGGGTCACGAGTTTCGCTGCGGCCCAAAGACACCCTTGGTGAAGACGATCTCGTCGAGCTCGACATCGACTTCGTGAAGCTCTCGCTCTCACCTCTGGAGTTCATCCAGCTTGCCTCATTCCTGCGCATGTCGGTCGATGGCCTACTGGAGCGTCACCCGGGGCTGCAACGCGCGGTGGTGAATGCATTTGATATCCGCGACTGACATGTCCGCCCAGGACTGGAAATCTTCCACGAAAACGTATTCAATGGTTGAATAGCCGCTGGCGGTCCGGCCAGCGCGGCGGTCGCGCGTCGATTGGATGGGGCTCCGTGGCGCGGTCGAACGCGCCGCAGCGGAGGACGGAGGCAACTTGGCGGTCGATTCACGACGCGGACAAGGGGTCATCCGCTCAATTGGCGGCTCGGTTCCGGTTGCGTGGCCCGGGGGGGCCGTGGATGCCCACGCCGGCCGGCGCGCGGGACTGGCGCCCGTGGCTCAAGGCGCGCCAATCGCGCTGATCTGGACGCTCGCGGGGCTCCTGCTCCTTTTCCTGGCAATTCCGGTTGGCGCGCTCATCGTGCGCGCGGTCGGCGCGGGGCGGACCTGGGATGCGGCAACGACGGAGACACTCCAGCAGGCGCTGGGACTCAGCCTGATCACGACATGTGCGTCGATGGTGGTGGTCATTGCGCTCGGTACCCCGTTGGCCTATCTGCTAGCGCGAAAGCGATTTCGTGGAGCCGCGTTTGTCGAGGCGCTGGTCGATCTGCCGATCGTATTGCCGCCCGCGGTGGCCGGCATTGCCCTGTTGATGGCGTTTGGCCGGCGCGGCGTTGTCGGGCAGTGGCTCGATCAGGGGGGAGTCACGCTCGGATTCACCACGGCGGCGGTCGTCATGGCGCAGATCTTCGTCGCCGCGCCGTTCTACGTCATCGCCGCGCGGAGCGGGTTTTCCCGCGTCGACCGCGACGTCGAGGAAGCGGCCGCCGATCTCGGCGCATCGCCAGCGCGGGTCTTTCGTACCGTGACCTTGCCATTGATCGCGCCCAGTCTCGTGGCGGGCGCGGTTCTTGCCTGGGCTCGCGCGCTCGGCGAGTTCGGCGCGACCATCATGTTCGCCGGCAACTTCCCCGGGGTTACGCAGACGATGCCGCTGGCCATCTATGGCCGGTTCGGCGCGGGGGACCTGACGACCGCGCTCCTCCTCTCCGTTGTCCTGCTCTTTGCCTCGCTGGCAGTGCTGCTGGGCGTCCGTCTGGCGGGCGGCCGTGTCCGCGAGGGCATCTGAATCGCGATCCCTCGCCGTAGCGCCGCTCAAGGCGCCGTTCGCGGTTGACAGCCAAGGTGAAGGCGGTAGGCTGACGCAACTGGGCCAATGGATGCCGCGCCGGCCGCGCTTCTCCTGGAGGGTCGCCGTGAACGCCAGTTTCGATGAACCGCTTCGGAGCGACGTCGCGGGAGCGGTAGATCTCCGGTTCTTGCGAATCATGCTTGGGCTCCAGGTGGTGCTGGGACTGCTTTGGGGCATCTCGATGCTCTTTTTCGCCCGGCAGATCGTGTTTGGCCAACCCGATGGCCCACACATCGAGAAAATTGCCATGGAGGGTGCGGCTCACCTGACGCTCGTCTTCGCGGCGCTGCTGGTCTGGAGAGCGCCTTTCCGGTCACGCGACGTGCTGATGGTCATGATCTTTCTCAACGGCCTCTGGACGCTGACCGACCTTGTCTACATTCCGCTGCTCGGCCTGAGTGAGCTCGACTTCTATGCCAAGGTGATCGTCAACGCAATTCTGGCGATCGGCCTCTTCCTTTCGGGGCGGCGAGCCGGGATCGTGTAGTGCGGAGAAAGGACGTCACATCCGCCCGCGTTACCGATGGCGCTCGGAGCGAGAGTAGAGAACCACGTGATCAGGAGGAAAGCGTCAAGGTGAAACTCGCCACATTGCCCCGATATTCCCTGGCAAACCTGCCGACCCCATTGCAACGCGCCCGCAACCTGGAGAAGGAACTTGGCGTCGATTCGCCGCGTATCTTCATCAAGCGCGACGATCTGACCGGGCTTGCCTTCGGCGGGAACAAGGCGCGCAAGCTGGAGTATCTGCTGGCTGATGCTTTGGGCCATGGCGCAACGGTGCTCATCAGCGAAGGGGCCGCGCAGTCGAATCACGCGCGCATGACGGCCGCCGCGGCTAGCGTCGCCGGACTGCGCTGCGTGCTGGTGCTTGACTCGCGCCACGGCGCCGACGTTGCCGGCAACCTGCTGCTTGACCACCTCATGGGCGCCGACGTCCACGTGGTTGCAGGGAAAGCTGAGCGCAAGGCCGAAATGGCGCGCATTGCTGACGAGCTTGCGGCGGCCGGGGAATCGCCGTACCTGATTCCTACCGGTGGCAGCGTGCCGCTGGGCGCGGCTGCCTATGTGGCGATGGTCGCGGAACTTCTGGCACAGTTGGCCGAGGTCCGGGAAGCTCCTGGCCGGCTTTACTTCGCGACCGGATCGCTCGGGACCCAGGCTGGACTGATGGTGGGAGCGCGCGCGTTCTCGGCGCCGTTTGGCGTCTACGGCGTCGCGGTCGAACGTCCAATTGAAAAGCTGATCGCGGATGGAGTGGCGCTGGCGAACGGCACGGCGGAGGCGATTGGCCTGGACATGCGTTTCGCGGAAGCCGACGTCACGATCGATGGCAGCCAGATTGGCGAGGGCTATGGCTCGCCTACTCCGATGGGCCTCGACGCCATTCGCCTGCTGGCGCGGACGGAGGCGGTCTTCCTCGATCCTGTCTATTCCGGAAAGGCTATGGCGGCGCTTCTGGCAGACGTCCGGGCAGGCACGCTGACGGCCAACGACGCGGTCGTTTTTCTGCATACCGGCGGTGGCCCCTCCATTTTTCCGTTTGGCGAGAGCCTCCTTGCTCCCTCCTAGTTGCCATGGCAACGGCAATGCGCAGCGCACGAGGCTCCACGCTTGCCCGGGCGCGGACAGTATCCTGAGTGCATCAGGGGGAGCGCTGTAGACAGAGCCTCCCCGCATTGTTGGAGAGCAAGGAGAGTTACCCTGAACCTCGGAGAAACGGTCGAGCAATCCCGAGACGTGTTCGATGTTGCGGGATTGCGCATGGTTATTACTGGCGGGGCGAGCGGCATCGGGCTGGCGGCAACGCGCGCGCTGCTCGAGCGCGGCGCCACTGCCGAAATCTGGGACATCGACCCGGGGATCCTCGATAAGGCCCTGGCGACGGAACTCGCGCCATGGCGCGCGCGCGCCTCCTCGCGTGCCCTCGACGTTGCGGATGTCGACGCGGTCGAGGCGGCCGCGGCCGCGGCGCTCTCGGCTGGCCCCGTCGATGTTCTGGTCAACTGCGCCGGTATCTCGTCGTTTCGGCGGCCGGTGCTCGATATCCCCGACGTCGACTGGCGACGCATGCTGGACGTCAACCTCTTTGGCACGTTGAACACTTGCCGCGCGTTTGGCCGCGCCATGATCGAACGGGGGAGCGGGTCGATCATCAACGTCTCGTCAATTGACGCGGTCGATCCCAGCCCTGGGAACTTGCACTATGGCGTCTCCAAGGCGGCGGTCGCGATGTTGACCACCGGGTTGGGCCGCGAGTGGGCGCCGACCGGCGTGCGAGTCAACGCCGTTGGGCCGGGACCGGTGCACACGCCATTGACCGAGCCAATCCTGGACAACACGCCTGGCCTGCGCGAAAAGTGGGTGGCATCAGTGCCGCTCGGCCGTATTGGCGAGCCAGACGACCTGACCGGTATCTTCATTTATCTGGCTAGCCCCGCCTCGGCCTGGGTGACGGGACGATCGTTCTACATCGACGGTGGGTGGCTGCTCTAACCGCGGGAACGCGACAGTGGCCTGGGAGAAAGGGAGAGTCTGTGACAATCAGGGTCACCGTCTGGAACGAGTTCCGTCACGAGAAGGAGAGCTCGGAGATCGCCGCGATCTACCCTGACGGGATTCACGAGGCGATCGCGGCCGGTCTTGGCGGAGATGCGGGATTCACCGTGCGCACGGCGACCCTCGATGAGCCGGAGCATGGCCTGACTGACGACGTTCTGGCCGGCACCGATGTTCTGATCTGGTGGGGTCACAAGGCGCACCCGGAGGTCTCCGATGAGATCGTCCAGCGCGTGCAACGCCGCGTGCTCGATGGCATGGGGCTGGTTGTCTTGCACTCGGGACACCACTCGAAAATCTTCAAGACGCTGATGGGAACGACCTGCAATCTGAAATGGCGCGAGGCGAACGACAAGGAGCGCCTCTGGGCCGTCAATCCGAGTCACCCGATAGCAGATGGCATCGGCGAGTACATCGAAATCCCCGAGGAAGAGATGTACGGCGAGTTCTTCGACATTCCCCAGCCGGATGATCTCGTCTTCGTGAGCTGGTTCACTGGCGGCGAAGTCTTTCGTAGCGGCTGTTGCTACCAGCGGGGACGGGGGAAGATCTTCTACTTCCGGCCTGGTCACGAGACCTACCCGACGTACCACAATCCCGAAGTGCTGCGGGTGATCGCCAATGGCGTGCGTTGGGCCGCGCCCGTGGACGGCCCTGTGCCGAGCTTTGGGCTGGGTGGGCCGAACGCGCCTCTCGAGCCGTTGCCGCCACGCGCATAGATCAGGGGCTGCCGGGGAGCGACAGCGCCCATGGCCTGGTGATCCCTGCCGCCAATTGGTCGTGGATGGGCGGGCTCGAGGAGGATGAGCAAGAGACGATCGAGCGGATTCCGCTCGATCGTGCCGCGCACCGATTTCGATCGTCTCTTGCTCGTGACGCTCCGTGGGCTCGTATGCATGCAATGCGGCATGGCGGGAGCAGGGCCGACGGCGTTGAGCGCCACTCTCTGCCAGATCGGGGTCGAAGACGACGTTCCCCTTGCTCACGCCCCGGAGTCGGCCCAGCAGGATCATCCCGTCGCGTGCCAGCGAATTGAGCGTCAGGTCGTGCCCGGCGTCGGCTCCGGTCAATCGCGGGTTTGGCCGGCCAGCGCGGGCCCCAGGGGCAGGCCCTCGACCGTGCGCGTGTTCCAGCCAACCGCCCCACCCAATACGCCATATCCTTGTCCCGGTCGCGGCGCGGCCGGCCGTTGACCTAGCGTCGCGGCCCGTCGTCCCGCCGGGTACGGAAGCGTGGCGAACCGCCTCCGTCTGAGCGATCAGACCGTTCGTATCGCCTGGGCGGCCCGCCGCCGTCGCCGCGAGGTCTGCTGGATGGGCGGCCGCCGCGGAACCCGCCGCGCGAGGCGGGCATGGGCGCGCCATCGAGGCGCGCAACCTCCACGTTGACCGGGCGCCCCTTGATTTTCGTGCCGCGCATGGCGGCCAGAACGCGGTCAACGAACTCGCGGGGGACATCGACGAACGCATAGTCATCGAAGATGTCGATGGCGCCGATTGCGCGGCCTGGGATTCCGGCCTCGTTGGCGATAGCCCCGACAAAGTCCTGGGGCCTCGCTCCCTGATTGCGGCCGACATTGATGAATAGACGAACCATGCCCGCCTCGCCGCGCGGGCCGCGCGCCGGCGGCGCGGCGGCGGCGAAGGTGGCGATATCGTCCTCCTGCTGCTCAGGCGTGGTCGTGCGGCCGGTCTCCTCCGCATAGAGCTTGAGGATGGCGGCAGCGACCTCGGCGGCATCGTGCTCGTCAGCCAGATCGTTAATGGTATCGAGGTAGCTGGTATAGCCGTCGTCCGGGGCCTCGAGAACCGCGCGCACCAGTTGCTTCAGGGCGTCGCGGCGGCGCTCGGCAACGTCGGCCAGGGTCGGCAGGCGGCGCGGCTCGATGCGCGCCCGCGTGATGCGCTCGATCTGGCGCAGCCAGCGCACCTCGCGCGGAGTAATCAGTGTGATCGCCTCGCCAGTCCGTCCCGCCCGCCCGGTGCGGCCAATGCGGTGGACGTAGGCTTCCGCGCTCTCGGGGATGTCGTAATTGATGACGTGGGAGACATCCGGGATATCGAGACCACGCGCCGCGACGTCGGTGGCGATCAGCATGTCGGCCTGGCCGGAACGGAAGCGCCGCATGACCCGGTCGCGCTGGGCCTGCGATAGATCGCCATGGATCGTCTCCACGCCGTAGCCACGGGCCATCAATGCCTCGCCCAGTTCGTCGACGCCCGCCTTGGTGCGGCAGAAGATCATGGCCGATTGTGGGGATTCGGCGTCGAGAATCCTCGTCAGCGCATCGACGCGGCGCGCGCGCGGGACTTCGTAGGATGATTGCCGTACCTGCGGCACGGTCATCTGCTTGCCCGCGATGGAGATGCGCCGAGGCTCGCGCATGTAGCGCGAGGCCAGCGCGGCGATGCGCGGCGGCATGGTGGCGGAGAAGAGCGCCATCTGCCGTTCTTCCGGGGCCTGCTCGAGAATCCACTCGATGTCCTCGATAAAGCCCATGTCGAGCATTTCATCCGCTTCGTCGAGGACGAAGAAGCGCACGTTATCGAGATTCAGGGTGCCGCGCCGCATGTGATCCATGACGCGGCCTGGTGTGCCGACGACGATCTGGACACCGCGTTGCAGGCCGCGAAACTGCCGTTCGTACGGCTGACCACCATAGATCGGCAGCGTTTCGACGTCCTTGTGCTTGCCGTATTTGTGCAGCGCCTCAGCGACCTGAATTGCCAGTTCTCGGGTAGGGGCCAGAATCAGCGCCTGAACGGCGCGTACCCGGGGATCGATTGCCTCGATGATCGGCAGACCAAAGGCAGCCGTCTTGCCCGAGCCAGTTTGCGCCTGGGCGATGACGTCGTGTCCTTTGAGCAGGACAGGGATGGTTTCAATCTGGATGGGCGATGGCGCTTCGTACCCGACGTCCTTGATCGACTTGAGCAGCGCGGAATGGAGTCCGAGATCCTCGAAGCTCGGCCCAACATCTTCAATGGCTACGGAGGCAGATTCCCCGTCAACCGCATCTGCGGCTGATTCGGTCGCGGTGAGGTCGGTCACGTGGAACTCCTGCTGATAGACGCCTGAGGCGCCAAGGTTGCCCGCCGGGGAAGTATCGTCGCCAGGGCGGTCTCAATGGTGCAACTCTACTCCGAATGCGGTGGATAGCGCGTGTGCGCGGCTTCGCGGAGAATGAGCCACGGCGCTACGATGGTATCCATCGATCCGCGCGAAACATTGCCATGATGAAGCGGCGTGGAGGGGAGTGGCGAACAGGAGGAGGGATCATGATGGCGTCGTCGTCACGCGGGCTGGACGGCCCGTTTCGCCTTGGCTCCCTGCCTTTTGCCTGCGCCGCCGTGACCGCGCTCAATGGCCTGTACATGGTGCTTGTCGCAATGGGCAACATCACGGATTTCGACGCGAACTTCGCCTTCGTGCAGCACGTGATGGCGATGGATACTACCAACTTCGGGGCCACCCCGGGCACGGCGCTCGACGCCGACATCATGTGGAGGGCGGTCACCGCGCCCGCCGCGCACCGCGTGGCCTATCTGACCATTATTTTCTGGGAGAGTCTGACGGCGATTGTCCTCGTGAGGGCCGCCGCGCTCTGGATCGGCGGTTGGCGCGCGCGCCGCTACGCGGCAGCGCGGCGCTGGTCGTCGACTGGGTTGCTGATGATCATCATGCTCTTTATGGGAGGATTCATCGCAATAGGCGGCGAGTGGTTTCAGATGTGGCGCTCGACGGAATGGAACGGCATCGACGCGGCATTCCGCAACGTGGTGATGGCGGCCCTGGGCCTTGTGCTGCTGTATCTGCCGTCCGCCGACTGGACGAATGTGGAAGATCAGTTCGGTCATGATGAAGGGAGCTGAAGACGTGACATTGGTGCAGCCGGTTTCCGACGCGGATGCCGCCGCGATGGAGCTCGATGACTACGGACCGCTGGCGCTGCCAGTCGGGAAGCCGCTCGAGGGGCCAATGCCGACGTCGGGCAAGGTCTTCTGGCGCAGTGACGATGAAAGGATCATGACAGGCGTCTGGGAGTGCGGCGCCGGCCGCATGCGCGCCGACTTCGGCAACGACGGCGAAATGATCCACGTAGTGAAAGGGACGATTCGCGCCACGAGCGATGACGGTGAAGAGCGGCTGATTGGCCCAGGCGAGAGCGCGACCTTCCCGCCCAACTGGAAGGGGACCTGGGTGCTGGAGACGCCGATGCGGAAGCTCTATTGCACCTTCAAGGTGGATTCCTGAATTTCAGTCGATCGGTTCTCGCCACTCCGGGTCTTTCGAGACCCGGAGTGGCGCGGCGCGCCGGCGGCTACTCGTTGAACCGGATCGAGTCGCGCCAGGCGATGAGCTTTTCGACAGAAGCAAAGTCGAAGTCCGGCGCCTCGATGCCGAAGATGAGGTGAGTGATGCCGTTGGCAACGTAGTCGTCCGCCAGGGAAATGCGATCTGGATCCCCAAAGAGAACAGAGCGTTCGATCGTTGCCGGATCGCGGCCGACCTTTGCGCACCAGTCGTCGAGGACATTGCTCAGCTCGCCGATGTGATCGGGAAGGCCGAAGCTGTTCCACAGGTCGGCATGTTGCGCGACCAGCTTGAGCGTAACCTGTCTCCCGGAGCCGCCGATCATGATCGGCAACGTCCCGTTGACCGGGCCGGGGTTGAGCTGGGCCAGCCGATCCTCGATTGTCGGCAATGCCGCTGCCAGATCGCGCAGGCGGGCGGGCGCGTCCTTGAAGTCGTAGCCGTACTCGTCATAATCTCGATCGAACCAGCCGCTGCCCAACCCGAGGATGAAGCGTCCGCCGGAGATATGGTCGATTGTCCGGGCCATGTCTGCCGTCAGGTTCGGATTGCGGTACGAGTTGCAGATGACCAATGGGCCGATGGTGGCATGCTCGGTCGACTCGGCCATGGCAGCGAGCAGCGCCAATCCTTCGAAGTGCGCACCATCCGGATCGCCAGAGAGAGGGAAGAAGTGGTCCCATGTCCAGAGGGAATCGACCCCCATGGCGTCGGCGCGCTTCCAGGCGTTGCGTAGCTCGGTCATCGACGCATGCTGCGGCTTGATCTGAACGCCGACCTTGACGTCCGGCACGATGTGAATCCTTTCCGCGAGTTCGCTGTTTGACACTCAGGTAAAAGAACGCGAGGAGGCGCGCTGTGAGGCCAGCGTGCCTCCTCGCGGCCATCCGCGGCCGGCGCTAGCAGCTGGTCACACGGACGGCATCGCCATCTCCGAACGGAACCCATGGGTCATCGTGGGGGGTGTCCGGCTCGAGACAGGCAAAGGTATACGTGGCGCCGCGCGCTTCCGGGAAGGCGCAACTGTGCCATGTCCCAGGGTGCATGATGATGGCCGAGCCGACAGGAACGCGGAACGCTCTGGCCGTGGCCGGGTCGGGGCGGGCAGACGCAACCTCCAGCGCGGACGGCGGAGCCACCGGTTGGATGAGCGAATGACCGTGCGGTAGAGCGGCTCGAAAGTGTGGAGGCGCCGCTCCATTTCGGTGATGACGATGGGCCGGTACTCGGTGGCGACCACGCCCAGGTAGAGGGGCCACGGACAGTCAAGCGCCTGGAACCCGTACCAGCACTGCCAGCCGGGCCCCGATGATGTCGCGGGCGTCGACGGAATCTGCACAATTCGGCCGAATGGGGCAAATGCTTCGACCGTCAACTCCTCAAGCGGAATTGTCCATTCTTGGCCCACGTCGGAGATCTCCCATGCATCCTGGGCGTTGGGTCAGCGACTACACGGTCAGGAGTTCATGCTGGCGGCACGATCTTCCGCCGCCTGGCGCATGGCGGCCAGCATCGTTTGCGGCGGCTGCGCGCCACTCAGCGCGTAGCGGTTGTCGAACACAAAGAATGGCACGCCCGTGATGCCGAGCCGCTGGGCGTTGGCGATCGCGGCGGCCGTCTCGGCCCGGCCCTCGTCAGTTTCGAGCCGGGCAAGCGTTTCGGCGCGATCCATCCCGGCCTCGGCGGCGACGTTGGCTAACGTCTCCAGGTCGGCGACATTCTTCCCATCGTTGAAGTAGGCCCGGTGCAGGCCATCCAGCACGGCTTTCTTCGCCGTTTCCGGGGCGAGCAGGATCAGGCGGTGCGCGTCATCTGACGGGGCGCGGATGGCATCGTCGAAATTGAACTCGACACCGACGTTGCGGCCCGCGCCTCTGACCCGTTCGAACATCGGCTCGATGTTCTCGGGCCCGAACTTGCCCCGGTAGTGGTCGCGCGCCGGAGTACCCGCCTTCGGCAGGCCGTCCTCGAGCAGAAATGGCTGATAGGTCACCGCCACTGGCTCACCCGTCCACTCCTGCAAGGCGGACTCCAGGTTGGCCTTGCCGATGCGGCACCAGGGGCAGGCAATGTCGTGATAGACGTCAATTTGCACGCGCGCTCTCCAGAATCGTCTTCGCTAGCCAAAGGGGCAGCAAAGCCGCTAAAGCTTCACAAAGGGAAGTATCGAGCGCCAATGATAGCCGATCGTCAGAAAAGGCGGAGTGCCGGGGTCGCGGCCTCGCCGCATCTAGCCCGCGGGATCGGGTGCAATGCCGTATCGATCGAAGAGACCCTTGCCGTCGCGGACACTTCGTGCCGCGACGTTTGCAGGAGGAGCTGGACTCATGGCGCCTTGCCATGTTGGATG
>CAYSXO010000063.1:0-17318 GCA_964434995.1 uncultured Sphaerobacteraceae bacterium
GAAGTCGTGAGTCATGAGCCGTGAGTCGGAATTCGAGAGTCAGACGTGACTGGGCGCGCCGGAAGGCCATGAGGCCAAAAGCCAGGAGCCGCGAGCCCGTCATCCATCACCCATCGCACGCACGGCACCGCGTGGCCCGATGAGTGTCCACCACAGCCCTCCGGCGGCGAACAGACCGACCGCCGCGAAGAGCAGCCACGGCAGGGCGGGCATGTTGAGCCGGGCGCCAAGATCGTAGAGAACGCCGCCCGCGAAGTTCCCGAATCCGCCGCCGAAGGCAACGGCCAGGCCTGCAACGCCGAAGTAGGAGCCAAGGGCTACCGGGTTGGCCAGGCTCGCGATGACTGTCTGCTCGCTTGGCCGCACCAGCACGACGCCGATCGAATAGATCAACACCGCGAGGAGGAGCGAGAACGTCTCCCGCGAGAAGCCGATCATGATCAGGCCGATCGCCGTGGCGAGAACCCCCAGCACCAGAGCCCCGGCGGCGCCAAGCCGTCGCTCGGCCAATCGCGGCACGGGATAGCCCAGGATCACCGCGACGGCAGAGTTCACCGCGTAGACCCAGCCGACCGCGCTCGGCGTCCCGGCCACGGCCAGTGCCACCAGAGGGAGCGTGATCGAAAACTGTGCTGCCATGAACTGGTGCCCACTGGCGAATCCGATGTACTTCATGAAGGTGCGGTCATGGACGGCGAGATTGAGGCCGCGGAACGCGCCGCCTTTTTCCGCCACCTGCACCGGGGGGAGCCATATGAGAATCATGGCCAGCAGCAGAAGATAGCTGGCGGCGCTGGCCATGGCCACGTAGCGGAAATCGAAATTGAGCAGTAGCGCGCCAAGCTGCGTGCCGCCGGTGATGCCCAGCCCGCCAACCACGCCCATCTTGGCGTAGTAGCTGGGGCGCTCCCGCTCCTCGGTGAGCGCGGCGACGGCCGCGGCACGTGGCGACTCGAACAGCGCGCCGCCGATCGAAGAAACGATAGCGGTGAGCATCAGCACTGGGTAGGTGAAGGCGAAGGCCATGGCGCCAAAGCCGATGGCGCGGACCAGCATCCCCACTGCAATGAGCGGCTTGGCCCCGACCCGATCGGCCAGGGCGCCGCTGAATGGCGTCAGGCCCTGCTGGGTGAACTGCCGAATCGCCAGGACGAGGCCGATGGATGCGGCGGACCAGCCGAGCCCATCGACATAGTGGACCGAGAGCAGCGGGATGATCAGGAAGAAGCCGCCCCAGGCAAAGAAGGTCGAAACCAGTATGACCATCAGGCCGCGCCGGCTCTCCGCCGAATGGACGATTCTGGCCTCTTCGACCGGCTCGTCCCGGTCGATCATGAGGGGTTCCGGGTTCCGGGCGCGGATGGGCGCGCCGCATGCCTCAACCGATCGTGGATCGCCTCGCCCTTTCCCCGACGTCGAATAGCTGCTTCATGCCGAATGCGGCCACGGCGGCCATCGCCAGGATCAGGCCGGCAGCGGCGACGATCGGAAGCCCGCGCCATCGAGGTGGGGCAGCAGATCCGGCAAGTTCTCCGGTTGCCATGCGCAGAGCGCTGCCGAGCCCCTCGGGTGTCCAGCCGCTGAACGGCTCTTCCTCCAAATAGGAGTACGAGTGGTCCTTTCGTACGTGGCCAGGTGGCTTGAGAGATATCCAGCATGAAACGGCGCGATCCGGCGTTGTGGCGATCATGCTATCGGGACTGCCACTGTTGCCGGCCCTGTGCCCCATGACGAGTTCGCCCATCTCACCACGTACCCCCTCAGTCCGCCGCGGTTGGCTGACGGGGGGATGTCATCGTTGAGGCCGGGCCCGCGGTGGGCGTCCAACTCTCGACGCTCTCCATCGCCAGGCGCAGAAGCATGGTCAGCCGGTTCGCGTCGAGCGGCGCGGCGTCCCCCCCCAGGGACCGCTGCTCCGGCGGCCGACCAGCCGGGCGCAAGACGCCGGTAACATTGACGCCGCCCCCATCCGGCGCGACAGCAATGACCGAGCGCTGGATGGCAGGCTCACCCCAGGTGAGGACAAGCGCGGTTCCTCCCGATCCTCGCTGAATCGCGGCTTCGAGCGGGGCCGGCCAACCGCTGGCAACGCGGCTTGCTGCCTCATGCAGCGCGCGCTCCGCCGGCGTCGCGGAGGCCGGCAGCGTACCCGCCCCATGCCGCTTGCCAGCAATGCGCGTCGCGGGTGGCGTGTCATCGGTCAGTTGAGCGATCCGCGCACGTACTTTCGGGCTTTTCCAGGCCCAGAACAGGGCGGCCAGCACGCCGACATGAACGACGAGAATCGTGGCGCTCAACGCGGGCACGCGGAAGTCGTACATCTGCATCCAGTCGCCGTTCAACCCGGTCACGAAGTCGAGCGCGGGGTAGACCACCAGTGCGTTGAGCAGCGATATCCAGGTGAACTGGATCAGCAGTTCGTTGAGTGCCGCGCGCATGGGCGGCTTCTTGAGGAATACGAGGCCAACCGCGATGGCCGCCAGGATCATGTTGACGGTCACTCCGGCGGCGGCGATGATCACCTGCTGCGCGCTGGTGAATTCGCGCGGGTCGAACGAGACATAGCCGGCGAAGCCATAGAACCCCCAGTCGAGGATCTGGCCGCCAAAGAGCCGAATTGCCGCGGCATGCCCCAGCTCATGCAGCGCAACCGATATCGGCAGCAGGACGAAAAACGCGGCCTGGTCAACCAGCACGCGGTCTTGCCGCGTGAAGTGGAGGTCGAACGTTTGCCGGAAGTTGCGGACAAGTTGGTAGATGACGCGGACGCCAAGGACCAGATAGAAAAGACTGATGAGGGCGAACGGTCCAAAATCCATGAAAATGCTCCCACGTGGGCGATGGAAAAATCGCTTCGGGAAGTCTGGCACAGGAGGCAGCTCCGTGCCGGGACCGACCGTGGCAATCAGGCGGGCATCTCGTCGCGTTGTTGCTGCTCGACGCGGGTCAGCCGGCTGCCAATGGCGAGGGCGATCGCGGCGACCACCGCCCCACCGGCGGCTACCGCGACCGGAGCGCCCCAGAAGTCGCTCATCACGCCCGCGAGCACGGCGCCGATGGGCGTCGATCCGGTGAAAACCGTCATGTAGATACTCATCACCCGGCCGCGCAGATGGTCGGGGGTATTGGTCTGCACGGCGGTGTTGGCACGCGTCATCGTCATGCTCATGGAAAAGCCGATCCCGGCCATCAGCACCATGGCGAACATCGCGGAAAGCCCCAGCCCGGCGACCAGGCCGAGCGCGATCTCCAGCGTGCCGAAAAGGAGAGCGGTGGTGAGAAGGGCGCGTGGGGCGGGGCGACGGCCGGTGAACGCCAGGGTCAGCGCTCCGATCAGCGAGCCGACGCCCAGCGACGACATGAGCAGGCCGAAGCCGCCGGCCCCGATGTCGAGCGCATCGCGGGCCAGGACAGGGGCCCAGACATTGAAGTTCATGCCAAAAATGGCCATCAGCCCGGCCAGGATGATGGGGAGGAGCACTTCTGGCGTTCGCCGCGAGTAGGCGAGCCCCTCGCGTAGCCGTTCCACTGGCGAAGCCTCCCCGGCGCCAGGTTGCGGCAGACCGCGCGTGCGCAGCAGGCCGAGGCCTGCCACCACTGGAATGAACGAAACGGCATTCGCGGCAAAGCAGATGCGCGGGCCGAAGGCCGCCAGGACGAATCCCGCAAGCGCGGGGCCGACGATGCGCGTTGTATTGAATAGCGCGGAATTGAGGGCAATACCGTTGCCGAGATCGTCTTTGCCAACCAGATCGACGACGAACGATTGCCGGGTCGGCATGTCGAGCGCGTTCACCGCGCCGATGGCCGCCGCCGCCGCGTAGATTTGCCAGAGTTCGACCTGGCCGGTCCAGACCTGAATGGCGAGCAGGGCGGTGACGATCGCGGCAAGCCCCTGCGTCACCATAAGGATGCGCCGCTTGGGTAGGCGGTCGACCAGCACCCCGGCCGGTACCCCGAGGATAAGCGTTGGCCCAAACTGGAAAACGGCGATGAGCCCAAGCGCGGCGGGCGAGTCGGTTAGGGTGAGCACCAGCCAGCTTTGCGCCAGCGATTGCATCCAGGTGCCGGTCAGGGAGAAAAATTGCGCGCCAAAGAAGATCCGGTAGTCACGATGGGCAAGCGAACGCAGACCCTCGGGCAGTCGGAGGCGCGCGCCACTGGCATCGCGCGGCTCGCCAGACTGATGACTTTCGGATCGCGGCGCGGTGCGATTGCCTTCGGCCGATCCTGGCATCGCGTTCATTGTCGCAGGCGGCGAGGGATTCGTGCCGAGCCCGGCAAGACGAACGATGCCGTGTGGGCCGGATCACGCTGCAGAACCAACCCTCACCGGCCGGCATGGACATGGCATTCCGCTCCCCGGTGCAGCGGCTGAAAGAGGGGCTTGTCGTCAAGGACCGACGCGATCATCGCCGCTGGCGCCCACCCGTGCGCGGGATACGGTGTGCAGTCGTCGTGACGCGTTGCCGGCGGCGCTACACACTGCCATCAGGAGCCAGTGCCGCCACCAAGGCTCCCATCTCCCGCGCACGGGAGGGGGAAGGCCAAGATGCTTCGCTACGCTCAGCACGATCCAGGTGCTCGGGGAAGCGTACTCGGCGATCCAGGCGGGAGGTTGTCCGCGGTATTTTTGGGTCAGGCGGGGAGCGCGACCGTCAGAATGAGTTGCGCGGGAGCACCGCTCTCGAGCGCATAGATCGAGCCAGACTGCTCCCTCTGGCCAGGCAGGACGAACGTGAGCGCGCCGTCGCCATAGACCGAGCCCGTGACGTCGACGGCGGTCAACCCGCTCGGCTCGACGCGCTCGAACCATGAGGGCGCGCCGTGGACATTCAGCGCGTTCTCGCCGCCGGGAGTGCCGTTCGCGGTGAGGCCGTCCCAGACGACGAAGTCGGGAATGACGCCGACGCTGCCGCCGGGCGCGCCCGTATTGCCAGCGCCGTAGAAGGTCAGCCTCGCGCCGAGTACAGAGCCTTCACCGATCCCGGACACCTCGAAACTCATCAGGGCGACCGCGCCGTTGCCGCCGCCGATCGCCAGAAAATTGACGCTCTCGGGCGATTGCGGCGAACCGGGCGCGGCGCTGAAGACCGTCGTATCCGCGACCACATCGAAGACCATCTCGGTCGTCGAGCCGATGTTGGTGTTCAGCGCCGGGTTGCCATTGCCGCCCGCGGGCAGGCCGGGAACGGGCGGGGGCAGCATCACGTTGCCGGCGGTTGCCGGATCAGGTTCGTCGGCCGGCGCGTTATTGCCCCGGTCCCGTGGCTGGCCGTTGACCGTGCCATCCTGACCGGTGGATCCTGCCACGGCGTCGGTGGCATCCTGCTGTTCGAGATCAACCGGCATTTGATACCGCAGGTACTTGTCGGCGAGCTCGGCGCCTGGGGCCTCTTCGACGATATCTGCCGGCTGCTGGAGCTGGAAGGGCAGGGGATCGAGCGCCTCTGGCGATTCCGCGCCGGGCTCAGTCTGGCTCGCGGGAAGCACCGTGAAGGTGAATCCAAGCCCCGGCTCGCCGGAGCCGGCATCATTGCGGGCACGGACTGCCCAGGTGTAGGTGCCCTCGGGGAGGCTGCCGGGAGACCACGTGGTCTCGGAGATCCATGGTCCGGTCCGCTCGCCGCCGTTCAGGAGAACCTGGTACTCGAGAGCCCCTGGAACCTCCTGCCATTGGAGAATGACCGCGCTCCAGGCGTCCTGAATCGTCGCGCCGTCCGTCGGCGCGGCCAGACCCGGCGCGGCGGGAGGCAGGGCGATGGTGTCTTGCGCTTGCGCCAACTCGGGCGTGCCGGTGAGGAGTGCCCCGAGCGCCAGCGCCAAGATCAGCGCCAATGCGGCCGCGAGACGCTCCGCTGTCGCGGCACGCCAACGCAAGCGTGCCGCGCGCGGTGATCTCCAAATCGTGATGTGTTGTCTCATCCCCAGCCCTCGAGTTCGCCAATGCCCTGGTCGCGCGAGGCGGGGCACTTTCCCGAACGCTCCTGGCTGCCCACCGGTTCCGCGACCGTGTGCCAACACCCGTCCGCGCTTCGTCGCGTCAACGGTACGACTCGTGGGCGGTTGGTGCAATAGGACGATGGGGTGGCTGACGGGGTGACAGGGTGTCGGGGTGTTGAGGAGAAGGATGAAACTGCAGGCCGGCAGCCAACAATCAAGAACCCCGTCACGCCGACACCCTGTCACCCTCGTCTACCATTCCCCCCATGGATCTGCTTACTGGCACCTGGGCCTACATTGTCGAGAACGCCGATCGCGTGCAAGAGGCGTTGCTGGTTCACCTTGGCCTGAGCCTCGGCGCGCTCGGGATCGCCATCCTCTTGTTCATTCCGCTCGGTGTCCTTGCCTCGATGGGCGGCACGCTCACGTCGGCGATTGTCGGCGCCGTGGCGGCGGTCCGGGTCATTCCCAGCCTGGCCGTCATTCTGCTCTTGCTGCCGGTCTATGGCCTCGGCTGGAAACCGGCCCTCATTGCGCTCACGCTCCTGGCCGGTCCTCCCCTGGTCATCAACACCGATACCGGATTGCGTGGGGTCGATCCTGCCACCCTCGAGGCGGCGACGGGGCTCGGCCTGACGCGCGGCCAGCGATTCTGGCGGGTCAAAATCCCCCTCGCGCTCCCAGTCATCATTGCCGGGGTCCGCTCGGCCGCGGTCGAAGTCATCGGCAGCGCCACGCTGGCCGCGTTTGTGGGCGCGGGCGGCCTGGGTACGTTCATCACCTCGGGCATCACCTTGATGGACGAGCGAATGTTGCTCACCGGCGCGATTCTGGTGACGCTGCTGGCATTGGCCACGGAGGGGATCCTGGCACGGGCGGAGCGCGCCATTACGCCGCCTGGAGCGCGCGCTCCATAGGGCGAATCATCTCGACACAGGCCCATGTATCCTACACAACCCAGAACGCTTGTTCGTGTTCTAGAATGGTCCGGGCATCGTAGCCACGTTGGCGCGACTTCGCTTTGTGAAAAGGGAGAATCATGACGATCACCCGCCGCACGATTGCCAGAGGTTTGGTAGTCAGCCCGTTCGCCGCCGCGGCCTTTCTGCACGGGCAAGCCTCTCCTTGGGGCATTGCGTCAGCGCAGGGAGCGCCCGTCAAGATCGGGTCGAAGGACTTCACCGAGCAGTTGATCCTCGGCGAAATGTACGCGTTGCTGCTCGAGAACGCGGGTATCCCGGTCGAGAAGCGCCTCAATCTGGGGGGTACTCAGGTTGCGCAAGAAGCGCTGGTGGCGGGAGAGATCGACCTCTATCCGGAATATACCGGCACTGGCCTGACGGTGGTGCTGGGGATGGCCATTGACGCCGTGGCCTCGGCGACGCCAGTCGGCGGCATGCCGGACGACGCGGCCGACGACACGATCGACAAGCGCGTCTACGATGTCGTCTCTGATGGCTACCTGGAGCAGTTCGACCTTGTCTGGCTCGATGAGTCAGCGTTCAACAACACGCAGGCGCTGGCCGTCAAGCGCGCCTTCTCTGAAGAGCGCGGTGTGACCACCATCAGCCAGTTGGCGGAGATCGCCGGCGAACTGACGATCGTGGCTCCGTCGGACTTTGTCGAGCGCCCGGATGGCCTGCAGGGCTTGCAGGACTTTTACGGCATGGAGTTTGGCGATGTTCTCAGTGTCGCGCCCGGCATCCGCTATCAGGCGTTGGACGAGGATCAGGCGCAGGTGGTGCTCGCATTCGGCACTGATGGCCAGGTAGCCGGCCTCGATCTCGTCCTCCTCGAGGACGACAAGTCGCTCTGGCCGCCGTACCATGTTGCGCCGGTGGTGCGAAATGATACGCTCACCGCCAATCCGGGGATTGCTGACGCCTTGAACCCAGTGGCTCCTCTGTTGACCGATCAGGTGATGTCGGCGCTCAACTGGCGGGTCGATGGGCCGGACAAGCTCGAACCAGAGGAAGTAGCCCGCGAATTCCTGGAGGAGCAGGGTCTGCTCGGCTAACGGCCCTCACCCCCACCCCCTCTCCCAATGCACTGGGAGAGGGGAGCGCTCTGTCACGCGGATTGCCTTGAGGAAGCTCCTCCTGGTGGCGCCCTTACTCCTCTTCCAGCGCATTAGGAGAGGGGGACCGGAGGTTAGGGCCATTGATCAATCACAACGGCGCGACCTCCGGCGATCACCTCGCCGCGACCAGAATTCAGTTCGACCGCATCATCAAGCAGTTCGATAGCAAAGACGCGGCGCGCCCTGCCGTCAATGACGTTTCGCTGACCATCGACCCCGGGGAGTTCGTCGTCCTCATCGGTCCCTCCGGTTGCGGCAAGACGACGCTGCTCAAGCTGATCAACCGGCTCTACGACCCTACCAGTGGCGCCATATTCATCGATGGCACGCCGTCGCAAGACCTGCCCGGGCCGGAGCTGCGCCGCCACATGGGATACGTCATCCAGCAGGGCGGCCTCTTCCCACACTACACGGTGGCGGAGAATGTCGGCGTCGTCCCCGGCCTGCTCGGCTGGGACAAGGCGCGTATCACGGCGCGCGTCGATGAATTGCTGCGCCTGGTTGGCCTGCCCCCGGAGGAGTACCGCGGCCGCTACCCCTCGCAGCTTTCTGGCGGCCAGCAACAGCGCGTCGGTATCGCCCGCGCCATCGCCGCGTCGCCGGGCACGCTGCTGATGGATGAACCGTTCGGCGCGCTCGATGCCATCACCCGCTCCCGGCTGCAGGAGGAACTGCTTGAGCTGCATGACCGGATTGGGCAGACGATTGTCTTCGTCACTCACGATATCGACGAGGCCGCGCTGCTCGCCGACCGCATTGCCGTGATGCGGGAAGGGCGCGTGCTGCAATACGACACGCCGCTCAACATCATCATGCATCCGGCCGATGACTTTGTGGCCGAATTGGTGGGCGCGGATGACACGCTGCGCAGGCTCAGCCTGGTCAGCGTGGCGGCAGCCATGGTTGCCCTCGATGGACAAGCGCCTCCTTCACCAGGAGAGCCATACATCGATCTCCCCCTGCGCGTGAAGCCTGCCCTCAACAGGCTGCTCGAATCTGGCGCACCGAGGCTGATCGTCCGCGACGGGGGCGTGCCGGTTGGGTATCTCGATCTGGAGGCGATCCAGGCGGCCAGCGTGCCGCACGTCGCCGCGAGCGCCGGGATTGCCACATGACCTTCGACTACCTCATCAACCGGTCGGATCGGGTCTGGCGGCTCGCTATCGAGCATCTGACCCTTTCGGTGACCGCAATGCTCGTCGCGCTGGTCTTGGCCATTCCGCTCGGAATTATCGCCGCGCGCAATCCACGGCTCTCCACGCCGCTCCTTGGCCTGCTGGGCGCGATCTACACGATTCCGAGTCTGGCCTTTCTGGCGCTACTCATTCCGAGCCTCGGCATTGGCCGCCGCCCGGCGATCGTCGTGCTGGCCGCCTATGCCCAGATTTTCCTCGTGCGGAACATTGCCACGGGCCTGCGCGGCGTCGACCCCGCCACGCTCGAAGCGGCCACGGGCATCGGCATGACGCGCTGGCAGCAATTTGCCCGGGTCCGCTGGCCGCTGGCGCTTCCGGTGATCATCGCCGGCATGCGCACCGCGTCGGTGACGACGATCAGCCTGGCGACCATCGCCGCCTGGATCGGCGCTGGCGGCCTGGGCACGCTCCTCTTCGAGGGCATCACGCGCAATGACCCTGACCGCATCCTGGCCGGCGCGGTCGCCATCACCGCTCTGGCCCTTCTCACCGACGCCGCGCTTCGCCTCGCGGAATCGATGACCCCGACCGCGCGAGCGCGCCGCGCGGCGGAGTCGTAAGACGGAAGTCGGACGTGGGACGCCAGTTTGACCGCCGGCGAGCCGCCCAGCCCGAGCGAGCTAGCGTAGGCCAACAGCCAACAGCCAACAGCCAACAGCCAATTGCCTTTAGCTTTCGGATCCGGGGGCCTGCGGGCCGTCGCCGTTCTTGCCGCCCGTCATCTGTTGCAGCGCCGCGCCAACCTGGCTCAGCGCATCCTTCACCCCGTCGGGCGTGTTGTTGATCAGCCCGTCCGCCAGATAGCCGAACTGCTGCCCCTTGAAGAAGCTCTCGGCCATACGTGCCGCCGTTTCGGGGTCGCCCCAGACCGTCATGCGGGCGCTCGCCATCGCCTCACCGAACGCCTGCGCCGCGGCAATGCGGATCTGCTTCTCCGCATCGATGCGGGCCAGATCGACCTGGAGGCCGCGCGAGATTGTCTCGAACTGCGCCTTGTTCTCCAATTCCTGCCGCTCAACGCCGACCCGCGCACGCTCGACCTCGACTCGTTGGCGCTCGACGTCGACTGGAACCATTTGCGCCGCGAGCTCGCCCTCGGCCTGAAGGCCCATCGCTTCCTTTTGCGCCTGGGCCAGCGTCAGCCGGGCCGCCGCGTCCTTGGCCGCGGCGGCTTCCGCGCCTTCGGCCGCCTTGATCACCGCATACGCGGCCACATCGGCCTGAACCTGTTCCTGCAGCCGCCGGCGTTCGAACTCCGCCTGGGCCTCGATGATCGCCTTGGCCTTTTCGCGTTCCGCCGTCTGGGTAATCTCGACCGTGCGCACCGCCTGCCGCTCTGCCTCCATTTGCGCCTCAGCGGCGAACCGCTGCGCTTCCGACTCGGCGCGCTCGCGCTCCTTGGCAGCGATGGCAATCTCGTTCTCGCGCGTGGCCAGCTCGACCGTTCTCAGCTTCTCGATTTCCGCCACGCGGGCGGCTCGCTCTCGCTGCTGGTTCGCCACCTCCAGGACCCGGGACTTCTCGACCTCCGCCACCTGCACGGCCTCGTCGCGCTTCACTTCGGCCACACCCGCCATCCGCGCCTGTTCCGCCGCGAAGGTGCTGGCCTCCTGCTGCGCCTGCGCCCGCGAGATTTCGATATCCCGGTTCTTCTGCGCCTCGGCGTTCGAGCGGGAAACCTCCTGCTCGAAGACGAACTGGTCGCGGGCGACATCCTGAGCGGTCACGCGCTGGTCGGCCTCGCGCTCGATCTGATTGCGTTCCACCCGCTGCCGCTGCGTGATTTCGGCGATCGTGCGTAGGCCCTGGGCGTCGAAGACGTTGTCCTCGCCGCGCATGGCGGTCGGCGGCGTCTGGTCGAGGCGGGAAATGGTGACCGATTCAAGCGTCAGCCCGTTGTGGGCCAGATCCTTCTCGACGATGACTTGCACTGCCTGAGCGAACTCGTCGCGCTTGGTGTGCAACTCATGCAAGGGCCGGGTGGCAGCGACGGTGCGCAGCGCGGAGACGAGCTTCTGGTTGACGAGATGCTTGACGCTCTCGGCATCGACTGAGCGTTCGCCGAGCGAGGTGGCCGCGGCCAGGATGTGCTCGCGAATCTTCTGCACCTTGATGTAAAACTCGGCAGCAACGTCGGCACGGAGGTTGTCGCCGGTGATGAGGGCGTCGTGCGCCGAGCGGTCGACGTCGAGCCGCATCGTCTGCAGCGAGACGGGCACGATCTCATGGACGACCGGGATAACCAGCGCGCCGCCGTCGATGATCGGCTCCTGCCCACCCATGCCGGTGCGCACGAAGGCCTGGTCGGCCGAGGTCTTGACATAGAGTCGAGTGATGGTGAGGATCGCCGCGCCGGCCAGCAGCAGAATGACCCCGAAGCCAACGAGGATCACCTGAGTTGGAGCGCTGACCGCGACCATGCCCAGAGAGGGGAGGAGCGTCGGCAGGAGAATAAAGATCAGGGCGATGAGAATGGCGCTGATGCCGACCCCGGCTACGCCTCCACGCTGCTGTCCCATGGTCGTTCCTCCCGTGTCATGCCGTTGTCCCGCTTTGCGCCGGGAGCCGTGTCGCCTAACCGATGAAACCCTCGGCGGCGATGCCTGCCATCCAGCCGGCCCGAGCTATGGCGCCCAGGGCTTCCCGGTTACCGGTTGGGGCATGTGTGACCCGGTAATGGCCTCATCCTGAATCGCGTAATACGCGCCAGACGCTTCGTCGTATCGCCAGAGCACCACGCGCTCGCCTGCTGGTATGGCATGCTCGCCGGGGAGCACCCGGGCGGGCACTTCATGCAGAGCGCCATGCCGGTCGTAGACCTGAACCGAACCGCCGTTTTCCGTGATTGCGTAGCGGACATCGGCAATGCTGCCGACCAGTTCGCGCGCGGCGGCGCCGTAGCTTTCCGTAGAGGGCATGATTCGCCCCAATACATTGGCAAGGCCGCGCGTCAGCGCCGCCGCGCCAATCAGCGCCAGAACCAGCGAGGGCCAGATAGAGATGTGGGGCGAGGGCAAGACCGCGCTGAAGAGCCGGTTGCCGAGCCAGCCAAAGAACCCCCAGAGGAGGCCAAAGCTCATCAGAATCAATGACAGCGGGACGCGGCCTACACCGATCAGCTCGAGCGCGCCAAGGAACGCGTGGTCCCCGCCGTCGTGCACATCTCCCCCGGCGTCGATGTCATGCCCCTCAGCCGGCGCGGCTCCGACCGCGAGCAGGAGCAGATAGAGCAACGCCGCCACTGCCGGGAGCAGAAATATGAGGTTCCACCATTGCAGGAGATTCATGCTGGCGCCCCAGGTGTCTGATCGGAGAACGGTGGCAGGCGCGGCGTTGTTCCGGGAGTGCTGGGCGCCAGGGTGTCAGGGTGTCAGGAACCGAGCCTAGCCCCGTTCTTCCTATCACCCCATCACCGAATGACCCTGTCACCCTGACACCCTGACATCCACCGTCACGTCCCCAGCCGCCGCACGTGAAGCATGTTGGTCCGGCCGGATTGGTGCGTCATGGGAAGGGAGCCGGCGATGAGGGCAAACTCACCATCCGTGGCCAGCCCTTCCTCGACGATGCGCTGGCCGGCCACCCGGAAGAGGTGGTCGGGGTTTTCCTCAATCGGCACGGCTGTGGCGCGCACGCCCCAGATCAGGTTCAGCTTGCGGGCCGTCACCAGATCGGTGGCCACGCCGATGATCGGCGGCTTCGGGCGGTACTTGGCGACGCGCCGTACGGATGCGCCTGTCTGCGTGAAGACGACGATATGCTCGACGGGCGCATCCTGCGCCAGCTCTCGCGCCGCGCGGGCGATGGCGTCGGCGATCTCCAATGTCGGCTCGGTAAGGTCGGGTAGGGGAAGATCGGAAGCCGTTGTGCGGATCGGCCCGTCCCGTTCCGCCTCGCGAATAATGCGGCCCATGGTGCGCACCGCTTCGATCGGATGCAGGCCGATGGCCGTCTCCGCCGAGAGCATCACCGCGTCGGTGCCATCCCAGACCGCGTTCGCCACGTCGCTCGTCTCCGCGCGCGTGGCGACGGGCGCGGTGATCATCGACTCCAGCATCTGCGTCGCGGTAATCACTGGCAGCGCGAACTCGTTGGCGACCTTGATGATGTCCTTCTGCGCTCGCGGCACCTTCTCCGGAGCCATCTGCACGCCCAGATCGCCCCGCGCCACCATCAGGCCATCGGCAACGCCAGCGATGCCGCGCACCTCGTTCAGGGCTTGCGGCCGCTCGATCTTGGCAATCAGCGCCGGAGGACGCGAGCTATACCAGCCCGCCACTTCACGGGCAAACCGGAGATCGGAGGCGTCAGTAACGAACGAGAGGCCGATGAAATCGACGCCCTGCTCGACGCCCCATTTGAGATCGTCACGGTCGACATCGGTGAGGGAGCCGCCCCGGATCATCGCCTCGGGCAGCGTCACCCCCTGCTTCCCCAGCAGGGGCCCGCCACGCCCAACATGGCAGAGAGCGATGTCGCCATCCACCTTCTCGACGAGCAGTTCAATCAGCCCATCGGAGATGAGAATGCGGCTCCCGGGCTCGATGACCTCGAAGAGTGGCTTGTAGTCGATCCCGATCCGTTCAGGGGTCGTCGGCACCGGGGTATTGGTTACCTCGACGCGGCTGCCGCGCGCGAACCCGATCTTCTCGTCGCCAGAGAGCGGTCCAGTACGGATCTTCAAGCCGCGCAGGTCGAAGAGGATCGGCACCAGACGCCCCAGCTCGTGAGCGACCTCCCGGACATCCTGGACCAGGCGAGATCGATCATCCGGCGAACCGTGCGCGGCGTTGATGCGCACGACGTCGAGGCCGGCCAGGAACATTTCGCGCAAGGTATCGCGCTCGCGGGACGCCGGTCCCAACGTCGCGACGATTTTTACCCGGCGCTCGTCATACACGCCCAAGGTACGCCACCTCCCGAGTTCGCGAATGTCTTCAAGGTAAGGATGGTAGCAAAGTGGGCAGGTATGGATGCCTCGATCGTCGAGGATGCTGGAACACCAATGCTTCGCCGCTCGCGCCCGCGATCGCTCAACCGTGCGTGTGAGGCACGGCGCTCGACCAGAACGAGTCAGGATGAGCCAGGGGCCGGATGCGCTGGGATCTCGTCCGCCAACGGCTGGACCAGGTAGGCGCAGACATGGCCGCCGTGGATGCGATGGGCGATCCGCGTTACCTCTGCCTCTGGCAGCGCCGCGCGCAGGAAGTCGATTTCGCTGGAGCAGGCGTGATGGTAGCGAAGGGCCACACCGAGGACCGCGCAATTGTGCTCGGTAATGACGAACGTGCCGTCGTCGCGGCAGGTGAAGTCGGCGAGATAGCCATCCTCATCGAGGATTTCGGCGACCACGCGGACGCGGTCTGCAAACGGCAGTCCGGCGGTTCGCTCGCGGGCGCGTTGCAGCCTGCGGCGCGCGCGGCGGTCGAAGATGCGTTCCAGCAGAGCGGGGTCTTCGTCCTCGACATACTCCAGCAGCTCGTTGGTCAGCTCCGCGTAGGCGCGCGGGAAGAGGGCGTCGCCAACTGCCGTCAGCAGGAAGAGATGCTTCGGGCGGCCCGGTCCCCCACGCCGCGAACGGTGCTCAACGAGGCCGTCGCGTTCCAGGGCCATCAGGTGCTGGCGAGCCCCGCTGAGCGTCACGCCGAGGTCAGTGGCTATTGCCTCTGCCGTCACCTCGCCACCGCGCTTGATCAGGTCGAGGATGCGCCGCCGGCTCTCGGGCAGGCTGGAGAGCGCCTCGCTGATCGTCATCGCCGTGCCTACCTTGGTCACTTCCCCGGCTGCCATGCGGGCAGTATAGCGACGAGGTCGTATTGTGAGAATAAAACAAGCAGGATATTGCTTTATTCGCGCGGCGGGTGTATTGTGGTGCGGCATCCCATGACCGGGAGACGAACCGATCGATCATCGAGGTGGTGCATCGGATGGCGCGCGCTCCTTCGCAACCGCGGCTGGAAATGCCCCCGGCGCCCGTCTCGGACCGCGAGCAGGCTCCCCATGCAGAGGGGAACGTCAAAGCTGCCCGCGATGATGAGAAACGAGCTGCTTCATGAAGCCGCGCACGCCAGGCGAGTCGCGGAAGCTGACGCGGCCAGAGACCATGCCTTTGTCATTCTCTTTGGACAGGTGCTGGTGCGCGCGGGTCACTGGATCGAAGAGGCGGGCCACCGGCATGATACGGCGGCGCGATTTCCGATGGTGCAGGTAAATCTGCCGCGCGCGAACCGATAAGCATTCGCCAGCCGCAACAGGAGCCGACAGGTCATGACCGTTGACGCGCCGTCCGAGCAACACGCCCGTTCGGTCGTGGCAGAGTCGGCCCAGGGGGAGCTTCTGACGGACCCAGGCGTTGGCATTGCGCCTCCTGGCGCTGATGCCGCGGCCCCGCCGCCGGGCGCCGCGAGTCCCTTTGGCGCGGGACGGCTCTGGCTGACCGTGGGGCTGATGCTCACCATTGTGGCCGTCGGGTTTCAGGCGCTCGCCGTCGCGACCATCTTGCCGGCGGTGGTTGCCGACCTGGGCGATCTCCATCTGTATGGTTGGGCCTTCTCCGCGTTTCTGCTCACCCAGCTCGTCGGCATCGTCGTTTCGGGGTTGCTGGCCGACGAGCGAGGGCCGGCACTGCCGTTTGCCCTGGGAGTGGTTCTTTTCTCGGCAGGACTCGTGGTGGGCGGCTTCGCCCCCTCGATGCCTGTCCTCATCGCTGCCCGCGCCCTGCAAGGCTTCGGTGGCGGCGCGATTCTCTCGACCTCGTACGTGGCAATCGGCCGCGGGTACTCGGCCGAGGCGAGACCCCGCATGCTGGCGCTCTTGTCGACCGGCTGGGTCGTGCCGGGCCTGGTCGGGCCCGCCGTCGCCGGGCTGATGGCGGAAAGCTTGGGCTGGCGAGCGGTTTTCCTGGTGCTGGCGCCGATGCCGATTCTCGCCGCGTTGCTCGCGTTTCCGTCGCTGCGCGGCATTCCAGTCGGGAATGCCGCGCCCGACGCGCGTGAGCGGGTCCTTGGCGCGGTGGCGTTGGCCGTTGGCGCGGGGTTGGTCCTCGGCGGCATTGGGGCGGGGAACCCGGCCGTGGTGATCCCCATGGTGGCGGCGGGCGTGGCCCTGGCGATCCCGGCGCTGCGCCGGCTTCTCCCGGCGGGCACACTGCGCGCCGAGGCCGGCTTGCCGGCGGCGATCGCCACCATGGGCCTGCTCAACCTGGCGCTTTTCGGGACAGATGCATTCGTGCCCCTGGCACTGGTGGATGTGCGCGGCGCCTCCGTGGCATTCGCCGGGATCGCCCTGACGGCTGGCACGCTGACCTGGACGTCCGGTTCATGGATTCAGGCCCGCACGGAAAGCCGCGTCTCGCGGCGGACCATGGAGCGCATTGGCCTCAGCATCCTCGCAATCGGCATAGCGATCACGGCGACCATTCTCAGTCCTGGCGTGCCCGTTGTCGTCGGCCCGATTGCCTGGGGCATCGCGGGGCTGGGGATGGGCATCGCGTACATCACGTTGAATCTGACGATGCTTGAGCTGGCTCCGCCGGGCAAGGAGGGGAGCGTATCGTCATCGATGCAGTTGACCAGTGTCCTCGGCTCGGCCCTGGGCACCGGCCTGGGCGGGGCGTTGATCGGTCTGATGCAGGCTCGGGGCGGCGCGCTCGAGCGAAGTCTGCTGCTCCATTTTTCCCTGATGCTGGGCGCTGTGGCGCTGGCTTTCGTGACCTCGCGCGGACTGCCAACGCGGAAGCGCTCTGTCAGCACTGGCCGGGCGCACGGGCATGATTGACGCGCTCGCATATCAGCAGCGGATCGGCCATGCTGGCGACCTGGAGCCGACCCTGCCCGTGCTGCGGTCGCTGCAATTGGCGCATCTGCGGTCCGTGCCGTTTGAGAATCTCGACATTCACCTTGGGCGCTGCATCGTCCTCGACGAGGAGCGGCTCTTTGACAAGGTGGTGCTCCGCCGACGGGGTGGTTTCTGCTATGAGTTGAACGGACTCTTCGCCGCCCTGCTGCGCGAGATTGGATTCGACGTGACGATGCTGGGCGCGCACTTCAGCGCGGAAGACGAGGAGTTGCCGCCCTACCTCGATCACCTGGCGCTCCTCG
>CAYSXO010000064.1:0-211 GCA_964434995.1 uncultured Sphaerobacteraceae bacterium
CTCCACTCGAGGAGTTCTCCGGTGCTGCCGCCGATCGCCTGTTCGATGAAGTCGTAATAGCCGCCCCCCAGACTGACGCGCCCGTTGCCAACGGGCTGCAGCCCGCGGATTGACCGCGCGAAAGGCAGTAGCATTGCGCCTTGACCGTGCTGATCGCGACGATGTCGCTTGACACCGAGTAATCGTCAGTTCGCCCCGCGCAATCGAGCGC
>CAYSXO010000064.1:221-9157 GCA_964434995.1 uncultured Sphaerobacteraceae bacterium
GATTTCCTGCGCCAATTCGGGCTCAACTCGCTTGCGGACCTTCCTCCACTCGAGGAGTTCTCCGGTGCTGCCGCCGATCGCCTGTTCGATGAAGTCGTGATAGCCGACTCCCAGACTGACGCGCCCGTTGCCAACGGGCTGCAGCCCGCGGATTGACCGCGCGCCGGGCGGTGGCCCGGCGCCTTGACCGTGCTGATCGCGACGATGTCGCTTGACACCGAGTAACCGTCGGTTCGTGCCCCGCGGTCGAGTGTTACGCGCCAGCCACCCCCGCGAGGAGCCGTGCCCGATTGACGGATTCGACGATCGCGTCGATTGCGTCGTCAATCTGCTCGCTGGTGTTCTGTCTTCCAACAGTGAAGCGCAGGGCCGAGCGGCAACGGTCTTCAGAATGCCCCATTGCGCGCAGCACGTGGCTGGGCTCCGTCTTGCCCGTCGTGCAGGCCGAACCAGCCGACGCGGCCACACCAAGCATGTCCAGACTGAGCAGGATCGTCTCCCCCTGCACTCCAGGTACGCTGAGGTTGAGGTTGTTCGGCAGTCGCCGCGCTCTATCGAGTGGCCCATTGACCGTGGCATCAGGAAACTCCGCCAGAATCCCCTGTATGAGCCTGTCCCTGAGCGCTTCACAATGATTTCCGTAAGCCTCGCGCCAGGCATCGGCCCGTTCGAGCGCCACGCCGAGGCCAACGATGCCCGGCACGTTCTCCGTTCCGCCGCGGCGGCCTTGTTCCTGGCCGCCTCCAAGCTGCTGATAGTCGATAGGCGTGCCGCCTCGGACGTACAGAAGGCCGATTCCTTTCGGGCCGTAGAACTTGTGGGCTGAGAGCGATAGCAGATCGACGCCAAGGTCTTCGACCTTCAGGTTCAGGGTTCCGGCGGCCTGGACTGCATCGGTGTGAAACGGAATGCCTCGTGTTCGCACTCGATCCGCGATCTCCTCCAGCGGCATGATCGCCCCGGATTCGTTGTTCGCGTACATCACGGAGACGAGACAGGTCTCCGGCCGGATCGCTGCCTCAACGGCCTCCGCCGACACCAATCCTTCTCGATCCGGCGGTACAACGGTGATACGAAACCCTTGCCGTGCGAGCGACTCAACCGTGTGCAGAACCGCGTGGTGCTCGATGGCGGTGGTCACGATGTGGGGAGCCCGATCCCGCGCTTCGAGAGCGAGCTGGGCCGCCCAGGCAACTCCACGGAGCGCCAGGTTGTCGCTCTCGGTTGCACCGCTAGTAAAGATGATCTCGCCAGGATCGCAGCCGAGGACGCGAGCGCTCGCACGGCGAGCCTGATCAACGGCGGATCGAGACTCCTGACCTAGCTGATATATGCTGGAGGGATTGCCGAACCGCTCCGAAAAGTACGGCAGCATGGCATCCAGCACGACGGAATCGACCGGCGTCGTGGCGGCATGGTCGAGATAAATCAGGTCAGTTGGCGAGTACACGGTGATGTCCTGGATACGAGCAGGCTCCCGCCCTCTGCCGGGCGCCGATTTCAGCGGAGCGACGAATCTACCCGGCCATGCTGGCCTGGTTGGCGACCCGGGTCTCGCTTGACGCCGAGCGCCGCGGCGAGTTCGTGATGAGATCCTGCAAGGTCATTGAATCAATCGTCTCAACGATGGCATCGCGCATTCGCAACCAGACTGGACGCGTCTCGCAGCCGTCGATCAAGGGGCACGTCTGCTCGGTGATGTCCTCGGATACACATTCCATCGGTGCGACTGGGCCTTCCATGACGCGATAGACTTCGCCGACCCCCACATCTCGTGGATCACGCGTCAGGTGATATCCGCCTCTGGCGCCGCGCTTGCTTTCAACGAGGCCCGCCCGGCGCAACGGACCGATCAACTGCTCAAGGTAGGGCATTGGCACGCCCGAGGCCTTGGAAATGGCCGAGATGGACATCGGGCCCTGGCCATGATGCTTGGCGAGGGCCACCATGGCCCGAACGCCGTATTCTCCACGAGTTGAAACTTTCATGGCAGGTCCTGTTTTGGGGTGCGAGGCCAGATCATGCCTGATCGTACCGCCTTACGACCAAAGCTTCAAGGCAAGTGTCGGTGATTTTGTCCTGGGTGCGCCAGATCAGACCTACGTCCGAAGCCGATCCGAAAGTCCCTTGTTCAGAACTTCGCGGACCTTCTGCCACGGATCCGGGGTAAGTTGGCGGTAAATGTGCATGAATCTGTCGCCGGTGAAGACACCCCGGTAAAGTCCGGACTCAGTCACCGGAACGGCCCAGCGCTCGTCATCGGCCATGATCTGCTGGACATCGTAGACTGACGTGTCCACGTCGACGGTTGCGACGTTACGTTCCATGATGTCGCCAACTTTTGCCGACGTCGCGCCCCGGCTCAGCTCTTCGAGCAGCCGATTCCGCCAGAGCATCCCGACCACGCGTCCTTCGCTGGTGACGGTGATATCACGCGGTCCGCCGCGCAAGGCATAGGCGAGAGGCTGATCCGGCGCGATGCCGCCCATGTCCCACAGAGCGAACTGGCCGACCCGCATGCGGCGCAGCGCCGACTCAACGCGGACCGCGCGGTCTTCGGCATAGGCGACAACCATGACAAAAATCGCCAGGAGCGCCAGGATGACGCTCTGCGCGACGAAGATGCTGAAGAGGAGCAGGGCGCCCGCCAGCGCCTCACCAACAATCGCGGCGGTCCGCGTCGCGCTTTCGCGCCCCCAGGCAACGCTCATCCCGGCCCGAAAGACGCGCCCACCATCCATGGGAAACGCGGGCAACAAATTGAAGGCAATAATGAGGATGTTGGCGTAGAAAAGCGTTGTCAGCAGCCCCATTGGCGATGGCTGGAAGACCGTTGCGGCGTAGTCCGCGGGCGAAGAGAAGTGTTGAATCACGCCAGCTAACAGCACAATGGGCGCCATCACCGAGACCAGCGCCAGATTCGCCGCCGGGCCAGCGAGCGCGATGAGAACCTCGGCCCGTGGCTCAACCGGGATCTGTTCCATCCTCGCAACGCCGCCAACGGCAGAGAGTGAAACGTCATGTACACGCACACCATGATGACGCGCCATGAAAACATGACCGAACTCGTGGAGGAGGACAGAGACAAAGACCAGGACGACGAGAGACAGCGGAAACACGATGGAGGCAACGCTGACATCCGCGCCGATGCGGCGCCAATCGATCAGCACCCAGATGAAAACCAGTGCGAAGGTGGGATGCATGCGAACGTCTACACCAAAGACGCGCGCAATTGTCAGAGATCTGGTCATGATGGCAGAGTAGCGGCCAGCGGCAACATTCTCAAGTGGCGTCGAGGAACCCGGCGACGCGTCCCCGGGTTTGTCCCGCAATATGCCAGGGCGATGACCTTTCCATTCAATGCCGCGGCAGTCCGCGCGATGGCTTTCGGCCAACGCGTGCTACACTCCGGCTTTCGAGATGATGGATAGCATGCCCATGCCTGAATACCTGACGGGCTGGGATCCTCACGCATGACCGATTCTGGACTCAGCAGCCGACTGAGGCAACAATCCCGACGCGCCGGCCTGATGGTTGGCATTACGATGGTCCTTGCCATAGGGATCTGCATCTTTGGCGCGGCTGGCTTGTATGCCGCGCTCTCCAGGCCGTTTTCTGACCTCGTTCCCAATGTGGCGCCGGCCGCGCCCCTCATCGCGGCAACCGAGCCGGTCAATACGGAACCAGAACCAGACCCCACGACCGCGCCGATCATCGAAACCGAGCCGGCTGCCGCCCCGACGGAAAGCGCCGCCGCGGAGCCGACAGTTGCGGCGGCGGATGAGTTCGCGCCGACACATCAGATCGGCGCGGGCACCTCGGTCAACTTCCGGGCTGGCCCTTCAACGGAAGATGCCATCATCATCGCGCTTTCTCCCGCGACGGCGCTACAGTATCTCGACGAAGACGAGCCGACGACGAATCCGAGCGATGGCGACCGGTGGATGCGGTTTCGTACAGAATCGGGCGACGAAGGTTGGATCCGGGAAATCGACACGGAACCGTACCAGCCATAATTCCCACGCAACGATGGCGGCCTACTCGATGAAAGAGAATTGCGCATGCAACGCGTATTGATCGTCGGCCTTGGGTTGATTGGTGGCTCAATCGGTTTGGCGCTGCGCCGCTGGGCCGAGGAGCGGAAGGTCGACGGACGAAAACCGCTCGAAGTCACCGGGTTCGACTCGAATCTCGACCACCAACGGCACGCCGAAAAGCTCGGCGCGATCGATCGTGGCGCGTGGGATCTGGCAAAGGCCGCGCGCGAGGCCGATATCATCGTCTTGGCGACGCCGGTCAATGGCCTGCGCGAAGTCATGCAGGATCTCGCGCCAAACCTGAAGCCGGGCGCAATAGTCACCGATACCGGCTCGACCAAGGGACGCGTGCTGGAGTGGGCGGCGGAAATCCTGCCAAGGGAAGTCTATTTCATCGGTGGACACCCCATGGCCGGCAAGACGCAGAGTATTGAAGGGGCAGACGCTGACCTCTTCGCGGGTGCAACCTGGTGCATCTCTCCCTCGGTGACCGCGTCGGAAGATGCCGTGCGGACCGTGCTTGGCCTGGTCGCCGCCGCCGGAGCCGAACCGTTTTTCATCGATCCGCACGAACACGATGCCTACGTCGCGGGAGTGAGTCATCTCCCCTTTGTGTTGAGCGCGTCGTTGATGAATGCGGTCGCACGCGATCCTTCGTGGCGCGAGATGAAATCGCTGACCGCTAGTGGATTTCGCGATACCACGCGCCTGGCCGCGGGTAGCCCAGCCATGCACCGCGACATTCTGATCACCAACCGCGACTCGGTCGTTCGCTGGCTCGACGCCATGACCGCGACACTCGGCGAGATCCGGGACGCCATCGCCTCCAATGACGATGCCTCCGTCGAGAAGATCGACTCGTTCATGACCGAGGCGCGCGATGCCCGGGCGGTTTGGTCGACCCAGACCACGCGCGAAGGCGAGCTGCTGCAAGGAACGGAATCCGAGCTTTCTCCGGAGAGCGTCAGCGACCACATGGGCCGTATGTTCCTGGGCGGATTTGCCAAGCGGCTGCGCAACCCGCAGTCGCGCGGGGGTTCGCCCGCATCGTCGAAGTCCGAATGAACGCCAGTGAGGAGCCACGTGGCTCCAGCCGGGTAGAGCGCGAGATTCTGGAAATTCTCGAGCGGTCCGAGGCATCGCAGTCGCCCGTTGACCAACTTCAGACCGCCATGCGCAGGCAACGCGCCTCTGCCAGGACGCAGCTTTCGCGGAAGTCGTCGGAAGGCTGGACCTTCGCTCGTCTGCCAATGGACATCTTTCGCATCGCCGGAGCCTTTCTGCTCGCCATCGCGGCGGCGGCGCTCTCCGACGTCTCTCACCTCGTCGCGGTCATTCTGGCCATCGCTAGCGCGGCGGTCTTTTTTTCGCTCTGGGTTCCAGCTCGCCCATCGACCCCTGGTGGTCCTCCGCGATGGCGGGGCCGTGACCTCCACGATGATGGGCCGCCGTTCGGCGGCCCCAGGTCGCCAAGACGATAATTGTGGGCATTGTCGGCAGCGCCCCTGTCCCGGCTTGACTCGGCCGGGTCTGAAATCGAGGTTGTTCCGGAATGCCAATGATCGTTTCCGACGCTGTTGATGCGTATGTCATTCGGCGACTCAATGCACGTCTCCAGTTTCTCTTGCTGCAGCGGCGCGGCGACGCCCCGTTCGGCGGGTCATGGCAGGCGATCCACGCTCGTGTGGAACCGGAGGAAAGCGCGTTCGCCGCATCGGAACGGGCACTCCAGGAAACGACCGGGCTGACGGCATTGACCTGCTACAGCGCGGACTATGTCAACCAGATTTTCGACCACTCGCGTGACGCGGTCGTTCTGATCCCGGTCTTCGTTTTCGAGGTCGAGCCCCATGCGCGCCTGTTGCTGGGCTCCGACTTTCTCGCGCATGAGTGGTGCGAGCGCGACGAGGCCGCCTCCCGCCTTCTTTGGGCGGGACAACGTTGGTCAGTCCGCCATATCGATGACATCATCGGGTCTGGTGGTCCCGCCGCCGAGTTCTATCGCATCCGCTAGGCCGCCAGGTTCCTGTCCGCACTACAATCATGATGCATCATTGCCCGAGCGGCTTGCGCGGCGGGCGTCCCGGGAGCAACCATGCCAGACTTTGAAGTCGTCGCCGACGTCAGACCCACCGGTGATCAGCCCCAGGCCATCGACCACCTGGTTCATGGCCTGGGCGAAGGGAAGCGGTTCCAGACGCTCCTTGGCGTAACGGGCTCCGGCAAAACCTTCACCATGGCAAACGTCATTGAGCGGATGAATCGACCCACCATTGTGCTCGCTCACAACAAGACACTCGCCGCCCAGCTTTACGCCGAATTCAAGGAGTTCTTTCCAGATAACGCGGTCGAGTACTTCGTCTCGTACTACGACTATTACCAGCCGGAAGCGTATGTGCCGCGGACCGACACCTTCATCGAGAAGGACTCTGACATCAACGAAGAGATCGACAAGTTGCGCCACGCGGCGACGCGCGCCCTCCTGACGAGGCGCGATGTCATTATTGTCGCCTCGGTCTCGTGCATATACGGCCTCGGGTCGCCCGAGGAGTACTCGCAGACGGTCATTTCGCTGCGGCGTGGCGGCAGCGCCAGACGTGACAAGATCGTGCGGCAGCTCATCGACATTCAGTACGACCGCAATGACATGACCCTGGTCCGGGGCACGTTCCGCGTGCGCGGCGACACGCTTGAGATATTCCCCGCCTACGAGGATATCGCCTTGCGCGTCGAGTTCTTCGGCGACGAGATTGAGAGAATTGTCGAAGTCGATCCTCTGACCGGAGAGCTGCTGGTCGAGCGGCTCGAGATCGACATCTATCCAGCGAAGCACTTCGTGACCACTGACGACAAGCTGCGAGCCGCGATTCGAGACATCGAGCAGGAGCTGGAAGATCGGCTGCAGGTGCTCGAGGCCGAGGGGAAGGTGCTCGAGGCAGCGCGGCTACGGCAGCGCACCATGTACGACCTGGAAATGCTTCAGGAGACCGGCTACTGCGCCGGCGTCGAAAACTACTCAATGCATCTGTCACGGCGCCGGCCCGGCGAGCAACCGTCGACGCTCATGGATTACTTCCCGGACGACTTCCTCCTTTTCGTCGATGAGTCGCACATTTCGCTGCCGCAGGTTCGCGGGATGTACGCGGGCGACCGCTCCCGAAAAGATGTCCTCGTCGAGCACGGCTTCCGGTTGCCTTCGGCGCGCGACAATCGCCCCCTGACCTTCTCAGAGTTCGAGCGCATGATCCCGCAGGCGATCTTCGTCTCGGCGACCCCCGGCCCGTACGAACAGGAACATAGCGAGGCCGTGGTGCAGCAGGTCATCCGCCCAACTGGCCTCATCGACCCGGCAATCTCGGTTCGGCCGACGAAAGGACAGATCGACGACCTGCTCGGTGAAATCAACCAGCGCGTGGCAAGCGGCCAACGCACGCTCGTGACGACACTGACCAAGCGAATGGCGGAGGATCTCGCCGACTACCTCAAGGAGATGGGCGTCCGCACCCACTACCTGCATAGCGAGATCGACACGCTTGAGCGCGTCGAAATCTTGCGCGACCTCCGTCTTGGGGTCTACGACGTGGTGGTAGGCATCAATCTTCTGCGTGAAGGGCTCGATCTGCCCGAGGTCTCGCTTGTCGCCATTCTGGACGCCGACAAGGAGGGCTACCTCCGTTCGGAAGGCTCGCTGATTCAGACCATCGGGCGCGCCGCCCGCCACGTCGATGGGCAAGTCATCATGTACGCTGACACCATGACCCGCTCGATGAAGGCCGCCATTGACGAGACGTATCGCCGGCGCGCGATCCAGATCGAGCACAACGAAAAGCACGGGATCGTGCCGCGCGGCATCGTCAAGGAAATCAAGGACATCACCGAGCGCGTCAAGGCCGTGGCGGAAGAGCAGGCTGGCTACTCGGCCGGCGGCAAGACCGGCATCATCGCCGAGATTCCGAAGGACGAGCTGGTGCGCATGATCAAGGAACTGGAGTCGCAAATGAAGGCGGCGGCGCGCGATCTCGAGTTTGAGAAGGCGGCGCTGCTGCGCGATCAGATCATCGAGCTGCGCCGCATTTCGCAGGTGGACCCAGTTCTGCAGTAACCGGGAGTTTGGAAAGCCAATGCATGAATTCGATGCGGCGGACGGTGCGCGGAGGCGAATCCTCGTTCTGAATGGGCCGAACTTGAACGTGTTGGGCACGAGGGAGCCCACCCACTACGGCCGCACAACGTTGCCCGAAATCGTCGCTGCCCTCAAGGCGCTCGCCAGTACGTTCGAGCCGCCAATCGACATCGAGCACGTCCAGTCGAACCATGAGGGCGAACTGATCGACGCGATTCAACAACGAGGACGAACCGCGGAAGGAATCATTTTCAACCCCGGTGCATTCACGCACTACAGCATCGCCTTGCGTGACGCCCTCTCCGCGGTCGGCACGCCAACGGTAGAAGTACACATCTCCAACATCCATGCCCGGGAAGAGTTTCGTCATCGGTCGGTCATTGCGCCGGTCGCCATAGGTCAGATCGCCGGGCTCGGCCCCGATGGCTACGCCCTCGCCTTGCGGCATCTGGCCGAGCGCCCCGCCAGACTCGGGGGAGCATCGAAATGACCGATCGCATTGGCCGGCTCCGAGACTCCATGTCCGCGGCAGGCGCCGAAGCGGCAATCATCTCCCACCCGGCAAATCGGCACTACTTCTCCGGCTTTCCCGACGCCGATCATGCGCCCGACGAGTCGTCCGGATTTCTGCTGGTTACGCGGGATGCGGCAACACTCTTCGTCAGCCCGACGAACCTCCCGTGGGCAGCGACGTCAGTCACGATGCCGGTTGACGCCAGTCCCTGGGAACGGCCATGGCAGGGTTTCCTCGGCCAGCGCCTGAAATCTCTCGGCAT
>CAYSXO010000064.1:9167-9406 GCA_964434995.1 uncultured Sphaerobacteraceae bacterium
CGACCATAACGCCATTGTCGCGGCGGCAGACGGCGTGGAGTTGATCCCGGTCGGCAACCAGTTTCACGCCATTCGTGCGACCAAGGATAGCGACGAGCTGGCCGCGATCGCCGATGCCGCGCGCATCACTGATGAGGCGTTTCTCGCGGCGACCACCGGTTTGCGCGCGGGAATCACCGAGAAGGTGCTCGCCTGGCGAATTGACTCGCTAATGCGCGAGCTCGGCGCGGATGGATGGG
>CAYSXO010000064.1:9416-17317 GCA_964434995.1 uncultured Sphaerobacteraceae bacterium
CGATCCCTCCGACCGCCCACTCGAGGAAGGCGAGCCAATCGTCATCGACATGGGCGCGGTCGTCAGGGGCTACTGCGCGGACCTCACCCGGACGATCGTCATTGGTGACCCGCCCCCACTCTTTCAGGAGCGATACAATACCGTGCTGGCGGCGAACTTGGCGGCCCTGGCGGGGATTCACTCCGGCATGACCGGGCGCGAAGCTGACAGCATTGCACGGAGCCTGCTCATCGACGCGGGTTTTGAGGAACAGCTTATCCACGGTCTGGGGCACGGAGTTGGGCTGCTCGTTCACGAGTATCCATCGCTGGACGCCCGATCGGAGAATGTGCTGGAGCCGGGACACGTTTTCTCGGTAGAGCCCGGCGTTTATTTCGAGGGATGGGGCGGCATTCGTATCGAAGATCTCTGCGTCGCTACGCCGAAGGGATTGCGGATACTCTCGAATGCGCCAAAGTAGGAGATTAACCAATCGATGATTGACACGGGTGATTTGCGCAAGGGCCTGACGCTGGATCTGGATGGCCGGCTGGTCAAGGTACTTGATTTTGCGCACAACAAACAGGGTCGGGGCTCCGCGCAGGTGCGCATGACGTTGCGCGACTTGCGGACCGGCTCATTGACCCAACACACGGTGCAGGCGGGAGCCAAGTTCTCACAGGTCCGCCTGGAGCGGCAACACGTCCAATATCTCTATCCTGACGGGGATCACCGATACTTCATGGATACCGAGACGTTTGACCAGATTGTGCTCGACGCCTCGACCGTCGGCGACAATGCTCGCTTCATTCGCGAGAACGATGTCGTAGACCTCCTGACCTACAACAGCGAACCCATCGATATTGAGTTGCCCCCGGCAGTCGTCCTGGCCGTAACCGACACCGATCCTGGCCTGAAGGGCGATACCGCAAGCGGCGCGACCAAGCCGGCGACGCTTGAAACGGGCCTTGTGGTCAACGTCCCACTCTTCATCAACATCGGCGACACCCTGAAGGTTGACACACGGTCGGGAGAGTACATCGAGCGAGTGAGCTAGGGTGGCGCCCGCAGAACCCGAGACGCAATCTCCTGAGCGCGTCGCGGATTTGATTGAATCGCTGGCAACCGTCATGTGCCAATCGGGCGTCACCGAGCTCGATCTGGAACTTGGCGACATATCGATCCGACTTCGTAAGCCCGCGATTGGCGAGTCCCCCAAGGCGGGTCCGCGGCCTACGGGCGAACTCCCTGAGGCGCCGCCCGCTCCCCCATCCGGCCACGTTATCACGGCGCCGATGGTGGGTACGTTCTACGCCGCGCCCACGCCCAGTGCCGCGGCCTTTGTCGCGGTTGGAGACGAAATCGTGGCCGGGCAAACCGTCGGTATTGTCGAGGCGATGAAGATCATGAACGAAATCGCCGCCGATCGCGGAGGGATCGTCGACGAGCTGATTGCCGCCAATGGCCAGCCAGTCGAGTACGGCTCCCCCCTCGTCCGGCTCCTGTCGAGCGAGAAACCGTGACGGCGCGTCTGCTCCCCGTCGGCGTCTTTGTTTGCCTCTTTCGGGAGACGCTCGAGGCGGATCCATTCTATTCCGATCTCTGGCTCGAAGGAGAGATCAGCGACCTCAGCCGCTCGGCCGCTGGCCACACGTACTTCTCCTTGCGTGATGGCGATGGCGCGCTCAAGTGCGTCCTTTTTCGAGGACAGGGCCTTCGCCAACTGATGCCACCCCGGCTTGGCGATCACGTGGCGGTGCATGGCGGCTTGTCGATCTACCCGCGTTCAGGAGCGATGCAGCTCGTGGTTGATCTCGTCAGGCCAGCGGGCCTGGGTGCAGCAACGCTCGAACTCGAATACCTTCGACAGCAGTTGGAAGCCGAAGGGCTCTTCTCCATCGAACGCAAGCGACCACTTCCAGAATGGCCGCGTAGCATCGCGGTGGTCACCTCTGCCCATGGCGCTGCCTGGCACGACATTCAGACAGTGATTGCGCGGCGCTTTCCGCTCACGTCTCTGCTCCTCGCTCCAGCGCTGGTCCAGGGCCCTGGCGCTCCGGAGAGCATCGTGGCAGCCCTGGACTCGATCCGTCTGGAAGAACACGTCGATCTCGTAATCCTGGCGCGTGGTGGCGGAGCTGCCGACGACCTGGCCGCATTCAACGATGAGCGGGTCGTCCGCGCGGTCTTTGCATCGCGCGTTCCGGTAGTGACGGGCGTCGGTCACGCCACTGACCGCACCCTGGTCGAGGATGTCGCCGACCTCTCCGCGCCAACGCCTTCGGCGGCGGCAGAAATGAGCGTTCCCTCGGTTGCGGACTTGCACGAAACGCTGCTCGGCCTGAATGCGCGGATCGCCTGGTCCATTTCGACCCTTCGGTCGAGTGCCGAGGTTCGCGGCAGAGCGGCAGCGTCCCGCATCGCCGCGCTCTCCCCAACGTCGCGCGTGCAGGCGCATCGCCTATCGTTGCAACATCGTGCTCGCGATCTGAGCCGGAATCTCGATGCGCGGATCGATGACGAGCGCCGCCGGGTCGACGTTGCCTCGGCGCTGCTCACCTCACTCGATCCCAGCGCCGTACTGGGACGTGGCTATGCCGCGCTCGTCGATCCAGTGCGCCAGCAAGCGGTCTTCAAGACGGCGCACGTGGAGGTGGGCTCGCCAGTCTGGGTTGTCCTGAGCGATGGCACATTGGAGACGACAGTGCATCACGTGCATTCCGCTGAGTCGTCCACCACGAGGGCGGGATGAGCGAGACGCATGGCACGAATGGCGCGGAGACGGAAATCAGCGCACTTGAGCAGTTGGTGCATAGCGGCTCGTTCGAGGAATCGCTGGCCGCGCTGGAATCGGTCGTTGAACACCTCGAACGGGGGCAGCTCTCGATTGCGGACGCCGTTTCATGGTATGAGATCGGCTTGGGGCTGATGCGGCGATGCGGCATCTTGCTCGAACAAGCAGAGTTACGCATCAGCGTTCTGGAAGAGACTTATGGGCTGGCCTCAGGCGGCGACAATCCCTGGGCGAATGATGATGCATAGATCGACGCCACTCCTGTCTTTGTCGCGAAGGACGCAATACCCGTGAAGCGAGATCTGCTTTCCCCACTTCCAGCCGGCAAGCTTCCGCCCTGGCTACTGCGAAAGATCCTCCCGGCATCATCATCCGATCCACAGGTGTTGGTCGGGCCTGGCATCGGCCGCGACGCTGCCGCTATCGCGATTGGGAATCGCGTCGTTGTCGCCAAGAGCGATCCCATCACCTTTGCCAGCAAGGGCGGGGAAGCCCATCTCGTCGACGTTAATGCCAACGATGTCGCCTGCATGGGCGCCACGCCGCGTTGGCTCCTGGTAACGAGCCTCCTGCCGGAAGGGATTACGCCCGCGGAGATCCTCCGCGATGTGATGTCCCTTCGCGAGGCCTGCCGCCACCGTTCGATTGAACTCGTCGGGGGGCACACCGAAATTGTCCCCGGTTTGACCAGGCCGATTCTGGTGGGCATGATGCTGGGAGAGGCCGATTCAGGCGACCTGATCGAACCTGGCCAGGCCCAGCCTGGTGATCGCCTGCTCCTGACCAAGGGCCTCGCGATTGAGGGCACGGCCCTCCTTGCCAAAGAACGCGAGGACGAACTGCGCGGCAAGATTGGGGAGGAAGCCATTGCCGCCGCCGTGCGGCTTCTGCATGACCCCGGGATTTCCGTGGTCAGCGACGCGGAGGTGGCCCGATCCGCGGGAGGCGTCGTTGCGCTGCACGACCCGACCGAAGGTGGCATTGCGACGGCCATTCGCGAGCTCGCGACAGCCTCGCGCACCGGCGCCAACGTCGATCTGGAATCGATTCCTGTCCTGCCAGAGACCCGGATGGTCGCTGAAGCTCTCGGTCTCGATCCACTGGGCCTGCTCGCCTCCGGCTCGCTGCTGATTGCCGTTCAACCGAAATCGGAGGCTGACGTGGTCGTTGCCCTGGAGCGGGCGGGCATTCCGGTCAGCGGCATTGGCGTGCTGACGGACGACCCCGAGCGATTCACGCTCGAAAGCCGATCCGGCACGTCGCCGCTTCCAGATTTTGCCGTCGATGAGGTGGCACGCCTGCTTGCCTCCGATCGAGAGAATCTGGTTTGAGTCATCAGCCATTGCTTCTGGTCGGAAGCACAAATGCGCGAGTCGGCATGCGGCAGGGCATGGCCCTCCTGCGTGATGGAGGTTCCGCGCTCGACGCCGTCGTCGAGACAATCCGCCATGTCGAGGCCAACCCGGATGACCACTCGGTCGGCTTCAGCGGGTTGCCGAACTTGCTCGGCGAGGTCGAACTCGATGCGAGCATTATGGATGGGCGGAATCTCGCCGCGGGGGCCGTGGCCGCGATGCAGGGCTACCAGGATGCCATCGATGCCGCTCGTGTTGTCATGGAGTCCCTTCCCCATGTGCTGATTGTCGGCGCTGGCGCGGGCCGCCTGGCCACCGAAGCGGGACTCACGCCACGCGATCTGCTCACGCCAGAGTCCAGTGCGATTTGGCAGTCCCGCATCGACGGCAGCGATGCCTATTCCGCCAGAATGCGCGAGGTGACGGGCCGCATGAGCCGCGACCCCGAACGACCACCGGACGCCCACGGAACGGTCAACGTTATCGCTCGTGACGGTCGGGGCAACATTGCCAGTGGCGTAAGCACCTCGGGTTGGGCCTGGAAGTACCCTGGCCGGGTGGGAGATTCGCCCATCATCGGCGCGGGAAACTACGCGGACCAGCGCTACGGCGCGGCCGCCTGCACTGGACGGGGAGAGATGGCTCAGCGATGTTGCACGGCGCACACCGTAGTGTCCGCAATGCGGTTCGGGTGCTCGCTTGACGATGCGCTACGCCTGGCAATGAACGACTTGAATGCCCTCGAGGACGCCTACTGGGGCGAGGTGAACATCGTCGCCATCGACCGCGAAGGGCGCCATGCTGCCGCCTCCAACGTCGCTGGCAAGACCTATGCGGTGATGATGTGCACCATGCCGGACCCGGTTGAGTTGAAACGAACGTACGTGCCAGCTTCAAACGGTGAAGCCGGCACGTCGCCATAGCGCCCGAAAACCGGAATCGCGATCAAACATCGCGGTTGAGCGTCTCCAGGAACTCCTCGTTGGTCTGCGTCTTGGCGAGACGGCCGAGGACAAGCTCGGTTCCCTCGCTGCCTCCCAGCATGGAAACCATGCGGCGCATGGTCCAGACCTGGCGCAGGGTCGACTCGTCGAGCAGAAGCTCCTCGCGCCGGGTGCCCGACCGCTGGATATCGATCGACGGATAAATCCGGCGCTCGGCCAGCTTGCGGTCGAGGTGCAACTCCATGTTGCCGGTGCCCTTGAACTCCTCATAGATGACGTCGTCCATACGGCTGCCAGTGTCGATCAGGCAGGTTGAAACGATCGTCAGGCTGCCGCCGCCCTCGATGTTTCGCGCGGCGCCGAAGAACCGCTTTGGCGGATAGAGCGCCACGGGATCGATTCCGCCCGAGAGCGTGCGGCCGCTCGGCGGCACGGCCAGGTTGTAGGCACGAGCAAGTCGCGTAATCGAGTCGAGCAGGATCACCACGTCCCGGCCACCTTCGACCAGGCGTTTGGCCCGTTCCAGAGCCATCTCGGCGACTTTTGTGTGGTCTTCAACTGGCTCATCGAAGGTCGAGGAGATTACCTCGCCCTCGATCGATCGCCGCATGTCGGTCACTTCTTCCGGCCGCTCGCCGATGAGACAGACCATCAGATGGATGTCCGGACAGTTCGTACTTACACCGTTCGCGATCGCCTTGAGCAGCATCGTCTTGCCCGCTTTGGGCGGAGAGACGATGAGGCCGCGCTGGCCGCGACCAATCGGCGCCACCAGATTGAGCAACCGGGTGGAAAGGATGTTCGGCGCGGTTTCCAGGTTGATCAACTCAAGCGGGAAGATCGGGGTCAGCGTATCGAACGAGGGCCGGCGGCGCGCGGTCTCCGGATCAATCCCATTGACGGCCTCAACCCGGAGCAAGCTGAAGAACTTCTCGTTGTCCTTGGGAGGCCGGACCTGGCCGCTGACTCGATCGCCCGTCCGCAAGCCAAAGCGTCGGATCTGCGATTGCGAGACATAGATATCATCCGGGCCCGGCAGAAATCGCTGTCCGCGCAGGAATCCGAACCCATCCTCGATGATCTCCAGGATGCCATCGCCGAAGATCTGCCCATCCTTCTCGGTCTGGGCACGCAGGAGACGGACGAGAAGCTCCTGGCGAGGTAACCGGGAAAAATTCGAAATTTCCAGCTCGCGCGACATTTCGGCGATCTCTTCGGGCGTCTTCGCTTCGAGCTCGGAGATCGTCAAGTGCGGTGGGCCGGTTCGCACTTGCGCTTGCGACGCATGCGAAGCGACATTGCGCGGCCGTTGTTGGTTCTGGGGATACCCTCCGCGGCCATCCCCACCGTAGCGCTCCGTGCCATTTGGCCGCTCGCCTTGCGGCGGGCGCGGTCCGCGATCTCGCCGGCCGCGATTGTCGCGGCCCCGGCCACGCGAAGCCTGCTCGGATCGGGTCGTGAACTGCGGTTCGGGAACCAGCTCATACGTCGATTCCACGAGCGACCGCGCGGTCGGCCCGGCAGGCGATTCAGGCGGTGAGGCGTCTGCTTCCACCACGCCCACTGAGGTGGCATCGGGCTCTTGAGCTGGTTCGCTTGCCGGAAGGGACTCCTGAACCGGAACAGGAGTTGGCTCGGTGATCGGCGAGCTGTCAAGGGGAAGCTCCGGCGATTCAATAGCCGGCGCCTCCTCAACAGCCACGGCGGTGGTCGGCGCTTCCTCAACGGCCACGGCGGTCACTGGCCGCTCGTCGTCAGCGGCTTTGGCTGCCTTGGTCGTCGAGCGAGTTCGCGTCGACCGGACCTTTTTCGTCGTAACAGGAGCTTCCGGGGTCTCCTGAACCCCTGGAGCAGCGTGATCAGGCATCGCCGCGACCTCCGCCAGCGCCTCGGTTGCTACCGGCTCCCCCTCCACGGGCTTTGCCGCGGATCGTGCGCGTGTTGCCCTACGACGAGGCGCCGGGGCAACCTCGACTGTCTCTTCGACCGTCAACAGTTTCTCCTCCAGAATGCAAGTGAGCGCAGATCAAATCTCAATCACGTGTGAACGTTGCCAGGGGACGCGTCCATTGAAATCTCAGCACTCGCCCTTGACGCTCGTCGTCAAGTGATTCCGTTGGGACTCCGCCTCGCGACACACGTTTTCGCGCACATATGAGGAGAGGCATCGCAACGGTTGGCGCTCCAGGAAAGAGGTGAGAGTACAGCGGAGGGCGAGGTACAATCATGCCCCCGGCGTGGCAAGTATCACTGTATCATCGCGCGCCAGTCACGTCAACGCCTGATCGATCAGGTGCTCCGGGGCCACGCCAGGCGCCGCCAGCAAATTCGAAGCATGACACGTCGTCATCAGTCCACTGGAACTCCATAGGCTTCCAGCTTGCTCAAGCGGTGAATGGCATCGACTTTACGCACCGTTCCCGATCGGGACCGCATGACGACGGATTGCGTCGTCGCGCCGTCGCCGAAGTAGTGCACCCCCCGGAGCAGCTCGCCATCGGTGATCCCGGTTGCCGCAAAGAACACATCCTCCCCGCTGACCAGATCTTCGGCACTTAGCACCCGCGATACGTCGATCCCCGCTTCATTGACCGCGGCCCATTCCTTGTCGTCACGCGGCCAGAGCTTGCACTGAATCTCGCCGCCAATGCAGCGAATGGCGCACGCGGCCACCACGGCCTCGGGCGCGCCGCCGATGCCCATCAACACGTCGATGCCGGTGTCCGGCATGGCCGCCATAACCGCGCCGGCAACGTCGCCATCCATGATGAACCGGATCCGCGCCCCGGCAGCTCGAACCTGTTCGGCAAGCTCCGCATGGCGTGGCCG
>CAYSXO010000065.1:0-1512 GCA_964434995.1 uncultured Sphaerobacteraceae bacterium
GCCCGCGCCTCGGTCAGCGTTGTGTAAAGCAGCGCTTCGATCTGCCAGGTGTTCGGGGCCACGGCCAATGCCTCCTGCACGAACGCGAGCGGGTCGAAGAGCGGAGGGCGTTGGAAGGTTTCATCGCGCAACTCGACGCTCCGGACGCGGTCGATGCGGAAGAGGCGCAGATCGGCGCGCAGATGGCAGTAGCCGGGCGCATACCAGCGGCCGACCAGATGGACCAGACCGTAAGGATCGACGTGCCGCTCCGTCTCCGCGCCCTGTCTGGAGGCGTAGCGGATCGCCACCCGGCGGCACTCGTTGACCGCCGTCGCCAGCGTCATCACCGTCTCGGTGGCCGGCAGGGCCGAGCCGCGCACCACCTCGAAGGTCAGCGTCTCCTGCACCGCGGCCACCCGCGCCCGTACATCAGGCGGCAGGACACGCTCGAGCTTGGCGAGCGAGCTCTCGACGGTTGAGGCGCTGGCCATCAGGCCAATCCGCCGCGCGGAGAGAAGGCCGAGCATGATGGCCAATGCCTCTTCGTCGGTGAAGAGAAGCGGAGGCAGGCGGAATCCCTGGCGCAGCCGGTAGCCGCCATGGCGTCCCCGCTCGGCCTCGACCGGGATGCCGAGATCCTGCAGCATCGTCACGTAGCGGCGGACGGTGCGCAGATCAACCTCCAGCCGTTCCGCGATCTCCGGGCCAGAGAGCCTTCCCCTGGCCTGCAGTAGCTCCAGCACGGTCAGGACACGAGTCGTCGGGTGATACACGCTACCGTGCCTCCGTCAGTGAAGAACCCGATTCCTGGCGCTCGCGGGGATTGCCGCCAAAGCGGACCCCTCCTGTCCGCATTCGGCCCTACGATAGTGGCTGAGAGAACACATGTTCTCCGCCCCAAAGCGTGAAGTGTGCCACATCGGACCGCGCCCCGTGGCCAGCGCCAGCCGTTCAGAGAGGATGCATCATGCAGCACAGCGCCTTCGATCTGGAGGTCCATGCCAAACACCACCAGGGGCAGATTCAGCGCGAGATCGAGCGGATACAGCAGTTCGATGCCGCGAGGGCACGCGGGCAGGCATCACGGTGCAAGCCAGACCTCGGCCTTTCGCGCCTGATCGAGGCCGCGCGAGCCTGGCTCACCGGCAAGACCGGCCATGCCTCGCCCGCGCCGCAAGGATCGGCCAATGCCACGGAGACCTCCCCCAGTTCGGCTGCCGCGGTCCCGGCATCCCGGTCGGCAAACCCAATTCCGGCGGGAGATGCGTACGCCGGTCTGGTCGTCATCGCCCGAGCATCATCCGTGCCAGTCGCCAGGCAGCCCAGCCACGCGGCGAATCGTTCGCCGCGGGCGCGGTGACCACCATGGCTGCCCCTCATCCCGGCCCTGCTCCCGGTGCGGCCTGATACGGCGAGGAATCGGCTCCCGCGAACAGCGTGGTCGCCCGCGCGAGCCCCCACCCCATTCCCACTCCCGCGCGGCTGAGAGGGGGAGGTATGCCGGGTTCTCCGCGATCGCGGCGGGCACGC
>CAYSXO010000065.1:1522-17128 GCA_964434995.1 uncultured Sphaerobacteraceae bacterium
AATCGAGCATCAGGTGCCAGTTGTCCTCGGTTTCCATCGGAACGCGCGTGCCGGCGTACGGGCCGTCGTGAATGTCAAACCCATCCTGAACCCGTGACGCGAAGGCGCTGACTCGCCGCGCGGGCCCGAGGATGCCCGTGAGGGCGTGCAGGGGATAGACGCCCATATCGGCCAGTGGGCCACCCCCACGGGCGAAGAACGGGCTCGGATCGGGGGGGTATCCCGCCCAGGGCGGCACACCGCCAAATCCTCGTCCGAGCGCGGCATTGACCCGCCCGATGGCGCCGCGCGCGACGATCTCCCGCGCATGCCGAACCCGCGGAAAGAGCAGCACCGAGGGCGCGCGGACGAGGGTCAGCCCGCGTCGCGCCGCTTCATTCCGAATTCGCAGGGCATCGGCCAGCGAGGTCGCGACCGGCTTCTCGGAGTAAACGTGCTTGCCCGCCGCGAGCGCGGCAAGGGTCGTTTCCCGATGCGTCTGAATTGGCGTCAGGGTGATCGCCGCGTCGGCACCGCTTTCGGCGAGCATCCGCTCGGCATCGTCGTACCAGGCCGGAATTTCGTATCGCCCCGCCACGTCACGCGCACGTTCAGCCGTCTTTCCACAGACGGCGACCAGCTCTGCTCGGCCAGCGAGCCGGTGCAAATCCGGCAGTTAGTCGCGCTGGGCCACATCCTGGCCCTGGGCGCGGCCCTCCATCGCCTCGCCTATTGACGGTGCGTCTGCTTACCCGCCCGAACGGATCGGCCATCAGGCGAGTGGACGCCATCCCAGCAGTCCCCCGGCTTGCCATGCGGCAGGGAGCCAGGCCGACGCGCTTCGTGCTGTCACCCGGAGCGCGTCGTGACTCAATTCCGTATCAAGACTGGCTACAGGCCGAGCGAGGACCGATAGAGGGCGATCTGGCTCTCACGGTCGTTGCGGTCGGTGATCTCCTCCCACCTCGCCGCCGCGTCATCCAACGCCTGCTGGGCGCTCTTGTTGCCGGCCACCGCCAGCGAGATCTCTTCCTCGGCAGCGATGTAGTAGTCGAAGATGCCCGGGATGCGCGGCTCGATCGCCCCGTTCGGATGGTTGTAGGAGTCTACCGTCGAGGCCAGGAAGGCCTCGGCGAACTCGGCCGGGTACCCAGCATCGGTCCAGTACTGCAACTCGAAGTGCGTGTTGCGGTACGGCTGGAAGCCGGAGGGGTAGACGGTCATCCACATCGAGAGCTCCGGGCCACCGATGTGCGCGGCCAGATCCCAGGCGGCCTCGGTCACACCGCGCTCCTCCGCCTTTTGCATCACATACAGCCCCCAGCCGATGTAAGCCTCGTTCGGGGAGAAGTTGAGCTGACCGTCGCCGAGCGTCTCCCATGCTCCAGTAGCGTTGTTGTAGACGTCGGGCGAGCCGGGCAGGATCGAACAGCTCATCTTGTCCTGCACCACCGACTGGTCGTTGGTGTAGATGTTCGAGCCGACGTCGCCCCAATAAGACGCCATCGCGCCGACCCCACCCAGGATCTGGCCAAAAATGGTCAGCAGGTCGGAGTTCGCCTGGTCGGCCGGCTCGTGCGGAACAGCGTCGATCATGTCCTGCAGGCCGCGCACGAAGGCGGGATTGTTCACGTAGGGCGCCATCGTCTCCGGGTCGAAGAGCCAGGCCGGGTGAGCGGGATTCTTGGCATAGGCCGTGGCGCGGCTGGCGAAGAAGTACCAGGAGAAGCCCCCCTGCGGCTTGACGGCGTCGAGGTAGCCCCAGATGTCATTGCCGTCGATCTGCTTGCCCTTCAGGAACGCGGTGTGCGCCTGCACCTGACTCCAGGACGTGGGCACGGCCCAGTCGCCCTCGCCTCCCGACGCCGTCCACTCCGCGGCGAGATCGGGGCTGCTGTAGACATCGGTGCGGAAGTTGAAGTTGTGGCAGTCGCCGTCGAGGGAGATGCGGTAGGTGACCCCGTCCCAGGCGCCGACCGGGGCTTGCAGCATCGTGACGTACTCGTCGATGGCGATCTGCTCTTTCACCCAGTCGGGCATCGGCGCGCACAGCCCCTTACCCAGCAGATCGCCCTCCCAAGGCGCGCCACCCTGCATGACGTCGAACTCGATCTCGCCGGTGGCGATGCCGAGTTGCACCTTGGCGAAGATATCGGGTTGGGGGACGTCGATCCACTGAATGGTGGCCCCGGTGTGCTCCTCCCAGGAGCGGGAGAAGGGCCGGAAGATGTCGTTGTTCATGCCGACGTTGTTCAAACCAATGAAGGTCACCGTCTGCCCGGCAAAGGCGCCCTTCTTCGTCGAGCGCAGGCAGAGCTCGCCCACGCGCTCCATGTCCGCCTCGGTCGGCTGGGAACCCGCGCCCGGGATGGCCAGAATCTGGGTCAGCACGTCGTCCTGGGCGCGCGCCCGCTGGTAGGACTTGCCGGGCAGGCCAAAGGCATAGAGGCCCGCGGCCGCGCCGGTGGCCGCCTTGAGCAGCGTCCGTCGGTTTGACGTTCGGCGTCGCACGAGATCACGCATGGAACTCGACTCCCCTCGCAAGGACCCACGACCCAACGGCGCGTTTGGCCAACGCTGGCCTCATGAGGTTGGCGCGGGCATTGTCTGGGTGGTGCGGATCGGTGTCAACGGCACGGCCCAAGATTGACACGCCGCTCGGTGGGACCGCCTCACAGGAAAAGCGGTTGCCTCGGCTCGTTTCGGGCAGCCCCATCGTTCTCAGCGCTGCAACACGCCCCCCTCCGTCACATTCATCGCCGCCTCGATCTCCGCTTTGGTGGCGCAGAGCAGATCGCCCGGCATGGTGTGCGCCAGCGCCTGCGCCGCGCTGCCGAGCGCCATGGCTCGCGCCAGATCGTCGTGGTCGGCCACGTAGCCAGCGAGGAAGCCCCCCGCGAAGGCATCGCCGCCGCCCACGCGGTCGACGACCTCGACCTTGCGCCATGGGCTCTCCACGATCTGCCCGTCCGGCCCCATGGCGATCGAGCTGAGGCGCACGGAGCGGCTGACTTTGCCGCGCTTGCGCGATAGGACCGTCACCGCCAGGCCAAGGCGCGTGCGCGCCGCATCCAGCACCTCGGCGTGATCGCCGTCCAGGCCGAAGAAGGTCTGCAGTCCACCGCGCGAGGCGAAGAGGATGTCTACCAGAGGCACGATCTCGACAAAGCAGGCGCGCGCCTCCGACTCGCTCCAGAGTTTGGAGCGATAGTTGATGTCAAAGGCCACCGGCACCCCGGCGGCATTGGCCGCGTGGATGGCGGCCATCGTCTCCGCCCGCGGGCCTGGGCCGAGCGCCGGGGTGATGCCCGAGATTTGCAGGGCGCGCGCCCGGCTGAGGATGCGCGGCCATTCGAACGTGCCCGGCGCCATGGTGGCGAAGGCGCTGCCAGCCCGGTCGTAATAGACCGCTGACGGCCGGGGGTCGCTCGCTTCCTCGAGAAAGTACAGCCCAGTCCTTCCCGCGCTTTCGGGCGCCCACTGCAGATGCGCCAGATCGACCCCGGCGGCGCGCGCATTGCGGGCGATGGCCCGGCCGAGCGGAGCATCGGGCAGGCGCGACACCCACGTCGCCGGCACTTCAAGGCAGGCCAGCGTCACCGCGCTGTTCAGTTCCGCCCCGCCAATGGTCAACTCGAGCGACGTTGTCCGCTCCAGCCGTTCATTCTCCGGCGGCACAAGACGCACCATCGCCTCGCCAAAGGTCACCACCCATCCCGCGTCATTGGCCACGCTGAATCCTCCGTAGCGAGGGTGTTGGGGTGATGGGGTGTTAAGGTGGTAGGGAGAACCGGCTGAGAACGCCGCGACCAACCCGTCACCCCATCACCCCATCACCCGTCACCCCTCTTGACAAGCACGCCGAAATTATCGACAAATGCGCAACCAGTCGTAAGGCGCCGCGGCGGAACGAACGAGAAGGCGCTTCCGGGCTACCCAACTGGGGGTTGTCCTGTAGTCCATTATGGGAGGAACGCCGCGATGGCGCGCGTCATATTCCAGAATGTCACCAAGATGTACGGTGGAAACCCGACCCCGGCCGTTGCCGATCTCACCATGGAAGTCGAGGACCAGGAGTTTCTGGTGCTGGTCGGCCCATCCGGGTGCGGCAAGAGCACCGCGATGCGGATGGTCGCCGGCCTCGAAGAGATCAGCGGCGGCCAGATCATCATCGGCGACCGCGTCGTCAACGACCTGCCGCCGAAGGACCGCGACGTGGCGATGGTCTTCCAGAGCTACGCGCTCTACCCGCACATGTCGGTCTACGACAACCTTGCCTACCCCCTGAAGCTGCGCAAGGTGCCGAAGCTCGAGCGTGACCAGCGCGTACGCCAGGCGGCCCGCACACTCGACATCGAGCAGTTTCTCGACCGCAAGCCGAAGGCCCTCTCCGGCGGCCAGCGGCAGCGCGTTGCCCTCGGCCGCGCCATCGTCCGCGATGCCGATGTCTTCCTGATGGACGAGCCGCTCTCCAACCTCGACGCCAAGCTTCGCGTGCAGACGCGGGCCGAGCTGATCAAGCTGCACGAGCGGGTCAACACCACCACCATCTATGTCACCCACGACCAGGTCGAGGCGATGACGATGGGTGACCGCATCGCGGTCATGAGCCTTGGCGTCCTGCAGCAGCTCGACACGCCGCAGAATCTTTACGACACGCCGGCCAACAAGTTCGTTGCCGGATTCATTGGCTCACCGTCAATGAACTTCGTCGATGTCTCCTTGATCAGCAAGGATGGCAGGATCTACGCCGAAACGCCGGGCTTCACGCTGCTGACCCCGGCCAGGAGCGGCAACGCCCTGGCAAGCTACGTCGGCAAGACGGTGACCATGGGCGTCCGTCCGGAGCATCTGGTCGAAATTGGCCGGTTGGCGGGCAGGGTGTCCGGCATGGATATTCCCGTCACGGTCGACATCGTCGAGCAGCTCGGCAACGAGATCTTCGTCTACCTCCTGAACGGCAGCACGTTGCTGACCGCGCGTATGGCGCCCGACCTGGGCCTCCATCGCGGCGACCGCATCAATGTCTCGGTCCTGCCCGAGAATCTGCACTTCTTCGATCCGCAAACCGAGGCGGCCATCCGCTAAACGGCTCGCCTCGTCACGGCGCCGCCCCTTCCGGAGTCCGGAAGGGGCGGCTGTTTTCCGCGCGGCGCGATGGGCGGCCCCGCAAACCGGGCGGAAGAATGCGAGCGATCATCTCTGGTGAAGCTCGGGTTGCTGGAGCCGCTTTGCGCGCTGACGCTGCACGGTCATGACATCGGCCGAGCGGCAAACGAGGCAATCAGGGGAGGATTGAAGCTCGCTCTACAGGGATCGACGCCAAGCGATGCACCCCGTCGCTCGCTCCACACCCGTTGCACGACCGCCATGGTCATCGCGGCTTACGACGCCTGACCCGGAATCACCCCAACCGTGGCAACTGCCGCCGTTCCGGGAAGCCTGACACGCCCGCGTACGAACGAGCGATCGCCACGCGGTGTCTCCCGACCGGAAATCGTGCGGCCCGCGCGGCGCGCGCCTTGCGGTGAGGCAACATGCCCGGTTGTCGCTTGTCCTGTCCTGGCTTCGCGCTGGAATCGCCAGCGGCCGCCAGCCAGGAGACAGCCCGCGCGCGTTCCCGCCAGTCACACGATACATCTCGCCACTCGCTCATGTACGTAGAATACGAATAGGAGGATGGATTCCGAAACGAGGCGAAGGACGTTCGGCGCAGCGCGTCAGGCTCTTCCCCGCATCATGCCAGGAGCTTCCCGTGAAGGCGCTTGCCGGTTCAATCGCGTTTGTCCTGATGATCGCGTTCGGCACGCTCGGCCTCGTCGGCCAGTTCAACGGTGGCATGTCCGGCGCGCCTCACCTGGCGACGACCATCCCCGCGGCAACCTGGCAAGCGCCGGTCGAGCCGCCGGCGGCAACCGCGCGCCCGACCCGGTCGGGCCTGGCGGCCTCGTTGCCGACCCGAACCATGGCCCCCTCGACCATGGAAGTGGCCTCGTTGCCGCTAGCGGCGCCATCGCCAACGGCCCGAGCCCGGCCGATTGAGCGTCTCGAGGCCTGGTCAGCCCCGGCGCCTCTGCCCACGCCGGCTCCCACACGGAAGAATGGCTGTGATCCCGCGTACCCAGACGAGGAGACCTGCATTCCGCCTGGGCCACCCTTCGATCAGGGATGCGCCATCACCAAAGAGCGCCTCTTTACCGTCCTTCCTCCCGATCCGCAACGCCTCGACCACGACGGCGACGGTATCGGTTGCGAGCCCATTTGACCGTCGTAATTGGGGTTTGACCACCGTCAGGTCAAGGAGAACGCGCGAAAAGCGGGCGGACACCTTCTTCGACCACGAGTCGCTAGCCGTTCAGCCTTGGGTCTTCACAGCAGACTTCGCGCGGCAAATCGACAAGCCGGTCCTTCTGGTCCTCGGCGAGCGCGGTCGCCCCACGCTCCACGAAGGGCAGGAGGTGCTTCAGGATTGGCTTCCAAACACCGAATGCTTCGCTCTCCACGGCGCGGCTCACCTGTTGCAGGTCGAGAGGCCCGCGGGTGTAGCCGGCGCACTCGCGCGGTTCTTTGCCCGCCACCCAATCGATGAGTCTCGAGGAACCCAAGCCATGACCGCTACTGGCCGCAGACTGCCGCCAACACCCTCCGGAAGTTTCCGCCGCGGATCTTCTCCAGGTCGCCGTCGCTGTAGCCCCGGCTCAACAGCTCGGCCGTGATCCGGGGCACATCGAGCCACGTCTTCATGCCATCCACCGCGAGCGCGCCCAAACCACCTCCGGGAGCCCACGCGGGGATATCGTGGGAGGCCCCCATCTCTTCGATCTCCTCGTAGAAGTCGAACCCCAGGCCGACATGGTCGATGCCGGCGCGGTCGACCAGGTAGTCGATGTGATCGGCCCACCGGGCGACCGTCGCGGCTTCGTCCGCGATGTACCCTGCCACCGCGACCGCGCCGACCATGCCGCCCGACGCCGCGATGGCATCGATCAAGGCATCGCTCAGATTGCGCGGGTGCTCCCGGAGCGCGCGGACGTTCGAGTGACTGGCGATGACCGGTTTCGTTGAGGTGTCGAGCACGTCCCAGGCCGTTTGGTCCGAGAGGTGCGAGACATCGGCGATGATGCCCAGGCGATTCATTTCTCTAACCGCCTGCCGGCCCAGGCGCGTCAGGCCGCCGCGCGAATCGTTCTCCCAGGCGCCGTCGCCGAACGCAGTCCGGCGCATCCAGGTGAAGGAGAGCATCCGCAGGCCGAGGCGATGAAAGAGGCGCAGACCGGCCAGATCGTTCCCGAATGGTTCCGCCCCTTCAAAGGCGAGCAGGATGGCAATCTTCCCATCCGCCGTGATGCGCTCGATATCGGCGGCGGTGAGCGCCAGGGCGAACGCCTCGCTGCAAGCCGCGATCTCCTCCAGGAGCGCATCGACCAGTTGCACCGCGCGGCGCAAGGCGCCTTCGGGCAAGACGAGCGAGTCGATGTAGACCGCGCAGACGACCACGTTGACGCCGCCCGCCCGCAGGCGCGGCAGCCACTCACTCTGCAATGATCCGTCCACCCCTTCGAAGCGCCGCTGCAATAGCGCCAGCGGCAGATCAGCATGCAGATCGGTGACGCCGAAGTGGCGGGTTAGATCGGCATTGGGTTCGGTCATTTGTGTTGTCATTCGGTTTGTCCTTCCTCCCTCCACGGGTCGTCACCGGTGCTCCGCCGTGAGTGGCGCCGGAGGATATTGCCATATTGACTCACAGGCCATTTGGCCACATTCTCCCAACGGGAAACGAGGAATCACGCCACGTTGCGTGAGAGACATCGCCTTTTCCCGCTGCCGAGTGACAGAAGAGACAGTGTGCCGCCTCTCCAGAGGCGTTCAGGGGAATATCCTTGACAGGGGAGATACGTGAAGAATTTGACATTCCGTTGAACGACCTTGGAGACTTTACCCGAGTCCGAATTCTTCGCCAGGGGAAGCAGATTCTGGATTTTCTCGCTCAGTACGAAGCCCTCATTGACAATGTCTCCTATCCTGTCATTCGGTATGATGGACGCCATGGACATCCGCATCAGGATGTGCTCGACTGGAACGGAAACACGATCGCCAAAGTCTGGGCTCCTTTTGGGATGACGAATGGTCAAGCTCTCACCGACGCAATTGATGACATCAGCGCCAACTGGGAACACTATCGCAAGCGCTTCATGGAGATGCGGCCGTGAACACTTCTGAATACGATCTAACGCCCGCCCAGGTGGCTCAAACAAGCGCGAATCTTCGTCTCGCCTCGCAATTTCTTCGAGAGTATCTCGAAGACCCTGGCAGCATTGATCCCATCCCTTTGGGAGCGTCGCTCATTCTCCTTCCGCCCGGCGAGGAAGACCCTGAACTGCGCAATCAAAACCTCGAAATGGCCCGCAAGCTCGTAGAGCAGGGCCGCAAGGTGGTCTATTGGACGGTGGGAATGCGGCCGGCCCACAAGAAGCCACTCAATCAAAAACAGGCGTAACGTCCGGCCCGCTCAGGTGGCGCTCCCAATAGCGCTCGCGCAGGCTGCGCGTGATCGGGCCGAGACCGCCAGCGCCAACCTGCCGGCCGTCTGCCACGGCGATCGGGTAGATGCCGCCGGCCGTGCTGCAGAGGAACGCTTCCTCGGCCGTATAGAGGTCGAAGGGTGTGAGATCGCGCTCCGTGGCGGCAATGCCCAACTCGGCGGCGATCTCGAAGACGGTCTGCCGGGTGATCCCCTCCAGAATGCCCGATTGCGGCGTGTAAAGTTGGCCGCCGCGCACCACGAAGACGTTGGAGCCGCGGCTCTCGGTCAGCATGCCCCGGTCGTCGAGCAACACCACATCGTCCGCGTTGGCGCGTTCCGCCTCCATACGGGCCAGGTGCGTGTGCATGCGATTGAAGTTCTTGATCCTGGCGTCGACCACCGAGGCTGGCCATTGCCGGATCGACGGGATGATGACGCTGATGCCACGGTCGGCCTTCTCCTCTGGCCAGAGCGAGACATAGGGGATGGCATAGACGATCAACGTCGGCTCGTTCGAGGGCACCGATGGTGTCGGCCGGCGGCCACGCGTGGCGATCGCCTGCACGTAAGCATCGCGCAGGCCGGAGCGCCGTGTCGTCTCGATGATAATCTCTTCCAGCTCGACGCCCGCATAGCGCAGCGGGATCATGGCCGCGTGGGCCGAGCGCTCGAAGCGCGCCCGGTGCTGTGGCAGCTTGAAGAGGCCGCCCTGCCAGCAGGCGAGGGTATCGAAGACCGAAACTCCGCCGATGAAGCCGCTGTCGAAGATCGAGACCTTCGCCTCGTCCGTGGAGACGAATTCGCCATTGATCGACGCCGCGCCTGTCAGTAACGTCGTTGCCACGCGACCTACCCCCTGTTTCCGCTCGTGTCACGCTCGCTCGAACGAATCGATGCCCACGGCGCCATTGTCACGCATCACGACGCGCGCCGCGTCAGATTGTCGGGGTAAAGACCTCGAGACGGTCGTTGTCGGTCTCTGACACGAATACGCGGTCCGCGACGTCAATGGCCAACCCATTCGGCCGGAATCCCGCCGGGGCGACCGCTGCCCCGCTGAACTGACCCAGGTAGGCGCCAGTGCGCGAGAAAATCTGGACGCGGTTGTTCCCCGTGTCGGCGACGAAGACGCGCCCTTGCGAATCGACCGCGACATCCTCGGGATTGCGGAACGAGCCGTTCGCGCTCCCTTCGCGGCCCCACCCGCGTTTGAAGTTTCCGTTGGCGTTGAAGACCTGAATGCGGTGATTCTGCGAATCGGCCACGTAGATCCGGCCCTGGGGATCAGCCGCAATGCCAAGTGGGGTCGAAAAGCGGCCATTTGCGGCGCCGCGCCCGCCCCATGATCGGATGAACCGGCCGCGCCAACTGAAAACCTGGATGCGGTGGTTCTGCGAATCGGCCACGTGGATGCGGTCGTTGCGGCCGATGGCCACCCCCCACGGAAAGGCAAACTCCCCGTCTCGCGTGCCACGGCTGCCAAAACCGAGAATGAACCGCCCATCCGGGGAGAAGATCTGGATGCGGTGGTTGAGCGAGTCCGCGACATAGACGTCGCCATCGACATCGACCGCGACGCCGCGCGGCCGGTTGAACTGGTCGTCGCGGCGCCCCGAGGAGCCCCAGGCTCGGATGAACGCTCCGGCTCGCGTGAACTGCTGGATGCGGTTGTTGAAGGAGTCGGCGATATAGACCTGATTTCGATAAATGGCGACGCCGATCGGCCCGTCGAGCCGGCTGGTCGCCGCGCCCGTGCCGCCCCAACCGCGCAGAAAGACGTAGCGCGGCGCCGTCGGCTGCGCGGCCGCGGCGACGTCTCGCAACCGGGGCGCGGCCAGCAGGGACAACCCGCCGGCCAGCAGTCCGCGCCTGGTGATGGCGCCCTGGTGTTCACCTGCCCTTGTCGCCACTGCCGTAGACCTCACGGAGGCTCCTCTCCCAGTGCTAGTGCTGAGCCGAACGTGCGGGATAACCGCCAGCGCTCTGCCGCCTCTCCCATCAACCGAACCCTCTCGACTCAAGTGTACGGGGCTGGCGTCAAGATGCATGGCAAACGGGCGCCCAACCGCGCGGGGAGCGCGCTACGGCTCGGAGAGCCACTCCCGCATCTGCGCCGGGGTCAGGTTGCCGCCGCAGATGATGGTGGCCACCGTCTGCCCCACTCGGTGCGCGGCTCCCTGCATGATCCCCGCCAGACCGACCGCGCCGGACGGCTCGGCGACGATCCCAGCGTGCTCGTGCAGAAGGCGCATGGCGCGTAGGGTCAACGCATCCGGGACGAGGACGTAGTCATCGACGAGCCCCGCCAGGTCGCGCAGCGCCTCCGGCACCGGCACCCGCACCCCGATGCCATCGGCGATGGTATCGATCCGCTCGTACGTGACGAGCGCGCCCGACCGCATCGATTCGACCATCGCGGGCGCGCCCGTGGCCGCGACCGCGATGACCGCGGTCCCCGGACGGCGTGCCTTGATGACCGTGGCAATCCCGGCCAGCATCGCGCCATTGCCGAGCGGGACATAGAGGGCATCCAACGGCTCCGGGAAGGCGAGCAACTCCAGCGCCATCGTGCCCGCTCCCTCGGTCGGCTCCGGGTCGCGGCTGTCCTCGACGAAGCGAATCCCGGCGCGAGAGGCCTCCGCTTTCGCCAGCGCCTTGGCGGCGTCGAAATCGTCGCCAGCCAGCGCCACCGTGGCCCCCATGGCGCGCATGCGGTCGATCTTGAGCGGATTCGCCCCCTCCGCGGCGTAGACAGTCAGCGGCACGCCACGCGCCCGGCAGGCATAGGCCATGGCTTGTCCGAAGTTCCCGGCCGAGGCGCATATCAGGGCAGAGCCAGATGGCAGGTTCTGCACCAGCCAGTCCGCGCCGCGCCCTTTGAAGGAGCGGATCGGGTTGAGTGTTTCCGCCTTCAGTACGATCCGCGCGCCAAGCGCATCGCGCAGCGGCTCGCAGACCCACTGCGGGGTGTGCAGAAAGGCGGGGTCGATCGCATCCGCCGCCGCCTCGATGCGCTCGAGGGTGATGCGGCGCGGATGTGCAGTCATGACATCAGTAATCGTTGCGGTCACTCGGCCAGTTCCTCTCCTATTCCATGTCGAGATGCTGAATCGGGTAGTCGTTCCTGCTGCTCCCACAACCACGCGAGCGCCTCGCGCGGGGTGAGCGCGTCAAGGTCGAGCGCGCGCAACGCGGCTGCCAGGCGCTCAGCCGGAGTTGGCGCGGGCACGCCGGGGAGCCGCGCCTGAACGGGCCAGTCCGGGGTCTCCTCGGCGATGGACCGCCCGCTATCCAGTCCAGCCGGGGCAGGGACAGGAGGGAGCGCGATGGCGGGCCGTTGCCCGAGCAGCGCCTCCGCCCGGTCCGCGACCCACGGCGGCAACCCAGCCAGCCGCGCTACCTGAATGCCGTAGGCGCGGCCCGCCGCTCCAGGCTGCACGTGGTAGAGAAAGGCGACGCGGCCATCCCGCTCCAGCGCGGCGACGTGCACGTTCTCGACCCCTGGCAACTCGTTAACGATCCCGGTCAACTCCAGGTAGTGCGTGGCGAAGAGTGCGCGCGCTCCGATGCGCCGGCTGATGTCCTCCAGCGTGGCTCGCGCGATGGCCAGGCCGTCGTCCGTTCCGGTGCCGCGCCCGACCTCGTCGAGAATCAGCAGCGAACGGGAGGTCGCCTGATGCAGAATCGCCGCCGTCTCCACCATCTCGGCCATGAAGGTCGAATGCCCGCGCGCCAGGTCATCCTGCGCCCCGACCCGGGTGAAAATGCGATCGACCAGCCCAACCCGCGCCCGCGCCGCCGGGACCCACGACCCAATCTGGGCCAAGAGCACGATCACCGCCGCTTGACGTAAGAACGTGCTCTTGCCACCCATGTTCGGGCCCGTGACGATCAACTGGCGCGGGATCTCCTCCCCAGACCCGCCTCCACCGGAGGCCTCGCGGGGGAAGGGCCTGTGCCCAGGATCGTCGTGGCTACGACCGCGCCCCCGGCAGGCAACGCTGCCTCCCTCATCGCTCCCCGCTCCCCTCGCGTCGGAAGAGGGGTCAGGGGTGAGGGCGAATGCCGGCGACCGCAACGGTCCATCAACCCAATCTCTTCCCATGTGATCTCTGGAGCCGGGGGCCTCACCCAGCAGACAGTCGTTCGGGATGAATGGCTCGCCGCCCAAATGGGCCTCGACCACCGGGTGTCGCCCGCCCACGATCTGCAGCTCGTCGCCCTCATCGACCTCTGGCGCGACCCAGCCATTGCGAGCCGCGGCCTCGGCCAGCGAGAGGAGGGCATCGAGCTCGGCCAGGCTACGCGCCGCCGCCGAGAGCCGCCCCGCCGCGGCCAGCACCAGGTCGCAGAGCCGGGCCAGCGCCTCCCGCTCCCGGGCGGCGATCTCCTCATCGGCGGCCAGGACACGCGCTTCGGCCTCCTTCAGCGGCACGGTGACGAACCGCTCGCCATTGGCGATCGTTTGTTTCCGCACATACTCGGCTGGCGTCAGGCCGAGGTTCGGGCGCGTGATCTCGATGTAATAACCAAAGACCTTATTGAAGCCGACCTTCAACGAGCGAATTCCGGTCCGCTCGCGCTCCCGCCCCTCCAGCGCGGCCAGCCATTCCCGCGTGCCACGCACCGCCGCAATCGCATCGTCCAGATCGGGGGCGAAGCCAGGCCGGATGCTGGCCGCGCCACCGGCATCTTCGACGACGGCCGAGTCGAGCAACGCGAGCACATCGGGGCAGCCGTCGCTGGCCGCCGATAACACGGCGCCGAGCGGCTCCAGGATTTCCTCGATCTCCGGGATCAGGCGCAGGGCAGCCGCCAGGGTAAGAAACTCGCGCGGCCCTGCGCCGCGGCCGGCGATGCGCCCCAGCAGCCGCTCCAGGTCACCTATCGCCGACAGCGTATCGGCTAGCGCCGCCCGTGCGCCCGGCGCGGCAACCAGCGCGCCGATGACCCGCTGCCGCCGCCCGATCTCCTCGAGGTCGCACAATGGTTGACCAACCAACCGCCGCAAGGTCCGCGCGCCCATGGGCGTCCGCGTCAGGTCCAGCACGCCGAGCAGGCTGCCGCGCGAGCCACCGGTGCCGAGCGAGCGGGTCAGCTCCAGGTTGCGTCGCGTGGCCGCATCGAGCCCCACCCAGCGGCCCGGCTGCTCGACGCGCAAGCCGGTCAGAAGAGCCAGCAATGCCGGGTTGGTCCGCTCCAGATAGGCGAGCACCGCGCCCGCCGCGCCAACTGCCGCCGGCATCCCCGCGCAACCATAGCCGGCCAGAGAGCGCACCCGGAAATGAGCACAGAGCAACTCTGCCGCCCGATCCGGCGACCAGCGCCATGATTCGAGGCGGGTAACATGCCCCGGCACGCGAGCGCCACCGGGAGGCTCCGGCGCATCGTCGGGAATCAGCGTCTCAGCCGGATTGAGGCGCGCCACTTCCTCCGCCATGCGGGCGGTGTCCTCACCAGACAGCTCGGCGATGGCGAATTCGCCAGTACTGACATCGACCCAGGCCATGCCCCAGCGGTCGCCCAGCCGCTGCACCGCCGCCAGATAGCGGTTCTCCCCGGCCGGCAGCAGTGCCGGATCGGAGACGGTGCCGGGAGAGAGAACGCGCGTGACGGCCCGCTCGACGAGGCCGCGCCCTGGCGGGCTCATTTGCTCAGCGATGGCCACCGTATGTCCAGCGGCCAACAGCCGGCCCAGATAGTGGTTGAGCGCGTGATGGGGAATGCCGGCCATCGGCGAGCGGCCAGAGCGCCCAAAGGAGCGCGAGGTCAGCGCCACCCGCGCATCACGCGCCAGCGTCCGGGCATCGTCGTCGAACGTCTCGTAGAAATCGCCCAGGCGATAGAGCAGAATCGCGCCGGGGTGCTGCGCTTTCAGGTCGAGATATTGCCGCCGCGAGGGAACGAGCGTCTCACGCGCCGCTTCCGGCACATCCGCCGGGGAACCCTGTCCATTCTGGCGCGGCGAGGTGCGGCGGGACATGGGGAGAGTATACGGGGCGGATGGCGATCGGCTGTTGGCTGTTGGCTATTGGCTATTGGCTATTGGCGGATGTCCGTTCTGGCCGTCTGGCCGTCTGGCCGTCTCACGACTTCCGACTTCCGACCTCCGACTCACGCCCGCAGGCCGAGGCCCAGGGTCAGTCCGCCGGCGATGGTCAGCGCGCCAGCCCAGATCAGGTCGAGGTTGATCCAGGCGCGGCGCAGGATCTCGACCCCGATCTTGCCGTAGACGACCAGGGCGATGAGTGCCATTACGGCGAGCATGACCGCCGTGTGGAGGCCGACCGCGGCAGCCAGGAGTGTGAGGTCGCCAGCGCCAGCGCTCAGGTGATGCGCATGACCAGCGTGGCCAGTGGCGATCGAGTTTACGGCGGTCCCGCCGCCGAGGGCGATGAGCAGCGGGGCCGCCATGAGGCCAGCGCCGTGCGCCGTCGCCATGAGGAACGACCAGAACACAAGCTCATGCGGTCTGACGCGCATGCCCACCCAACGCGGGTGGCGGAAGCGCGTGGCGACCTTGAAGGCCGCAAAGCCAAGGAGGACCACACCGCCCAGGACCAGCAAGACCCGCGACGGGATGAAGAGCCCCAACAGGCCAACGGGAAGAGCGATCATGCCGACAGCGAGGGCATGACCCAGGGCGATCGGCCCTATTGCGGCGACTACCGCGCTCCCGCGGCGCTCCTGCAACCCAAGGGCGACTGCAAACAGCCACCCCATGCCCGGGTTCACCCCATGGAACGCGCCCAGGAGCGCCACGGTTAGCCAGGGCCACGCGTGGGTGAATGCACTCATTGCCAATGCTCCGCCGGGCGCCGGCGCCCTGCCGTCGCACCGCGTGACCTACGGGAAGCAGTAGGAGTCGCTGGAGGCGTCGCCACCTTGCAGGCGGACCTGATGCGGCCGCTGGTCGCCGAAGTCGACGAAGAAATCGGGATCGAAGGCGATGCCGCCCTCGGGATCGACATCCAGCTTGGCCATCCAGCCCTGGATGCCCTCGGGGTAGAACTGCACGTCCCACGGCAAGTACAGCGAGTTGGTGAAGTAGATGCGCCGCCCATCGCGGCTGATCTCCACCATTTGCGGCCCGCCGTTGAGTG
>CAYSXO010000066.1:0-13421 GCA_964434995.1 uncultured Sphaerobacteraceae bacterium
TTCGAACGTGGCGGCGAGGCGGGATTGCAACCCCTGGTTGTCTACCGCAATGACGGCCAGGGAACTGGCGAGGATCCGATCTTTATAGATGTCTCGGGTGAGGCCGTGGGCGGATTCACGAGCCGTGTGCGCCAGGTGGCCATCGGCGACGTTGACGGCGACGGGGATCTCGATCTCTATGCTCCCGGAAGCTGGGACGAAATCGATGCCCTCTTCATCAATGATGGGCAGGGCGTCTTCGTCGACGAGGCGGCGCAGCGGCTGCCTGAAGGGCTCGCCTCACGGGCCGGGGCCACCCGCTTTGGCGACCTCGATGGCGATGGCGATCTCGATCTGGTCGTGACCGATTGGGGTGATGTGCCGCCGGTCAGCGAGGGGACGGCCCACCTCTATCTCAATGACGGCGCCGGTCGTTTCTCGGATGCGACCGGCCAACTGCCGGCAGGGACCGATTTCCCCGGACGTGCCCCCGTCGATGTCGATGTGCTCGATGTCGACAATGATGGCGATCTCGACCTGATTCTCAACAACCGTGACGGGCGCAATCTTCTCTGGATCAACGATGGCGCGGGAACCTTCCGCGATGCGACCGAAGCGCGGCTTCCGGCCAAGCCGAGCGCCATGAGCTATGACGTCGAGCCATGCGATATCGACGCGGACGGTGACCTCGATCTCTGGGTCGACAACGCTGGCCTCGACCGCGCTGAGCAACTGCTGATCAACGACGGCACAGGCCGGTTCAGCGACGAAAGCGATCAGCGCATCACGGGCAACCCGGCCGGGGACGACCACGAAATCAATTGCGCCGACGTCGATGGGGACGGCGACTTCGATGCGGTGATCGCCGCGCTCGAAGGGAATGATCGGGTGCTCGTCAACGACGGCTCCGGGCACTTCACGGCAATGCTCGACGCATTCCCTGTCCTGGTCGATCCATCTCTTTCCATGGAGCTGGGTGATCTCAACGGCGATGCGGTCCTCGATGCCGTCACCGCGCAGGGCGAGAGCCTGCCTCAGGTGAACCGCGTCTACGCGGGCATCGCCCCGGCTCCTGCCGACAGCCGGGCGCCAGTGCTGCGGTTTGGACCGGTACTTACGAGCAGTTCAGGCGAGTCAGCCGTCATCGTCTTCGCCCTCAGCGACAACGCCACCACGGATGGCGGCCCACGGCTTGCGCCAGGCGGGGCGTTCATCGAGTGGAAGCTCGACGGTGGCGAGCAAATGCGCGCGGAGGCGACGTTCATCGGCGGCGATCTCTTCCGGGCCACCCTTCCTGCGCCGCCGGCAGGCGCCGAACTGCAGGTGAGCGTGGGCGCTATCGACATGGCTGGCAATTCGCTGCAATCGCCGCTCACCGCCGTGGGGATCGCCGTCTCGCGGGATGGTGTTTCTGGGACACCTGCTTCTGCTACGCCGGGCGCGTAGAGCGACGACGACAAATACCAGATCATGCTTGCCTGGTCAGTCCGAAATTCCTGGTGAACCCGATAGTGAACTCATGCCATCGGGTTCACCACTTCAAGCACCTATGCTGGTCGCGTCGCCTCGGGTGGTCTCGCTATTCCGCGGCTGGCGTCGATGCCGCGGATTCTTCATCAGTGCTCGGCGTCAGTGTCACGCGGAAGAGAATGAGCGGGTCATCGCTCGCGTTGCGTAGCGTCATCTCGGTTCCCGGCACGATCGCGGGCAGCGACTCGAAGAGGCCGAAGGTCCGCTCCTCACCGGGGTCCCAGCGGAAGGGACGTCGATCGCCCTCCAGCGTGACCCCAACGCGCCCTTCGGCGACACCGAGCCATTGGAAATGGTCCTTGATGTAGGGGGATAGCGCGGCGCCAGGTGGGAACGAGAGGCGCTCCAGGACCACCTGGGCCGTACCCCCCGGGAGGTCGCCCCCCGCCTGGATCACGAAGCTGTCCGTCCCTCCTTGAGGGTCGGAAAACTTGCTCGCATAGTTGGCCTCGATCGAGGAGGTGGCGATCGAGTCAAGGACGTCGACTTCGACGATCCGCGCCACCTCCTCGCCCACGTTTTCGAAGGCCGCTTCGCCGTTCACCGGAGCACCCCACTGCTCACCCGCGTGGACGATCTGCTCCACGCCTGAGTGCGTGATCAGCACGGCGCCCTGTTCGACGCGGTAGTGCATCGCCCCCACCTGTCCGCCCAGGGTGCTGGAGACTCCCGGCTGGAGTTCAGTGACCATCGCGTAGATTGTCGCTGGGCCGTTGGGCAGGGATACGTTCGATGCGTCGATCAAGGTCTCGGTGACGACCCCGGCCTGAGTGGTCGGGGCGCCGCTGATGGCCGGAAGCGTGGCGAGCCACCTGGGAATTCCTGACCGCAGCGGACCTATCGCCATAAGGCTGCCAGCGAGCACCAGGAGAACGAGCGCCGCCGTGGCGAGCTGGGTCAGCGCCCAGCGCGCGGCATACCTTCTCACTGGCGCCTGGAGCGAGCGTGACCCCGGCACGGACCAGGCGGATAGTGGTGCACGCGGGGGCGAGACCGCACGCGAGTTCGCGGCCATGGCGCTTCCTGTCATGCCTGCCTCCTTCCATCGAGGGTGCTGTTGAAGGTCCTGCCAGACTCGCTCGCGAGCCGAGTCCATCTCAGGCGGATCGCCGAGCGCCTGCAGACGCCCGAGCAGCTCGGCAACGCCGGCTTCGACGGTGCGGGCATTCATCGGCGCCTGACCGAGTGCGAAATGGTCCCAAAGGTCATTGAGCGCGTCGGCGCGCGGGAGATTGTCACGCTCCATTGCGCCCTCCTCTCCGCGTGCCATCCAGGTCGGCGCGCAGGCGGTCAATCGCTCGGTGCTGGAGCATCTTCACCGCTTCAATGCTGCGCCCCATCTCGACCGCGACCTCCCGCCCCGTCAACCCGGAGATGCGCAGTTCAATCGCCCGGCGCTGATCCTCCGGGAGACGGGCGACCGCCGCGCGCAGTGCCTGTCTCTCGGCGGCAGCGAGGGCGAGTGTCTCTGGCGATGCCGCCGGATCGGGCATGTCACTAATCCCCTCCATCGGAGAGGGCGTGCGGCGCGTCGCTTCGTCAACGACCACGTTGTGGGCGATAACGAAGAGCCATTGCTGGGCACGGCCAACGTCGTGATAGCGGTCAAACGCCTCCAGTGCGCGGATGAAGACCCGATGCACCGCATCCTCTGCCCGCTGCTGATTGCCGAGGCGGGCGTAGCAATAGCGATAGATCGGCGTGAAGTAGCTCTCATAGAGGGCGGTGAATGCCTGCCGGTCGAGCGAGGGAGCCGGGATGCCGGGGTCGGCCGCGTCGGCACGCGCCCCTCCTGGCTCTATGCGGCGATGGACGGCCACCACGGCTCAACCCCCAGCTCACGCAACGACGCATCCTGGATAGCTGGTTCTCTGTCAGGGTAAACAGGTGAGGATCGAAAAGGTAACAGTGACGTTGAGAGGCCCGTGGATGGTATTCGAGGCAGTGGCGACGAGCGAGATCGAGGCCACCGGGGGCCGCACGCCATTTTGGGGGAGAAAAGCGCGAGCTCATGACACGGCCTGACCTGGTTGCCGGGCACATGTCGTTCTCTCTGTCCCTCTGTTGACACCCCCTACTGAACTCCGTACAGTAGCGCCACCTGAAGAACTCAAGAGTGGAGGAGGGCGAAACGCCGTGCGAACCCCGTTCCATTTTCGCGAGTGCGCGCCAGCTGGCGCGAGGCTCGCTCCACGCGCCCTCCACGCCTGAGCGCCACCATGGCGCGGCACGCGGGCCAGGCCGCTCCTTCGGCGTCCGCGGATGAGGCGTTGAGCATCGGCGCGGCGGCAAAGGCGATTGGGCTGAGTCCCTCGACGCTGCGGGCCTGGGAGGCTGCCGGCTTGTCCTCGCCGTGGCGCGATGGCTGGGGCCGGCGCTGGTATGCCGCCAGGGAGTGTGAGCGCCTGCGCGAGATCCGAACGCTGCGCGATGGCGAAGGGCTCTCCCTTCGGGAGATTCAGCACCTCTTGCACGAGCGCGAAAATGGCGTGGCCGATACGCCCGCCGAGCCGACGGCCGAGCGACGCGTCGCGCAGCGGCTGCGGTCGCTCCGGCGTCAGCTCGGGCTGACGGTGCGGCAGGCGGCCGAGCGCACCGGGCTCTCGGCGTCGTACGTCAGCTCGGTCGAAAATGGCTACACCCGGCCCTCCGTGGCCAGCTTGCTCAAGCTCTCGCAGGCCTACGGCGCCAACATCCTGTCGTTCTACGGCCCGTCGCCCGAGCCTCGGCGGCGTCTGGTGCGGGTAGGCAAGGCGGAAGTGATCGCCATGGGCGATCCGGGCGTAGGCGTCTCCCTGCTGACCCCGCATGACGGGGCCATTGAGCTGCACCTCTTCGAGTTGGCTCCTGGCGCCAGCAGCGGCGGATCGTATCGCCACGAGGGCGATGAATTCTGGTATGTCCTGACCGGCACGCTCGGGGTCTGGTTGGACGATGCCTTCTTCCGGTTGGAGGCGGGCGATTGCCTGTCGTTCGCGAGTACCGACGAGCATCGCTTCGCGAACCTGGCGCAGGATGTGACGATGTTTCTGGGCGGGAACACGCCGTCCACGTTCTGATGAATGGCCGCGGCGGCCGATGGGCCGCGCGGAGGGGCGCATGGAAAGCTACGACGTCGAGTTGCGAAACGCCACGAAGCGATTTGGCGATGTGGTTGCCGTCGACAACGTGAATCTGGCGGTGAAGACCGGCGAGTTCGTCTCGGTAATCGGCCCCAGCGGCTGCGGCAAGACGACCACCATGCGAATGATCGCCGGGCTCGACCAGCCAGACAGCGGCGAGGTCATTATTCGCGGGCAGGCGATGCAGGGCGTGCCCCCCTATGAGAGGAACGTGGCTCTCGTCTTCCAGAGCTTCGCCCTCTTCCCGCACCTCGACGTGCTAGGCAATGTCGAGTTCGGGTTGCGCATGCGCGGCGTCGATAAATCGGCCCGGCGCGAGCGGGCGCAGCGGGCGCTGCGCACCGTCGGCCTGGAGGGGTTCGCCCGGCGGCGCATTGGGCAGCTCTCCGGCGGACAGCGGCAGCGGGTGGCGTTGGCGCGCGCGCTGGTGGTCGAGCCAGCCCTGATTCTCCTGGATGAGCCGCTCGGCTCACTCGATGCGCGGCTGCGCATCGAGATGCAGAGCGAGTTGAAGTCGCTGCAGCAGCAACTCGGCATTACGTTCATCCACGTCTCCCACAATCAGGGCGAGGCGCTGGCCATGGCTGACCGCATCGTGGTGATGAACGAGGGCCGCTTCGAGCAGGTTGATGCTCCCGCCAACATCTACGGGACGCCGCAAACGCGGTTCGTTGCCCAGTTCGTGGGGACGAACAACATCTTCGAGGGGCCTGTCGTCAGCCGGGATGATGGCCGGGTAACGGTCAGGACGGCGGCGGGCGACCTGCGTGTTGTGGCCAATGGCGATGCGCGTCGTGACAACCTCAGCTTCGTCGTTCGCGCCGATCGCCTGCAGTGGCTGGAGGCCGACCGGCACGCCGATAACGAACTGGAGGCGGTCGTCCGGGCCATCGAATACACGGGCAGCCTGAGCACCATCGCGCTCTCGCTGCCCTCCGGGGCGCTGGTCAAGATGGAGCAGCACGAAAGCCTGCTCCGCCACCGGGCGCCCAGGCACGGGGAGACGTTGCGCGTCGGCTGGGATGCCGGCGACGGCTTCGTTCTCCCGGAGAACTAGGCCGAGATCGCGGCCGGAACGGATCCGGCAGCGCACGGAGCAGATGCCAGGAGGTCCAGCATGTCGGACAACGTTCGCGGCGGGAATCATATCCTCGGGAATCTGGGAGCCCAGCAATTCGACCGGCGGCAGATGCTACGGACCGGGTTGCAGATGGGCGCGGCGCTTGGCGTGGCAGGGCTAGCCGGGCTGACCGTGATCGGCGGACCGGGCACGGCCGTGGCGCAGGAAGATCCAACGATCGATCCGAACGCTCCGGAGTGGGAGCCATCGTTCGAGGCGCGGTCGCCGCGCAAGTACCGCTGGGAGCCGCTGGCCGAGGACCAGAGCGCCCTGCCAACCGGATTGCAGGTGCGCACCATCGGCCTTGGCGTCTCGGTTCAGGACCGTTTTCTGAATGAGTTCGAGCGCCGCACCGGGCACTCCACCTCCGGCAAGGTGACGACACTGACGGCGATGATCACGGAGTGGCTGGCGGGAGGAGCGCAGAATTACGATACCAACGAGACGAATGCCAACCGCAACGCGGCGCTCTGGGACACCGGGCTGCTGCAGGCCATTCCGGTTGACAAGGTCGTCCCGTGGAAGTATGCCCGCGACACCTATACCAGCAAGGAGGCGCTTGGCTACGACCCGGTCAGCGGCTATCCGCTGACGGAGGTCTGGGTCGATCCGGACAACCAGACCGAGTTCAAGCTGGTGCCGCAGTTCTACAACTGTGATTCGATCGGCTATCGCTACGATCTGATCGGGGAGGACATCACGAGCTGGGGCGCTCTCCTCGACGACAAGTACAAGGGGAAGGTGGCCATCCTCAATGACAGCCTGCTCACTCCAGGCTGGGTGGCCGGCTATCTCAAGAAGTCCGGGCAGCTGGAAATCGCGCGGACCGACAACATGACGCACGAAGAGCTCGATCAGGTGATCAACTTCATGATCGAGCGCAAGAAGGCGGGTCAGTTCCGGGCCATCTGGGAAGACTACGGGCAGTGCGTCAACCTGCTCGCCTCCGGCGAGATCTGGATGGCCGATGCCTGGAACCCGGTGGTGGAGGACGTCAAGAAGCAGGACGTCGTCTGCAAGTACGCCTTCCCGGAGGAGGGTTTCACTGCCTGGTACCACGGGATTGCGGTCCAGAAGGACACCCCGAATCTGGAAGCGGCGCTCGACTACATCAACTTCTGCCTCGAGGGGTGGTGGGGCTCGCAGGTGGCCGCGCAGGGCTACTACTCCCCGACGACGACCTGCGATGTCTACCTGCAGAGCACCCGCAACACCAGCGAGGAATTCACCGACTACGAGTGGTGGTATCAGGGCGGGTCGAGCCCGGAGCCAAAGGAAGGCTGGCCGCTGACTGGCCGCGACACCGGCGCCTACGACACGCGCTGGGCCAACCTGATGCACTGGATGACCTGGCCGGACGACCCGGACTACTACGCGACGCGCTGGAACGATTTTCTCAGCGCCTAACGGCGGGTGATGGATGATGGGTGATGGGTGATCGGTTGAAGGCGAGAGGACTGACGGTGGAGGACAGGCCGGCTGGTCGGCCCTTCGATGTCTCGGCTCGTTCCATCACCCATCACCCGTCACCCATCACCCTCGTAAGGTGAGGGCGTATGCAGGCAACGGACATCCAACCCATCGGCACGGCTGCTCAGCCGGTCGAGCAGAAACCCGGCACCCTCTCCGGCAGGATCGTCAAGGCGCTGCATGGCAAGCCGGCGCTGACCACCGGCCTCCTGCTGCTGCCCGGCACCCTCTGGATGCTGGTGACCGTCGGCACGGCGCTGATCAGCATCATCGTTTTCAGTTTCTGGACCTCCGGCTTCACCGGGTTGCGCCCCGAGTACACACTCGCCAACTACCAGAACCTGCTGAAGCCGGGATCATCCTTCTGGAGCATCACCCTCTGGACCCTGCAGGTGGTGGTCATGCTGTTGATCGGCGTGATCCTCCTCTCCTATCCCGTGTCGTACGCGCTCTGGCGGGTAATCAAGAGCCCCTACTGGAAATCGGCCCTGCTGCTGCTGTTCATCGCGCCTTTCTGGACCAGCTACCTGACGCGGACGATCACCTGGCTCCCCATGTTCGGGCGCGAGGGGGTAGTCAATCAGGTGCTGATGGGATTGCACATTACCCAGGAACCGCTCGAGTTCCTGCTCTACTCGCGATTCTCGATGATGGTGGCGCTCTGGTTCCTCTTCATCGTCTTCATGATCGGCCCCATCTACTTCTCGATGCAGCGGATCGATGAGGACATCATGTCGGCGGCGGCGGTCTACGGCGCGAACCCGTGGCGGACCTTCTTCCAGGTCGTCTTTCCCCTGACGTTGCCTGGCCTGATGGCGGGGTCGCTCTTCGTCGTCGTGCTGGGGCTGGCCGAGTTCTTCACCGAGCGCGCCATCGGCGGCGCGCAAAGCCCGATGCTGGCCGGGACGATCCAGCGGCAGATCGACGTCTTCCAGTTCGCCGGGGCGTCGGCCGTGGCGGTGGCGCTGATCGTGATCACCCTGGCGATCGTGGGGATCATGCTGCGCTTCTTCGATATCCGGAGGATTTGATGGCGAGTCGTGAGTCCGAAGTCTGACGTCGTGAGTGAGTTGGCGAGACGGTAAGGGTGCATGGGATGAACCGATTCAATCTGTCGAGCGGGCTGTTCCGCATCTATCTCGGGTTCATTCTGGTCATGCTCTATTTCCCCTTCGTCATCATGGCCATCCTTTCGTTACAGGGGCCGCGCGGCGGGCATACCTTCCCCATGGCCGAAGGGAGCCCCAGCACGATCTGGTGGTGGAAGCTCTTCAACCCCGGCGCCACGACCGAGTTCAGCGACGTTGGCGAGTTCCTCGGCAACTATCTTGGCGCGCTCGGCCGCTCGCTGATCCTGGCGTTTGTGGTCGCCATCCTCACCACCATCATGGCACTCCTGGCTGCCCACGCCTTCCGCAAGCCGTTTCGCGGCTCCAGCGCGGTCTTCTACCTCTGGCTGCTCGGCATCATTGTGCCGGGCATCACGGTCAGCCTCGGCCTCTTCCTGGTCCTCAACCGGATGGGAGTCACGCCCGATTGGAAGACGAGCACGCTGGCCGTGCACGTGATGTGGACGCTGCCCTTCTGCCTGATCATCTTCCTGATGGGGTTCAACCGCTTCGATCTCGACCTGGAAGACGCCGCGCTCGTCTTCGGGGCCAATCCGATCCAGGCGTACTGGTATGTCACGCTGCCGGTGCTGCAGCCGTTCATCCTCAGCTCGCTCCTCTTCGGCTTTACCCTCTCGCTCGACGAGTTCCAGCGCAGCCTGCTCCTGACCGGGACGACGCTCGATACGCAGACACTGCCGGTGATGATCATGGCCTCAGTCACCACGCGCATCACGCCGACGCTCTACGCGCTCGGCACGCTGACGACGCTCCTCTCCTTCGGGTTGATCGCCATCTACATCTTCTTCCTGGTCCGCTCGGAGCGGAGGAATGCGGCGCCGATCCTGGAGGCGGTGGGGGAATGAGGGTCGCCAGAGAGTTATCCACACGCGGGTGTCATCCTGAGCGGAGCGAAGGGTCTCGCCCCAAAGCCGCCTTCGCTCGCGGTAACGACGAGATTCCTCGCAAGCTCGGAATGACACATGTAGACCGTGTCGCGGTACGTAGGATGACACGGCGCGGCATGACAAGGTTGCCCCATGTTCTATGACCAGCCCATCTATCGCCCACTGGGGGACTCGTTTGTCGATGTCGAGTTCGGCGACGAGCTGCATCTGGCGCTCAACTTTCGTGTCATCGGCCTCAATCTCTCGCTGGCGGAGCAGCCGATCGCGGGGGTCATGGAGACGGTTCCCTCAAACCGGGCGTTGATGATCGCCTACGACTCGGCCATCATCCGTCAGGCCGCGCTGATCGATGCCCTGCGCGAGCGCGAAGAGGAGGCGACGAAGCTGCGCCACGCGCCCTCGCGGCTGGTGACCATCCCCTTCTGGTACGACGATCCCTGGTCGGCGGAGTGCGCGAAGGCGCATGGGGCGCCGAACAACATGGAATATCTGGCAGAAATCAATAACACGACCATCGAGGGAGTCATCGCCGCCCATTCCGGCACGGAATGGTGGGTGACCTCGGTCGGGTTCCAGCCCGGCTGTTACCAGGCGCTGCCGCTCGACCCGGCCTTCTCCATCACCGCCCCGAAGTATCCTCGGCCCCGTCAATGGACCGATGAGCGCACGCTCTGCCTGGCCGGAAAGATCACCTCGTTCTATCCGGTGCGCAGCCCTGGTGGCTACCAGCTCCTCGGACGCACCCCAGTCGATCTCTACGACCCGTTGCAGCGCAACCAGGTCTTCCGAGACAGCCCGGTGTTGCCGATCGCGGGCGAGCGGCATCGCTACGTGCCGATCGGCGAGACGGAGTACCAGGCGCTGCGCGAGGAATACGAGCGCGGCGACTATCGCTACGACATTCAGGAGGGCGAGTATTCGCTCGACGACTATCTGGCGCGGCTCGACGCGGCGCGGGCGGGAGCGGTCTGATGCTGGAAGTGCTCGCTGGCGGTCCGCAGACGACCGTGCAGGACCTCGGCCGGCCTGGCTATCTGCACACCGGCATGCCGCCTTCCGGCGCCTTCGACAGCTTTGCCCTGCGCGTGGGCAATCTGCTCGTCGGTAACAACCCGGGCGGGCGCTATCTGGTCGGCCGCGATCCGGGCGATGCAGGGCTCGAGATTCTGCTCTTCGGCTGCCGCCTGCGCGCCACCGCCGATCACGTTATCGCCGTCACTGGCGGCGACCTCACGCCGACCCTGAACGGCGCTCCGCTGCCGATGTGGCAAGCGACTCTCGTGCGCGAGGGTGATGTTCTTGCTTTTCAGGCGCCCCGGCTGGGGGTGCGCGCCTACCTGGCGGTGGCGGGCGGCATCGAGGTTCCGGCGTTTCTCGGCAGCAAAGCGACCAACATCCGTGCGGGGGTGGGCGGGGTCGAAGGGCGCATCCTCAAGACTGGCGACCTGCTTCGGATCGGCGAGCCGTCGCGGCCTCTGGACGACCTGATTGGCCGCACCTGGCCGGAGGAGAAACGGCCGGCGCACGCCGTGCCCTGGACGGTGCGCGTCGTTCTCGGGCCGCAGGACGAGCTCTTTACGCCGGAGAGCATCGAGACCTTCTTCACCGTTGACTGGAAGCTCTCCCCGATCTCCGACCGCATGGGCTGCCGCTACATCGGCCCGAAGCTCGAGTTTCTGCCCCGCCCCGACTACCTGATCGAGCAGGCCGGGGCCGATCCCTCCAACATCGTGGACGACGGAACACCACTGGGCGGGATACAGGTGCCGAGCGGCCTGGAGCCGATCGTGATGGGCGCGGACGTGCCGAGCTTCGGCGGCTACGCCAAGATCGCCACCGTCATCAGCGCCGACGTTGGCGTCGTCGGGCAGGGCAAGCCGGGCGACATCGTGCGTTTCCGGGCCGTGAGCGTTGAAGAGGCGGAGGATATCGGGTTGGCGCGGGAGGCGCTGTTTGACGAGGGTGTCGGGGTGTCAAGGTGTCGGGGCGTTCGCCTGACACCCTGACACCCCAGGCGGGGGCTTGAGGTGCCGAAGAAACTGAACATCAACTGCGATATGGGCGAGGGATACGGGCGGTGGACGCTGGGGGACGACGCGGGCATCCTGCCGCTGGCGCCGACCGCGAACATCGCCACCGGGTTCCACGGCGGCGATCCGAGCATCATGCGTCGCGTGGTCGGGATGGCGAAGGCGCTCGGCGTCGACATCGGCGCGCACGTGGCGCTGCCCGATTTGCTTGGCTTCGGACGGCGGCGCATCGAGGTAACGCCGCAGGAGCTGCAGGATTACATCACCTATCAGATCGGGGCGATGGGCGCATTTGCCCGCGCCGCTGGCGCCGAGTTGGTCCATGTCAAGCCGCATGGCATCCTCTATAGCATGGCCGGGCAGGACCCGGCGCTCTGCCGGTCGTTGCTGACGGCCGTCCGCGACTACGACCCGAACCTGATCGTCATCCTGGCGGGCGCGGAGACGCCGGCCATCGCCGCCGAGCTCGGGCTGCGTGTCCTCCCCGAGGCGTACTGCGATCTCGCCTACCACCCGGACGGTTACCCCGTCGTCGAGCGGCGCAAGCGGGCCTGGGACCCGGAAGAGGTCGCACGTCGGGCCCTGCTGATCGCGCTGGAAGAGCGCGGCACGGCCGAGGATGGCGCCGAACTGAAGCTCGACATGCGAACTATGTGCATCCACGGTGACGCGCCGAACTCGGTCGAGGTGGCGACGGTAGTGAGGCAGAGGTTGGCCGACGCCGGCGTGGAGGTTGTGTCGTTGCGCGAGGTGGCGTGAGGACTGAGGCCGGTGGGCATAGGAAGCGCCGCAGCGTGGCCGCCTGGGGCTAAAGACCCCTGGCTACACCAACGGAAGGACCCTCAAGGGCCCCGATTGGCTTTGGTTGCATGGTCTTCGGCTCCTGAACGGGGTTGAAGGTGAGCCGAAATTTGAGCGCCCTTCAGGGTGCTTTCGTGACAGGTAGCCTGGGGTCCATAGCCCCAGGCGACGAGGGCGACAGCGTGACGTTCAGCGGTTTGGTAACCAAGGAGTAAACCCTCGATGAGCCGTTATCGCGTCGCCGTCGACGTCGGCGGGACCTTTACCGATCTGATCGTCCATGACGAGGAGACCGGCGGGGTGGCCATCGCCAAGACCGCGTCGATCCCGCACGATCCGGCGGCAGCCATCATGGCCGCGCTCGACAAGGCGGAGATCTCGCCGAGCGACATGGCCTTCTTCGCCCACGGCTCGACAGTCGGCACCAATGCGCTGATCACGCGCCGCCTCCCCCGCACCGCCGTCGTCGCCAGCGAGGGCTTCCGCGACGTGCACGAGATTCGCCGCGGCACCAAGCCGGACCTGTGGGACGCCTACAGTGACGTCGCTCCACCCTATGTCAAGCGCCGCGACCGCTTCGAGGTTCCCGAGCGGATCGACTACGCCGGGACGGTGCTGGCCGGCCTCGATGACGACGCGGCGCGAGCAGTGGCGCGAAACATCCGCGAGCGCGGCTACGAATCGGTCGCCGTCACCTTCATCAACGCGTACATGAACGGCGCGAACGAGGCGCGGATGAAGTCGATCATCGAAGAGGAAGCGCCGGGCGTCTTCGTCTGTACCTCGCACGAGATTCTGCCCGAGGTTTTCGAGCACGAGCGCTTCAGCACAACGATCATCAATGCCTGCCTGGCCCCGGTGGTCAGCCGCTACCTGGCCAGCCTGACCGACCAGCTCCGGGAAGGCGACTATAAGGGCGATGTCCTCGTCCTTCATTCCGGCGGCGGGGTGATGACCGCCGAGGCGATCTCGCGCAACGCGGCGCGGATCGCGGTCTCCGGACCAGCGGCGGGCGCGATGGCCGGCGCCTTCTTCGCCCGCCAGTGCGGCTTCGACAACGCCATCAGCCTCGACATGGGGGGCACCAGCGCCGACATCTCGCTCATGTACGGTGGCGAGGTCCGCGTCGCCAACGAGTGGTCGGTCGAGTTCGGCTACCCGATCATGTTCCCTTCCATCGAGATCGTCACCATCGGCGCCGGTGGCGGCAGTGTCGCCTGGATCGACGCGGGCGGCAGCCTCCGCAATGGGCCGCAGAGCATGGGCGCCGACCCCGGCCCCGCCGCCTACCAGCGTGGTGGGGAGGAGGCGACGAACACCGACGCGAATGTTGTTCTCGGCCGGCTTAGCCC